>NZ_JAERLZ010000019.1:0-33380 GCF_018256175.1 Gluconobacter sp. Dm-44 | reverse complement strand
GTCGCGGAAAACTGCGTTTTTTGCTTGCGTCCTTTAGTGTATCGCGATACATTAAGGACATGAGGAAGGGACACCACACCAGCCTCATATCTCGCAATCTCTTAGGAGGCTCACCCTATGCAAGATCCTAAAATTTTCCTTCGCTCCGTTGCTCGTATTCACGACGCGCGGAATGATGCCGAGGCGTTATCAGCCCGCAATAGTGCCCCTCATCTGTTCGGAGACTTGTTCGTTAGCGTTCCAGTCGATCCTGCCGATACGGTTGCTAATCTGCGCGAAACCCTTTCAACCATGATGGAAGTCCGGATGGAGCATGGTGACGCTGATTTTCTTGGATCTCTCGCAGTATCCCGCAATGATTGGAAGGCCGCTATTGATGCCTTTCTTTCCAACCGGCCTGCTGGATCTCTCGTGGACCCCGAGGCGCTTTCTTATGATGCAGAAGAAGGCCGCTGCCCTACCAACTGGCTGATTCAGGCCGTTCCCGTGTCTGCGGACGATACGGCACTGGATCTTTATATGGAACTACTCAGCCGCGCAGAGAATGGTGAAGGGTGGAACCCGGATCTCGCCCCGGCCAGCTATCTTGACGATACCTGTTTCGTCATGAGTGACGGAGCAGTTTTTTCGCGGGAAGAAGCCGCAAGCGAAAGCGGAAAAGATAGCGACGATGGCGAGGTGATGACGCTCAAAGCGCTGTTCGAGGCGCGCCAGCCGAAGGCTGCATAATCAAGACGTGTGCCGGCACATTGTGCCGGCACTCACTTCAACCCATAGGAGGCTCACCTATGCGTTTCAGTCCGTGGCCTTTTGGCATCGCCGTGCCCGATCTCAATATTCTCATGCCGCCAAGGCCGGTCGAGGTTGCTCCCTCAGAGCCTCTTGGGCTCTTTCCTGACATGCAGGAACAACCTCGCCCCAAGGCGTTACAGTGGACGCCAGAGCAATGCTACCTTCGCGATCGGCAGGCCCGCGCGTGGCGTATTATTCGCCGTGAGATTGAGGCAATGCCTCACCCAGAACGGCGCGCCTTTCTGCAAGCGTGGCGTCTGCTCAGAAACCCGATCTATCCAGCGTGCCCACGCGGCTTGACCGATTTCCTTGCCACCTACAGGCGCGAGGCCATCACTAATGCGGATTGAGAAAGGGATGCAAAAGCCGTTCAACGATACGAATAGGAAAGCTAAGATCTTGGCGATCATGCTTTCCGTTCTCGTGTGCGAAGTGATTATCATGGGCGCGCTGTATTACGTTGATACGGACCGCAAAGACGCCTTCATGATGCCATGTCTGCAACATCAGAACGTGGATGTGTGTTTGGACCGCTGGCAGGTGGAGAAACGAAAGGCACAGAAATGACGGATTATCTAGAGGTGATTGAGCGTATCCGGGATGAATCCATGAACGGATGCGGATGCAGCTATGAGTTTTTCGTCAGCAAGTTTTCCGGCGCTATAGACCAGCACGCCGCGAACTTGCCTGAGATAGAGCGGCAAGCATTTATTGAAACTGCGAAAGTACGCGGTGACTATGCCACTCCTGAAGAATTAGCCGAGACAATGGAGGGTTGCTGCCCTCATGGGATCGAATGGGGCTGTTGTCCGGCAGGTTGTGAGTAATGACACCCAACAAAAAAGAGCAGTTTTCTCAGGGAAATCGTTCTTTTTTGTTGTGCTTGATAATGTATCGCGATACATTAAAAAAATGAGGAAAGGCACTTCTTTCCTCTCCATAGGGAGGATGCAGTATGTCGAGCGTGCATATCATTGTGGGCTATATCGGGCAGGATGCCGAAATCATCGACCTTGCCAACGGAAAGCGGAAAGCAGCCATTTCAGTGGCCGACAAGCACTCGTGGCAAGATGACAACAACGAATGGAAGGAAATTACGACTTGGCACAAAGTCATAACGTTCCAGAAAGGGCTTGTTGAAAAGCTGGAAAAAGCTGGCGGCGCGCGGCGCTTGGTCTGGGTAAAAGGGCGGTTGCAGAGCCGTAGTTACGATAAGGACGGCCAGAAAGTGCAAGTCTGGGAAACCATCGTTGATAGCGGTGGAGAAATGCGTTTTCTCGATTCAGTAAAAGATTAAGGTATTTCTATTAGTCCTTGGCTTGTCACCACCAAGCCGAGGACCTTCGGAGGCTCACCCGAGATGATGTTTTGGACAGTAGATCAAAGGGCTTCGCTGCATTACCTTCATGTGAGAAACCTTATTGGTTTTAATCACGGGGGATCGGTGCCGCTTGAAAGACCAGCATTTCTTGCCGCTAACCATGAATGGGGTTCCCGTGAGTAGCGTCAGCGCGAGGCGCGGACGCCCTGCCAGCCTAACGCCCGAAGAAAAGGCCCGTCGCAAGAAGCAAGGTTACGCTGATCGTCAGTTGATGCTTCATATTGGCTGGAATGAAGTCATACTTGCCCGCCGCACAGGTATGTCACTTACCAGTCTGCGCCGTTCCTTGAGCGGGGATGCTCCTTCTCTTAGGCCCGAGATCCGGACTTGGATGGAAGGGTTAAGCAGCTATCTCAAGGACAACCCGCCGCCTCGGCTGAGTCCTTTAGGCTTTGAAGACGGAGACGATTTAGAAGCAAAGAGTGAGTGACTAGAAGCATATTTCTCGTATATATAAATATGTTCTTAGTCGTTTGTCGGAGCCTGTCGAGACGTGAAAAAACGCATCGTGAAATGGTCTTTGCCGGGTGCCCTTGCTTTGTCGATCGGGCTCCTTGCTACTCCTGTTCCTGCCAAGGCAGCAAATCCTTGCACCGTTATGATTTGTATGGCGGGAATGGCAGGGGTAGGCACGCCTAGCGGCGGCTGTGGCAGTTCAATCAGTCACTACTTTTCAATCATCAGGTTTGGATTTTGGGGATATTCCCCAAGCCGCACTGCCGCCGCGAGGTTGCGTTACCTCAACTCTTGTCCGGGCTCTCTAGCAAATGAAGGTATCATTACCGTCATTCAAGCGATGTACGGAACGATCCCATAATTCACTGAAAAAGCCGCTTCCAGCGGCTTTTTTTCTTGCTTTCCTAATGTATCGCGATACACTAAAAAATGAGGGCGGGACACCACACCGGCCTCTTATTCAGTTACCCCGTAGGAGGCTCACCCTATGTCATCCGTTAATAGTTCTTACCGAGATCTTGCGCTTCGCCTGTCTATGCAGGCCGGAGGATGCACCCTTTCCCCTGATAGTAGTGGGGTTCGTCTTAGTCCGATCATTGCGAACACAGTCATGCCGATTGTTGTGGGCCGTGATGGCACCATTCGGCTAGGGCGGCGGGACTGTTCTGAAACGCAGATCATCCGCCTGCTGGCGGGCCTCAAGCGAATTGAGAGACGGACTCTCAATGCGGAGGCACTGTCATGAAGGTGCGAGCATATCATCTTGTAGATGAACGTAGCGGGCAGATCCTTGCCGTGAAGGAAAGTCGGGATGGAGCGAACAGGGCGGCGCTTCGCCTGGTCACGCGAGACAGAGAAATTACGATCTGGGGAAGCAGGCAGAAGCTCCGCCCAGGTCTGTCTATTCTTGAACAGGATCAGAGGTTTTGCATTGCGATCGTTCGGGCCGGACGAAGGAACGCCAAGGGATATGCCTATCATTGAGCCGCTGTGATACATTAGGACGATTGTTATGTTGCAGGTAGGAAACTTGATGGCATCGCTGCCTAAACGCTCGCCCAAGGCTAGGCGTGAACTTCTCAGATCGTTTTTGAGGCTGTCCGCATACCTTTGGAATGAAATGCACGCCTATTCGGAGACGCACCCTCAGACCAGTGCAAAAACTGTTCTTGTGGCAGGTTTGAAGGAACTTGGCATGAAGGTGGATGACGCAGATCTTATTGCGCTCCGCGCGCGGCCTATTCGTCAATGTAGCGATGAAACAGATCCGTTGTCTCAGGTCTCCACAACCATTCAACTGCCCAGATATTTATGGGAGCAGATCGAGAATTATGCGGAGCAGGAACGTATCAGCAAGCGCCATGTTTTTGTGCGTGGTTTGAAGGCTTTAGGGATGCAAGTTAGACCCGAAGATGAAAGCAGCCGAAGCCCCATAATCTGAAAAGGATCAACTGATGGGATCACTCTTGGTAAGCTGCCTAATGATCGTTCTAGCGATTATTTTGTTGCTGTTTTTTCTGGTGCGGGCACGGACTCGGCAAGACAAACAACGAATGTTTAAGGTGCAACCTGGCGGCTTATTGGAGAATGAGCGGTTGCAGATGTTTCACTGGCTTTGCGAGCAGGTGCCAGAAGGCTATTACATCTGCCCTTCCGTTAGGCTGAAAGACGCATTTTTCCGCGATAGCGAAAAGGGGTTAGTTCGCTTTTTTGTTGCAACGTCCCCACTGGCTTCGACCGTCCTCGATGCTGTTGTTGTGCAATATCAGACTGGTGCCGTTGTTGCTGTAGTCCAGCGGACGGGTAGTGACAGGATGGGTCTTATTGAGCGCACGGCAGATGATGCCGGGGTACCAGTTATTGAAGGCAATCCTGGGAACCACATTCCTTGGGAGCAAATTATCGGATGACGGATATGAGCGAAAAAAAGGCCGGGATAATCTCCCGGCCTTTTTTTTAGTATGACGAGTAGGTTTGTTGTGTGGGTTGAGTGGAGCCGTTGGGAGCAGCGGCGTAGCCATTCTGGTAAGGTTCGCGATATGCCCGATTATCGCCGCCTTGATTGTTGCTATATGCGCGATTTGGATAAGCCGATGGCGTTTGCACTACCTGCTGAGGGGTATAGCGGTTCTGGGTAGCGTAGCCTTGGCCTTGTGAGCCCGTCGCCTGGTTAGGGTAGTAGCCCTGGTTAGTTTGACCGTATCGGTTTTGGTTTTGCGGCGTGGTCAAATAGCCCGTTGCCGCGCCGACGACACCACCGGCGAGAGATCCAATGGCGGCCCCTCTACCGCCGCCAGCTAAAGCGCCGATAGCCGCGCCCGATCCTGCACCGAGAACGCCACCGCCCACGGTGCGCTGTGTCGTATCGTAGGGATTGCAGGCCGTGAGTAGCGCGAGGGAACCGAGCAAAGGGACAACTAAGCGAAGCTGCATTATTCTTCTTTCATCTGTTTCAGCATGTCGGAAATGGACGCAGTAAGCACTTGGGCCTGATAGCCCAGGCTTAAAGGCGTTGTGTGTGAGTGATAAAACCCTACGGCTTTCCACACATCGCCATGCGTTTCTTGTCGGTAAAGATCCAAGATGCTTCCTGCCATAGCAATGCTAAAGCAGGCGTCGTTTGTCAGCCTGGATCGAAGGACGGACGGAGATAGGCCGGTTGCATAGGACAACACCGGAAGCCAAGACGTATTGACCTGCATAAGCCCCAGGTCCGCAGTTCCGTTCTTATTGAGCGCAACGGTACCGACCTTTCCCCCTTCCACACTGTGGATGCCTTGTAAGACGGGTAAAGGGAAATGATAGGCGTGAGCGGTGGCAATCATGCAGGCAAGCCAGACTGGTGCCCCCATCAGAGGTTTACCAGGAACACGAGAGCAGCCCTTAGCAGACGCCTCGCTAAACCGCGTTTCTGTCTCATTAGCCTCACTCCCGGATTGCAGCATATTATTCTGCACTTGAAATGCGGAAAAAATATGCGCTATGCGTCAGCACAGCAATGTTTTTTTTGTAAGGAGAAGTTGAGGGTGGCCCCACTCCATGCAGCAACAGGCTCACTGTATGTCGCCGGAGCAGGGCCGACTGCCTCACCACAAGGCAGGGTGACGGCTCGAAAGACGCCACCACATGCACTTTTAGCGCGATTGTTCACAAACGGGAATCTCTCGTGTGTCAGCACTCGACTTCTGTTACGAAAAAAGTTAGAAATCTCGGATGAGCAACGGAATCCGAGATTCTCAGAAGCATCGACGCTATGCAGCCAAGCGCAAGGCGGAACTGACAGCCCAAGGCTATCGGTACCAGACGCTCGCGCTAGCTGGTGACGTAGTGGCGTGCTTGGAACAGGTGAAAATGGATCATGGGTTCAGCAATCGCGCTGAGGCCATGAACTGGCTCATTCGGCAAGCTATGCAAGCCGGTGTTATTGAAAGAATGGCCGTGAGCAACGCATAAAGAAAGGCCCGATGCCTAAGCATCGGGCCTTCCAAAGAAGCTATTTGGCTCCGTCGCAAGAAGCCTTATAGCAAATTTGAAAGTCTCAAAGCAAGCAGTATTCTGCGGGCGTAGAGACTCTTTGTGCCTATCGCACGGCCCTGAAAGGGGCAGCTATGAGGGTATGGAAATCAGCAGACGCGGAGGCAGCAGCGAAGCGCGGACGGCGCACGTTGTCTGACGATGCCAAAGCTATGCGCGGCAAGATCACGCTTGCCAGGCAAGATATAGGACGGCATTTCGCGGCAGTCACACGGGCCAAGATTTTGGCCGTTTGGACAGAGGCGTCCTATTATCTTCCGCTGAGCGACAAAGCGGTTCGCTATCTGACATTTATGCTCCAGGAGACGGAGGCGGAAGACTGGTCGGGCCGCTGGCTGCCGATCTTTGGGCGCTCGAACAGCGACATGAGCGAGATCTTGGGGATAGGAACCACTCAGCTTAAAACGCTTGCTCGTGAACTGATCGACGCGGGGCTAATCTTACCTCATGGTGAAGGACGGCGATATGTCCGCCGGGATTTTCGCGATAGTGGCCGCATTACGCACGCAGTAGGGTTTGACCTTTCACCCTTGGCACTTCGAGTTGATGAATTAAGCCAGGTCGCAAAAGAGAGACGTGCTTTAGAGCGCAGCATAAAGCGCCTGAGACGCGAGGCACGTCATGAGGCTTACGAGTGCCAGGCGCTTTGCTGTGATGGCCCCCAGGCTCCACAAATCAGGGATTTGGCGCAAGTAGCCAAAAGCGCAAGAGATCCAGCAGCCATCCAAGCGGCATTATCGAGATTGCAGGCCATCCGCATCGAACTGGATGACGCGCTGGCTAGTGAATTTTCTGATAATAATGACCCTGAACGGTCAGTTTCTCGCCCGTCCATTATACCTACAACCCCCATAAGTCTTGAAAAGACTGTAACCATTAGGCGGAGCCCTGAACGGGCAAGTGATATTGCCGCGTCTAACGACGCTCCCAATAGGGCTAAAGAGAAGGAAAACGATTCCCCTTCCCTCTCTGTTGCCCCTTCTGCGTTGCTGGACGACGCTATCAAGGAAGCGCGGCTATCTCCCCGCGAACTAATCAGGCTTGTGCCTTCCTTGGGACAATATGCCGGGATTTACGATCCAAATGCTGCCCCATCTTGGGCTGCATTGCTTGATGGTGCAGAGCGTCTTTCAGCCCAAATGGGTGTCTCACGCGATGCATGGGCATCAGGTTGCATCACACTCGGCCGGAAAGCTGCGGTCGTAGCTGTGGCGTTGATGGCGTCGAGAATTGAAGGACATTTTCAAGTCTCGAAGGGTGGATATTTTAGGGGGCTAATTCGTGCAGCAGAAGACGGATCACTCAATCTGATGCCGAGCATTTATGGCATGAGAGACCGCTGTTCTGTGGTGCTGCACTAAGTGAGGTGCGGCTTTCGCCGCACCGTTATCTGAACAGAAGCAGGAGGAACGCGCCAAGATTCAAAAGCATAGAACCGATTAGTGCGTATGGCATCCATCGCATAGGTTCTGCGACAGGCTTCATTTCCTCCCGTAGAGCCGTCACCAGGTCATGTGCGGCGTTGGTGACAAGGGTGCCCCCTGCGTTCTGAATCGCTGCACGGGCTTGCTTTTCAGCATCTATGATTGCCTTTGTCGCATTGGATTTCATCCGGTTGCTGGTCCGGACGAAAGATGCTTCTGCCTCGGCAAAATAAGCGTTCATCACCACCTGGTTTCCCAAGAGAAACCGGAACACCGGATCTTCTACGTCGATCAGGAGGCCATGTTGAGCAAGCAGCTTTTGAATGGCCTCTATGTCGAGGCCATTGCTTTCCTTCTGGTCAGGAGTGGACGACATTCGCGAGATCCGCTTGCAAGTGTGTCCAAATATCCCGGAGGCGGGCTTGAGCCATCAGCTTGAAGCCTGATCCCGGCTTTAGGGCTTCATCAAAGGTCATGCCCTTGCTTAGAAGATCCCGCATGTCCGCACCGTGTGTCTGTTGATTCAAGCTGACAAGCTGAATAATTCCGCGAAAGCGGTCCATATTGTTCTTGATTATTGCGAGGTTCTTCCAGTCCTCGTTGCCGTCTTTATCCGTGATCTTGCCAAAGCCATGATACTCGTTGATCCACAGCACTACATCGGCATCAGAAGGCACACTTTCCAAAAGCGTAGCTAAACCGGCCATTGTGTGAGCCTGTCCAGGACCGCCCGTGATGATGGAATGGAATACCGGACGCCTGCCTAATTGTTTGAGGATCGAGAACACAGGGCCGTCCGCGAGGTACTGTGTAAGCGGCAGGAAAGTGGATGCGCCTGAATCCACTACGAACGTATGAGGCTTCTCAGCAATCATTTCCATGAGATCATCGAACGCCCGCTGGTCGATCGCCCCATCGTTCATTAGTGGCAGGGCAATCGGATCGAGGGCCTTGAAATCCGAGAATGAACTATTCACCGGGTCTACATCGACACACACAGTGTCCGCGTCGATACCCTTGAGATATTGCCCGAGCAAGGCGGAGGCAGTTGTTTTTCCAACCCCGCCCTTTCCCTGCATAATGAAATGCACGTCAGTAGAGTTCATCGCGATTGGGCTTGCTTCTGTGGACGACTGTTGTTCCGGAGCCTGGGAAGCGGCCTGCTCGCTTTTCTTCCCACGATTGGCGGCGGGGCTGTTCGGTTTGTCCTGCATCTGGCTTTCGGTCTTCTCGGTTGTCGGTGCCTGGTTGGCGGTTTCCGTCATGGTTAGATCCTAATTGCTGAGGCGAATGAAGAACGGGAGCGGCTGGCTTGGTTTGAGCGGATTCAGCAGCACGCAAAACCCGCCAGAGAAGGCTTCTGAACCTGTCTGTGGACATGGCGAACACGTCTCCATGCTTTTTATGGAGGTAGCGCCTTACTGACTCTTTCGACCAATGTTCGTCATTGAGATAGCGTCTGATCGTGGGCAGCTCGATCCATACTAGGGATCGGGCTGAACCTGGACCATCCGGCAGCACTCTTTCGCTTTGATTTTGAGGCTGCGTTAAATCTGACAAGACGGCTTCCTTTCTTCCTCATTCGCCCATGTGGTGAGGCACATTTCCAGCACGTTTTATGCGCTAAAAATGCACATAAATTATACGTCGATACCCGTTGTAGAGCAATCTTTTTCTTTACGTCTTTCCTTCTTGCCTGCAAGGCAAGAAGGGACGAAAAAACTTCTTGCCTTCTTTTGTGCTTCCCTATTATTGTTTGTGTCAGGGTTTTCCCCGGTTTTCCGGGGGCTCCACTCACCACAAGCAGGATTACCATGTCTATTCTGACGATTGCATCGAGCAAAGGCGGACCCGGAAAAACGACGATCGCCATGTTGATCGCCCTTTCCCTGGCGAACAGGAAGACACCATGCTTCTTGATTGACGCCGACCCCACAAAGGCGCTTTCGCAATGGGCGGCGCATGTGTGCGAAACCCCTTTGCCTTGTGTCTATGAGACTGACGAGAACAAGCTGCTCGACCTTGCCGACGAACACAGCGAAAACGCGGTTGTCATCATAGATACCGCTGGATTCAACAACATGGCCGCAACCGTTTCCATGACGATTGCAGACCACGTTCTTATTCCCGTTTCTGTTGGGGCTGCCGATGTTGACCAGGCGGACTACACCGCAAAGCAGATCAACACACTCAGCAGATCGACCCGCCGCCAGATTGATGCAAGGCTCCTGCTCAATAAGCAGTCTCGCTCTCGCGTCGCCGCTCATGTTGTTGAGGAAGTCAGCAAGTTGGGGGTGCAGCCCCTCACAGCGACATTAGGCCAGCGTGCGGCTTATCCAGAAATTTCGTTCACGGGGGTTCTGCCCGCTTCGGGTACTGCCCGCGATGAAATCAACACGTTAATTGCTGAACTGGATAGCCTCAAATGGCTCGACGTTCAGGCTAAGGAGAACACCTGATGGCACAGAAACCCGCGTTTAAGACCCGACCTCGCCCTACTGCCGAGGAAGTTTTGACCGCCGCCAGTTCTGCCGTTGGAAAGGATACGGTTTCCAGCCGTTCAGCAGAGGCAGTGAAAGCCGCCCGTGAAGCCAATCCTTCTGCCCCACCGGCCACGGTGAAAACGCGGCACAAGACGGTCAATCTCAACGTGAAGGTGTCACCCGTCACCATGAAGGCTTTGAGTGAAGCCGCTCAGAAGGAGGGACTTACCCAGAAAGCCATTCTCATGAAGGCGCTTGCTGACGGCGGTTTGAAGATTGACGAAGCAGACCTAGAAATTCGTCGTGCTGTTCCTTGGCATGAGCGATAATCAATCGCCCGGAGAAATGACCTTGCATCTTCCCCCGATAGCTGGTGCGGCTATCGTCTCAATCGGGCTTGGCGTTGCCCTCTACTGACGCCTAACCCCCCTATTTAGCCCCCTCACAAGGGGCTTTTCTTTTCTTCTTTACTGCGTCCCTTATTGCCTTCTTTCCTTCTGGTTTGTTCTTGTATTGTTCCTTCTGCTATAAAGGAAGAATGGCAGCTAATTACGATCGCCCGAAGCCAATAGATCCAATCTGGTATAGGCGTACCTGCTATCTCCGGCTGTCATGTTCATGTGGCCGCAAACTAATTGAGCCCCTTGGAGCATTTGCCAGGGCGCGGCGTATATCCGATCAGGTTCGGATCTATCAGATCCTTGATCGCCTAAAATGTTCGGCTTGTGGAGAACGGCCAACAGGCTCCGTTTCCCGAGATCCACACGGCTTTTAGACAAAAAAAAAGCCCTCCTGTGCGGGGGGCTTCTTTCCTTCTTTCTCTCTTGCCTTTTTTACACTTTAACTGGTGATACACACACCACGTTTGCCAGCTTGTTAGGCTGCATGATGACGGCCACTTTAGGAGGCAGGGCTTTCACTACGTTTTCAGGAATGATGAACTCCTGCACGTCCCCGAATGTTCTTTGTGCCGACCAGGTTTCACCACCCATTGCGTTCACATCAGTCTTTTCCATCCTGACAGCACGTTTGTTGGTGTCGCCCGTGGTCTTAGCAATCCATTCTGCTGTGTCTGCATCAGACCCGCCAAAGAATGCTTTCACCTGGCAGTTCACTCGAACGCTTTGAAGCACGGCTCTGCCGTTCATGCTTTTATCTTTCGGGTTTTCAAGATCCCCGAAGTTCTGGAAGGCCAGGGCAAACGTTGCTCGCTCGCCCACGATCGTTGCCAGGGCACTTAGGACCGTATCCGATACAAGGTAGCGTAATTCATCCACCAGGACTTCCACATGCGTTGCACGCTTCTTTTCAAGCCGTTTGATTTCCTGGCGAACCTCGATCAGAAATGTTTGCGTAGCTGCAAGAATAATTTGGTCATCCAGTGATCCTCGGAAATAGATGACCGCGCCATTCGGATTCAGAAGGGTTTTTTCCACGCTGAAGCCTCCCTTACCGTTCAGGGTGGAATAGCTGGCCCATTCCATTAGACGCGCTAGAACGGTGCCCAGGGACTTCCTACGGGCTTGGTTTTCTTCCTTATTCCCTGTGTCGGTGTCGTGGATGCGTTGGATTGTCGCCAGTAGGGCAGGGAGAGAGCCTGACTGTCCGGCATCCGCAAAGATATTGAACAGGTAACGGCGTGCCGTCACCTTGTAATGGTCCGCGTCTGTCCCGCGCTCTACCAGCCCCATAATTTCATAGAAGCGAGAGCGGCGGTCTTCTGGCGTCCCGTGAGCAAAGGGAGCGTAATTGCCTGGTGCCTCGGGATCGGCAATATCGACATATAGGAAAGTCTTGCCGAGTTTTTTGGCTTCCTGTTCCAAAACCTTCGGCATCCACTTGTCTTCTTTAGGGTCGATATAGAAGACGGTTCTACCGCGTCGGATCGCTTGCGCGGCCCAGATCTGATAAGTCACGCCCTTACCGTATCGCGTTGCACCAACAACCATTTTGTTGGTTTCGTCCCACATCGTCATATCTGCGTACTCAGGCTTCCCGGTATCGCCATTCAGCCCGATAAAGATCTTGTCCGGACGAATGTAGGAAAGCGGGTCAAAATCCTTCGCCTTGTAGCGCCCGATTTCGTTCTTCATGTCTGAGACGGAATCTTCATCCTGGGTAATCCGCATTTTCCGCAGCAGAGCCGATATTTTGGGCATCAGCCAGCGGTGATAGATCAGGCGGCAGACAATTCCGATGATGAGAAAAATGGGAAGACGCACACCCCATTTCCAAGCGTAGTTGACGACCAGGTTATGCAGAACGTCATCACCAAATGTGAGATAAATGCTTGCCGCCAGGCCCATGAACAGCAGGATCTCGACACCAATCAGAATCAGACAGATCCGACGCAGGCCGAGCATTATCATACCATGCGACGATAGATCCTTATGCGGATGCAGCGGCGTCAGGCCGACCATCCCCAATGTGAGCAATGTAAAGCACATCGCCCAAAATACGGCAGGATCTAGAATGTTCTGAAACTCAAAAAGTGCGTCGTTATGGGCGCTGTAAGTGGACAGCATTTCACATCCTTCCCGGTGAGCCTCGGCGGCGTGATGAAATGGGCCGGGGATGAACAATTAAGTTCATCCCCGGTAAAAACTACCAGTCAGGCTACCCCAACGGGATACCTGAAAGGTCTAGCGACAGTGGCCGCAGGATAAGGGCGTGGTTTCCCCCATCCATCGAGCCAGGCTTTGTTGCCGCTACCAGAACGGTACGACCTTCTCTTACTGATAGCCTTGATCCGATTGACGATCGGACCACCCAACATGAGTTGGGTTTTCCGGCGACAGATCGGATCAGTTCCTTTAGCGCAAGCGCCAAAGGCCATCCCGACACCAAGCCAAGCAATCCGCCAGAGGGCAGATATTTTGGCAGAGGGCGGGCAAATGCAGTTCCTAGCGGAACCGAGGACAAAGGACAGAGAAATAGGGCGTGCCAGCTTATCAAAAGACAAGCCTTCTTCCTTTCTTTCTCTCTTGCCTTCTTTCAAGGTCAGGCTAGAGATCCGCGACGATGCGAGGATCACCGTCGCCAACATAAGCAAGATCATAAGCATCTCAATTTCTCCCTTTCGGTTATGATTGGGGTTATCCCCACAGGTCGGGCAAAATGCCCATCGTAAGACAGGCAATTTTGCTTTCGCGTGGAGCCTGTATCCCATGCAGTCAGTTGCAGATTGAAGCTGGGTAGGGCGCTGACGCACCCGACCAAAGCCGTGTGCGTGTCGTGTCCTTCCATGTCCTCTCCCTACGGCTAAACCGCGATGAAAACAGGTTGAGTTGCTGGACGAGCCAGCAGATCGGTTCCCAGAGGGACGATCTGCCATTGCACGCCAGGTGGAGCGCAATGGCCTATGCCTTGCACCCCGTCGAGATACAGCAGAGGAACCCTCATACTGCGCCAAGTCAGGGCGCGTAGCGCCGATAGATGCCTTCGGCATCACAGATACTCCTTGTTGCTGAGAATGACGTTGCCAGTCGAAGGACTGGCACGATTGAGAAGGACGGGAGCCACCCATCCTCTCGCCTCGTATAAGTCGGTGCCACCCGGCCCATACGAGGATTCACTTGCCACGGCGCGTCAGCGCCATGCCGATTACCCTGTTGCCTAGTTCTTTCGAGACTTTGATTGCACGAGGAACCACCCCCGATTGACGCAACCTCTCCGTGCAGCTTCGGATAAACCGCCGCACAGATTTTCACTCTACTCAAACCGCTCCCAGGCATAGGCTATCGCGTCGGAACCACCCGACGCAGCCCTTAGCCCTTCCCGTGTTATCCAGACGGATCTTAACGAGCAGTACGCAAGCGTCTCACCATGAACGCTAGGCTCTCAGAGCCTTTCGACCGCGCTATGCGCGGCCAATTTGGGGGGCGCGAAGTTCCAAAGCCGCTCCCTTACTCGCATCATGACTTCCAACTTTACCCACCGGGACACTGTAGGCCCCGGCACTTGCACTTTCTCTCCAAGCAGCAACCTACTGGTTGCCGTTACAGGCTTGAGCTATCCGACGATCCAGGCGGCTTGCGCCCCCTGGTACCATCTCATCCAGGTTTCCCCTCTGAGACTCATGGCGGTTTCCCGCCATGCTGCCACCCACCTGCTTGGCACACGTTCGACAATCCCTTGCCGCCCGTGGATCGGACTGATTACCGACTTTTCTGTCTGGCAGGCAGCGCCCTCGCCCTCGGTGCCAACCGAGGGGAGGGCGCGCCGTGTCCACGTCGCCCAACTTCTTTTGGGTCGTATTTTTCAATCCATATTCGATTGTCAAAGACCGGCACGGCACGCCGCGCAGAGTAGGCGATTGGGTCGAACAGGGGGTTTTCACCCCTGAGCGCCCGTTGCAACCGGACGAGCCCGATTAAAGGCATCCGGCTACAGCAACAGGTCGAGCCTGGCTGGTAAGGCCAAACTCTGCCCAACGCTGGTAAGGCGTCGGACGTGCCACCCGAAGGTGGCTCGGCTAATGGCAAGTGAGATCAAGAGGTCAGAGAAACCGCAGTCCTCTCCTTTCGGGAGCGGTTTCGATGGGAGGAAAGCCTTGGCATGGCGTCCTTGGATTAGGGGAAAAAACAGTCGAACCGAGTGCCTGGCGGGCACCTGGAACGACCGCTAAGCGATCGGCCTGGTGGCCCTGTTTGCACTCGATCCGGGTTCCTACCCCGGTCGAAAATGAGTGTCCGACTGGCGATCAGCGCCAGCCGCAAGCGGATAGCGTGTCGTGTCAGATTCATCTTCGGCTCCATGTGGTTGTGATTAGGTCCGGCGCTGGTGACGCACGGACTGGTTATCCAGTCGTGCGGTCCAGGCGCGGACCCGCAACACTTGCTGTGGCTGACTGGCGTTCCTGCCAGCCTTACGGTTGTCAGGAACGTGTCAGGCCGCAGCCCCACGCGGACGAGAAGACGGGTTGTGCTGGCGGCACCACCCTTTCGGATAGTGGCCGTTGGCAGCGGCTCCCTTCCTCTCTTTCGCCCGGCATCTGGTGTTTGCGGCTGGTGCTTGGCGGCACCCTGGCTAACGCTTGGGTGTCCGTCTCGCACGTCGCTGCGCGCACCGGCTGACGCCGTTTTGCGGCTGGCTTCCTTCTTCTCGGAGTTCCGCCCCTTTGGGGAGTGGACGTGATGCGGCTTGGCTGGCCGGTCCCGTCTCACTGTCGTCACATCAGCGAGCAGATGGAGGTCTGCACGCTTTTTTTCGCACGATGTTCCGGCATTGTCACGCCAGAACATAGGAACTTCTATTTATTAAATATCTTCGCGGCTTGCCGCGAAGATTCCGCTTATTTTATATGAAATATACAAACTTCCGCAGACCAGCGATTTTCGCTGGTCTGCGGTCCATTTTTCCTGTACGAAATCAAGCATGAAACGTTTTTTCGATCCTTTTCGACGGAAATCGAACGTTTTCGACGGTATTCGACGGAATCCGAACGAAATCGACGGTTATCGAACGTTTTCGACCGCTTCTCTTATGCCCTGCGCCCGGTATATGGCTCCCATACGCTTTATACGGTGACGCCGTTACCGCTTAATTCGGAGCCTCATGCTAATCTACGTTCACAAAACTTCGACCATGCAGGACATGCTTACCGCTGTATCGCGGGGTTATCGGTGGCATGTTGGCGGGATTGTTCGCGCTGATCGCTTCCCTGGTCTTGAGGCCAAATTTGCGGATCTGTACTCCACCAATCGCACAACGATGCAGCGTTACCGAGCCAAGAAAGCAGGGCAGGCGAGTGCCAGGTTATTTGCCCACCCGGCCCATCGCTCCCCGCACTTTTTTTGGTGGCTCCTTCTAACGGACGGCGAAACTTTGGCACGCGAGCGGGAGCATGGATTGCGAGAGGTTACAGACGCGCATTCTCGTGTCCTGTGGGCCAACGAATTTGAGATAGTCCGGCTTCCAGGCTTTGCGTCTGCGCCCCGCTGGACGTGGCGAATGACAAGATCTCGCATGGAGGCGTGGAAGGAAGAAATCCGCGTCGCCATTCGTCATCGAAAGCATGATTCCGCCATTCGCTTTGTCATAACCCGGTTCCATCACCTGCCAGGCTTCAAAGGAGTGCGCGAGCAGGTTGCCGAATTGCGATATTTCACCGCCCAAGAGTGGGGGCGAATAAAGCGCACCGGAAAATGTCCATATCTTCCACCCAAGATGCCCGGTTACGTCCGTTTTCAAGCATCTCCAGGTGTTGAGAGCGAGTGGGTAGTTGGTCGTCTTTGCGACGGCCTGCCACCTTTTACCGATGAAATGAAATTCGCGGTTGCAGATAAAAAACTCGCCACCTTGATCGACGCGGAGAGTTTATGGGGAGAAAAACCAAGTGAAGAATAGAAATCATGAGACTAACGAACTCCTTATCCATTATGGGGGGCCGATAGCAAAACTTCTTGAAGACAAAACCGTTACTGAAATTTGCATAGATCGGTTTGATAATATCTATGTCGAACGCGATGGAATTTTGGTTGATACGGATGCCGCGTGGCCGAATGAAGCAGAATTAACGCGGTTCATCCAGCAAATTGCTAATTCAGTCGGTCAGGAAGTAAACCGGCAAAATCCCCTGCTCGATGCCCGCTTACCGAATGGCGCGCGTGTAAATGCCACGCTGCCGCCTGTGTCGGTGCATGGCGCCTGCATGTCGATACGGCCATTTCCTGCGGTTCATCGCACTATTGACGACCTTATTGCAGGTGGATCGTTAGAGCGGCGGGCGGCTGATTTGATTATCGCTGGTCTAAAGGCCAAGTTGAATATGGTGACTACCGGGGGCACGGGTTCAGGAAAGACTAGCTTTCTGCGAGCCCTTATCTTTCTGATTGATGCCATCGAGCGCCTTGGCATTGTGGAAGATACGACCGAAAACCTTGCACCAGGGCGAAAGAGAAAGGTGGAGATGGAAGCACCTCGCCGGAGACGGGCGCTTGCAGATGACCAGGCTATCACAATGGTTTCCTTGATTGAGGAAGTTTTGCGTAAGCGGATTGATCGGCTGGTATGTGGCGAGTTTCGGACCCCGGCAGCGGTTGCAGCCTTTTTGGATGCTATGGCGACAGGACACGGCGGCTGCCTTGGCACCTTGCATACTTCCGGCGCGCTGGACACGCTTGATCGGCTCATAACACTGTTCGCCAGGCAGGCGCTTAATGTTGATCGGCACTCCGTTAGCGACTTGATCCGGAGCAACCTGGATATGTCTATCTATCTGGCAAAAGACGTGGAGCGGTTGGACGATGATACCTACCGAGTAGTGCGCCGTGTCAAAGAGATCATGTGGATTGATCCCGATAAAAAACCACACATGCTCATGAGGCATCGAATCAAGACAGGATGTGTGTATGACGAAGCGGCAATCACAGCATATTTAAGTCATCTTGAAAGCATCCATTAGTTGCATCTCACGACTCGTTTGAGTTATCTTCTCCATATGGAACGGCGATTGTCGTTCCATCTGGAACACAACGCCGATGGATTTTTTGAAATCGGAAAGAGGTGTTCCAGTGAACGCATTTACGGATCTACGCGATCAGATGGCGGACGCTCTCCTTGAGGACGATCGCCGTCTCAAACTGAAAGAGGGTATTTACGGCTCACAGCGTCTAGCGTTGCTTTTAGACGATGCTCAGCTTCGGCTGGAATTGCACCGAATTGCTGTTCTTGAACAATCCATTGCGGATCGTTTGATGCAGGATGACGACAATGCATCGTTTCAAATCGACCCTGTTCGCTTCGATATGCGGCGGTCTTTTGGGGCTTACCTCAATGACATTGCCAATTATCGAAATGCTGCTTCCGACTATGCCGGAGCGCATCGTGATCTTGAAGATGCCCAAAACAATCTTTCAGGCACAGAGTTGATTGCTCGGCAGTCAGTTTTGTGTGGGCGTATTCGAGATGCGGCTAGACGTTTGCAGTCTTTGCAACACGTCTAATCTATGGAGATCGGCTTTTGCCGTTCTAGGTATCCTTTGGATACTTCTGCTTTGCAGGCTAGAATCAAAAGGGGGCTTAACCAGTAATGGTTTACCCCCTTTTTTTTGTCTTTAGTCCTTGGTTGCGTTCTCGATGTAGGGCTTCATCAGTTCCTCAATATCTGACTGGGTATAAATCCTCTGCTTGGATTTTTTATCCAGGGTCGGGTTTAGAACCCGAATGACTGTTGAAAGACCGAGCCTCACAATATCCGCTTGGGTGATCGACACACCGTGCTTTTTGATCTTGCCGATCACCAAATCTAGATCTTGTTCGAGATCCCCGGAAATTAGGAATGTAAGGCGTTTGCTCATGGGCTCCGCATCGTTCTTCTGGTTTACCGTACCGGGTTACGGACAGCGCAGTTTATAACTGCTGCATCGTCGTGATGGACACAATCCGATGAACCCTACGCCAACAATCGTCTGGAAGAAAGGAATAAAAAGTATCGGATATTGCCGTTTAATTCAGACGTCGCTAGCGCATATTTTTTAACACCTAAATTGTGCATGAAAACAGTTTTTATTGCATTTAGAATATGGTAAAAATTGAGCGAAGGAGGATGCTGTGAACATCGACTTTGAAGAAAGAGTCAAGGACATACGGCCACTTCACACGGGCAAACGTGTCATCGGGATTCCGATGTCATTGTTCGCTGGATGTGTGGGGTTTGGCTTAATGCTGGCAGCGATTTCTCGGGTATGGATCGGCGGTTTTATCGCGTTCGCATCCCTGTTCGTTTTTTACGAAATATATAAGGACGATCCAAACGCCCTGTTCGTAATCAAGCGCCGCCTTCAAATGCGCTTTACGCGCGGTGTCGGAGGCAAAAAGCCACGACGCAAAATCAAAATCATCACGGAGTGATAAATGACTTACGAGGTTTCGACCGCGCGCCGTTCCACGATGCTTACGACCCTGCGGGGTGGAGCCGTTGCGATCGGTGGCGCTCTTTTGAGTGTTTCGCAGGCTAACGCGGCTCCTGGTTACACCATTCAGCAAAAGGGTACCGGTATTCTCGCGAATGTCGCGTCCACCTTGCAGGATCTGGGTAACTTCATGTCCACGACCCTGGGTGAACTGGCCTGTCTGGCTGCGTTCGTTCTCGCTGCTGTCATGTGGGCTTTTGCTCCGAAATCCGGCGCGCTCAGCATTGCCGTTCGCGGCATTGCAGCAACGATCTTCATCTTCAATCTGACTTCAATCTTCGCCTACTTTACTTACTGAGGGTTCTGCATGAGCGTTAGCACTGTCTTAGCGGGGGATTTATGCCCCCTTATTTGTCCCGTTGGTAATGCCATTCTCGATGCAAATGGTAGCTTGATTGCTGCCATCGAATTGCCTGGGATCGACCCTGACAGCCTGCTTCCAGAAGATCTCAGGCGCATGTCTGTTATCGCGGCCAGCATTTATTCGACCGTGCCAACGAACATGACAGTTCAGCAGTATTACGTTCATGCACAGAACTGTGGCGTGTCCTTACGGGCACGCCCAGACAGTCCTGTGAGTAACGAACTATCGCACGCGCGTCAGGAAGCACTCAACGAGAAGGGGCTTGCACAGTCTCGCTTGGTCCATGTCTTGGTCTTGGAAGATCCGGAAGCAACCAAGAGCGGCTTAATTTCTTCTCTCATTCGGCAAGGCCCATTTGCCTTGTTCGATAGTGACGCCCGCGAGCAGGTAAAACAGCGTTTTTCTGCTATCGGTCAGATCCTTTTGCGCGAAAGAGAGATCAACAAGCGCCTGCGAGAACTAGAGCGGGCTTGTGAAGATGCTCGAAAGAAGTGGGCTATGGCGATGGGTTCTGCACGCCGGATGCCAGTCGATCAGCTTTGGACATTCGCCAAGTTTCTTGGAACCATGAACACTCGCTATCTGCGGTTTGGGAATTACATTCCTGTCCCAGAAGACGACCTAGACGCAGTTTTGCTTGATGGTGATGTTACCACCGTTGATTATCATGGCGCTGAAATGCTCATGCTGCATGGGCTCGCGCCTAACTACTGCGTTAGTATGGGGTTAGTAAAAACTCCTGAAAATCCGATCGGAATGTGGACCCGTGGGAAAGATCATTCCCCGATTGCCCAGAGCGGTAACTACATTATCAATATTAATTTCTCGCCGCTCAGTCCGATCAAAAGGTACCTTCTTTTCCAAAACGCCAAGAATAGTCTGAGCCGTCAGCAGATTGATGTTCGTTCACTATTCAAGGGCCAGCCGACGAGTGAAGCAGAGCGGCAAGCTACTGAGACCTATGAAATCAAGGTCCAGCAGGAGGCGCTTGAAAAGGCATCCAGCCTAGACGAACGCTTTGGTACCATTTCCGGCCAAATAGTCATCTTTGGCGATCACCCTGACCAGGTGATTGCGGATGCAGAAAAAATGACCACGGCAATGGAAGCCACCCAAGCCCGTTTGGTGTGGGAAAAGAACGGACTGCCAAATGCTTTTAAGACGTTGCAGATCGGTGGCTATCGCACGTCTGACCGTACCTCTGTTGGCACAGAGTCCCGGTTTGGAGCCGTTTCACTGTATGCCGCGCCTGCTATCGGAACGCCCGAAGTGGAAGACTTGGGGAACGAAGAAGCCCAATATATTTTTGAGACCGTGGACGGAAATCCATACTATTATTCGTCATACGCGGGCGGGAAGGCATTTACCTTCGCAATCGGTCCTACCGGCTCCGGTAAGACCTTCTTCAAGAATACGATTACAAGCCACTTCCTGAAATATGGGGGGTTTGTCCGGTCCTTGGACATTGATGCAGGCACCGAGCCACTAGCGCACGCTTTTGGCAACGATGGCGGTATCATACGGCTTGGCGAAGACGATGCTTCCGGCCATCCACGCGGGATTGATCCGTTTGTGTCGTTTGCAGGGGATGGCAGCACAGCCTTCACCAGTCATATCATTGACCTGTGCCGCCTACTCTTAGACGTGAACGATAATGACGAGACCCGCATTTTGACGGGGCGCGAGCAGCAAACTTTGGACGAGGCTATCATTGCCACGCTTGAAATCACTGATCCGAACCTTCGCACTTTCCGTCACATGCTGGCGCATCTTCCAGAAAGCCTAAAATACAAGTTTGGCCGCTGGATGACTGGCGGTGTCTATGACGGCATTTTCAATGCTCGCCAGGATGGCATGGGAGACAGCAGCAAGAAGATCGGCGTTATTAACCTGAACAAGTTCAAGGAAACGCCAAAGATCATCAAGCCGGTTCTTCTGGATCTTTTTTACCGCGTGACAATGCTGTTTGAAGATCCTGCCATGCGGATGCTTCCGAAGCAGTTGGACGTTGACGAAGCCCATCTGCCTTTGTCTGTCCCAGGCTTTGCCGAGCGCATTACGACAAAGGCACGGACCTGGCGTAAGCACATGGCGGGCATCACCATGTGGACGCAGGGAGCCGATGACTTTGCAAACCTGCCGGACTGGAACGTTCTGCGAGGTGCAGCCACGCAGTTCATCTTTATGGCAGATCCTCGGATGGACGACGCTCTGTATCAGTCCACTTTTAAGATTACGCCAGGCGTAACCCAAATGATCCGGACCCTCACGCCACGCGAGGAAGCCGTGATTGTTCAGCCAGATCTCGGCATCGCTAAGAAAGTCCGGCTGAGCGTTGAGCCCGAGCAGTACGTCATTAATACGTCTCACCCACGCGAAGCGGCTGACCGTGACCGCCTGATGCGTGAATATGGTCCCGCCGAAGGGCTCCGTGCAGCCGTGGAGCGACACAAACGGGGCAAACTTGGAACAGGGGAGAAGGCAGCATGATTAGCCGTCGCATTGCACTGTTTGTCGCATGTGCATCTTTGTCGTTTGTATTTGCTAACCGGGCTCATGCTCAGGTGATTGTCACTGACCCCAAAACGGAAGTCAGTACCGATCTTGGCTATCTTGAGTCTGCCAAACAGTACATCCAGCAGGGCCAGCAGTATTACATGCAGGGCGAGCAGTATTACATGCAGGGCGAGCAGTTCGTTCAGCAGGTAAAGAACGCTAAAGGTCTGGGACTTTTGCAGGCTCTTACGGGCGTAAATCTGGATGGTCATATTACCGCCGATCAGGCGATTATGGGGCTGAATAACGCCTATAATGCGCTTGACCCGTACTCGGGAGGATATGTGACGCAGGCGCGTGAAGTTTTGTCGGATTCCTATTTTTTGCCGACAAGGGGAACCAGCGCGCAAAGCCAGGTCGGCCAGCTTATGGGTTCTTCATCAAGCAGCCCGTCAAGCACCGGCTATGATCGGGCCAACCGCGATACCGACCAGTTCATGCAGTATAACAACGCGATTGCTGCCGTGAACCAGGAACGGTCAAGCACAGCCCAGATGATGCAGGACCAGGACGATGCATCAAGCGAACTCGGAGACGATGATGCTGGGCAGGCAGCCGAACTCCTGGTGGCGCAATCCAGCACACAGATGCACCAGAACGACATGAACATTCGGTTGCAGCAGGTCATCGCAGACAATCAGGTGCAAGAGAAACTGGAACGCCTTGAGACCGAAAACGCGATTGCTGACAAGAACCTGAAACACTTGCAGAAAGTGCAGGCTTTCGAGGAATCAGGAGACTAAAGATCCATGAAGAAGATTGCTCTTTCCCTCTCTATTGCCCTTTTGACCACAGGGCACGCTTTCGCTCAGGGTGTCCCTTTTATTGACGCAGCTTGGCAGTCCCAGGAGCGGCAGATCCAGCAGGCAGAAAGCAGCCAGTGTCGTGGCATGGGCATCATGCCGCGCCTTCGGTGCCGTGAGAATGTCCGGAACCGCTACATCAGCCAAGGTGTGGTGCCAGGCACCATGCCCTATGTCGAGCGTCACTACGGCGGCATGTCCGTAAACGAACTGAATAGCCAGATCGAGAAGCTAAACGGGCTTTATGGTCGGGTCCGAATGGTCGGATCGTTTAAGCCGGAAGTCGGTGAAATTTCTTACGAAATGGTGCAGGCCGACATCAATTATATCCGCCAGCTTATCAACGCAAAGGGCGGTATGCCGTCCCGTTTCAATCAAACCGCAAGAGGTCAGTGACACATGAAGGCACAGCGTTTCGCGTGGATTGTCATGGCAGTGGCCTTTGCCAGTATCGGGTTTGCGGGCCATGCCCATGCGAGCGTGACTGCCGATCAGCTTAGCACCCCAGGCTATTTTTCAACGGCCATGCTCACGGCTATTAATGGCATTGAGTCCAGAATCAACGCCATCTTAGGATCATCGTACAATATCACCAGTTCAAGCACATACACGGCCTGGTGTTATGCGCTTCTTCTTGGCGCATGGATGATAAAGCTAGTCGAAAATGTAGCTAAAACAGCCGTTCTAAACGCGCCTTACGCTGACATTATCAGCACGCTCATTCTAGGCATCATCGTCCAGGTGCTTTTTTCGACTTATGGCGGATGGACTTGGACGATTGTTGACGCCGGACAGTATCTTGGCCTTCTCGTTCAGAAGCAGGCTATGGGCGGCGATGGCCTCATGGAGCCTGCCAGCTACATCATGAAAGTCTGGGCCAATTTCCAGTTTCAGGATGCGAGCATTTTTAGCATTGGTATCACCAGTGCAGTTTGCAATCTGATGCTACTGGTCTTTCAGGTCATTCTTTCCGGAGCAGCACTGTTTTGCTGCATGTGGCCTACTCTAGTGGGTGGCGTTGCCGTTTTGACCGGCCCGGTATGTTTCATGTTTCTGTTTCATGATTCATTATCATTCATTTTTAACGGCTGGCTTCGGATGCTCTTTTGGGCAGCTTTCTTCGGGTTTATTTCCCGGATCTGCCTTGTCGTTATCTGCATCGTTTTGTCGTCTGCATTTGGCTACAGCCTTGGCGCAACGCCTGGCGGATCAATCATTGCACTCGATAGTGACAATACTCTCGCATTTATCATGCTTGGAGCTATGTCGATCGTCGCACTCGCGCTCCTTTTCTTCTCTGGCGTCCTCACCTCGATGTTGACCGGATCGGCCAATCTCGACGCCACGAAGATGATCGCGAATGGCGCTAAGGCCGCAGGAACAGCGGCGCTTAGCATTTTCCTATAACGCATGAGGCTCACCATGTTGGATAGAATTTCAAAGAAGTTTGCACGGGCTAGCGCAAGCGCCCGCCCAATTAATGTTCCGCCAGATGGCAGCGTTATCGACCAGCCAACACACGATAGTCTTGCAACGATCACTGGCAAACGCAGTCAGCGCGAGGTGGCACAGCTACGGACAGAGTTAAATTTCTGGCGTCTTTGTGCTGGCGGCCTGACCGTCGCAATGATCGTCACTACTCTGGGCTGGCGGCGTGCAGACGACCGCTACGCAAACGATGTGCGAATTGCATGGGTCAAAGTGACACCGGACGGCAGAAGCGATGCACAGCTTTGGAGTGATGGCGGTAATGCCAATCGCTTCTTTGAGCCGTTCATTAATTCCGCTCTTATCAAATTCGTTGAGCATCGTTACCGGCATATTCGTTCAACGATCGTTGCTGATTACGGCTTGTCCGCGATGTTTATGTCTCCGCAGCTACAGCGGGAGTTTATGGATAGCGATCATGCTGCCCAGGAAGCCACCGATTTTGAAGCATCTGGTAACGGCGGCGAATATACCATTGAGGTGAAAGCTATCGAGCACAGTACGATGGTTGATCCGGACGCATCCAACCGTAATTCGATCATTGTTGATTCGACCGTGTACGTCACACAGCACTGGCTGGATGGCTCCCAGAAGGATGTACAGAAGATCGTCAAATTGACGTGGAAACTGGTTCCCCTGGCGAACCTGCAACATGACTGGAAGCAACTGCAAGAGAACGGACCAGGTGTGCAGATCCTCGCATATCACATGGTCACGGCGCTGAATCAGGAACACTAATATGAAGAATACCGCTCTAATCCTCGCAGCGCTTACGGCCACCGTTGGAACTGCTCACGCTCAGTCACCGCGCATCAATCCGACAGTTACAAACCCTTATGTTCCGTCAGCGACTAATCCGGCTCCTGCCATGCCGTCTTCGACGCCTGCGCCGTCTGTTTCACAACAGCCGAGCAATGCTATTCCGGCGATGGCAGCGGTTAAAAACTGTGTACCGCTGATGATGCCGCAAGGCGTCACCCGCGAATTTAACGCATCCGTGAATGTTTCCGCGCATCTGGTTTTCCCGCTTCCGATTGCCTGGGCACACGTTGCCACTTCTGCGTGGACCGAAGATCACCACGGCAACGATCTCTGGGTTCGCCCAATGCAGTCCACTAGCCTTGCAGACACGGTTGGGCTCACAGTAGCGATGCAGGACGGCAGGCGTTTCGACTTCACGGTTAAAAGCGTGCAGACCCCAACGTCATCTTGCTACCTGGTCATCCCGTATCCGTTCCTTGCTCCTAACGCTGGATCTCTGACCCCTGAGCAGCTTGTCGAAGCACGTCAGGCCGCAGCAGACATGCGGCGCAGGCAGGTGGCTCAGGCGGCAGCCGCACGCCGTGCAGAAGATCAGAGGCACGCCCAGGAAGAAGCAGCATATCAGCAGCGTTTCGACAGCATGAAAGCACAGGTCATGCAGCAGGCCGAGGATCGCATCAAGCAATTCCAGATGGCATTGCATACCAATTATGATTGGCCCGATCATAACCTCATTACAGCAGTTTATGATGATGGTCAGACAACCTACGTCCGCGTGGCTCGCACCGGATTTGGTGTGCCCGCTATCAATGGGAAACACGAGGGCCAGTCAGTTGCGTTGCAATACGACTATGACGATCTTACGGGCGTCTATGTCATTCCTGGCTTGTTCGACAAGCTGACCGTCACTCTTGGCACCAACAAAATCAAGGTGGATCGGAAGGGCTGACATGAGCGAGCAAACGACCAACCAGCCTGACCAGGAAGGCAACACGGCGCGCGTTCATCGCGGCTCGAAGCTGACTGCCTTTCAAGGTAAGATTAAAGAAACAAATCATATTAAGAAGATCCTGGCCGTTTCCGGTGCAGGCGTCTTTTTGCTTGTGGCAGTCATTATCATCCACGGGCCAAATAAACGGCACCACGACGAGCCGAAAGCCGCGAACGTTGCTCAAGAAGCCCCTGGTATGGATCTCCGTGCTTATCAGCAGCAAGTGGATGCAGCGCAGCGGCGGCGTGAGACTGCGGAGCGAACACAGGCGGTTCAGCAGACAGGCAAGGGCTCGCAGGCTCCTAACACCGGCATCATGCAGGCTGCCCCGACGGATGATCCTTCGGACGTAAGTTTTATCAAGCAGACGTGGCGGCAGCCTCAGACCTGGGATGACGGCCAGCAGAATAACAAGGGTTCCGCCGCATCCGCGTCTAGTTCTGTAGCCCGCTATAGAGCGCCGCAGCCCAACCCCGAAGATGCTCAGGCTTCTCAGCGTGAGCAGCTTTTGCGTGAACGTCTCGACAAGATTCGAGCCAGACAAGCAGATCTACTTAGGCAGCGTGAGGAGGCCCCACAATGAAGAAAATCGCTCTTTTGGCGGCTACCATGATGCTGCCATTCCCGGCTTTTGCTCAAATGTCATTTCCGACCGGAGCGATTGCTTCACGGCCTCTGCCCGCAGCGATGCTCTCAAATGGCGCACGCTTGAAAGAGGGAATTGCGGCTCTCAATCGGCAGTGGGAAGAACAGACCGGCCAGCCTCTACTGACAGATGACGACCTGAAAACTGATCCCGCCGCAGCCGCTAAGGCGGCGCAGGCGCGTCAGCAGGATGACGAGGACGACGAAGACGCGGACGAGAATAACCTAGATCCGCAAGCCGCTAAGCGTCACCGGAAGGCTGCACGGCTGAAACAGCAGCTACAGCAGGCAAGCCAAGGTTCTGACGACTTCACCCCGGCAAAGATTGGTGATCGGTACAAGATCCCCGTTGGCTATATCGCACGCGCAACGCTGGAAATTACTGCCAATAGTGACCATCCAGGTTCGGTCAAAGGAATGCTGACGCTTCCTATTCTTTCGATCGACCGGCAGCATGTTCTTTTCCCGGCTGGATCTGTAGTAACGGGCAAGATTGTGGGAACGGGTTCAGGAACGAACTCGATCATCAGTGAGCGAGCCGTTTTTGTTCCTCAATACATTGTGCAGCCGGATGGCGGCGCTATGCACATCACCGGCCAGGAGATGATGGACCGCTACGGCATTAACGGCATTGGCGACCAGACAAACTATCATATAGCGCCCATGTTGGCAGCCGTTGTTGGCTTGGCCGCAGTTGAGTCCTTGCCTTCCGTTCTCTCTAATCTCTCTCAGAAGCAGAACACTTTTAACACCGTGGGAGAGAATGGGGCTCAGTATTTGCAGCAGGGCGGTCAGACTACCCTACAGCAATACATGAGCCTTCGCCCGACCGTTACGGTTCGTGGTGGCCGTGTCCCGTTCCTGATTTTTTTCAATCACGAACAGTTTGCGCCTGAATATCGAGCCACAGATAATTTCAATCTGACCAATGTTCAGTATCAGGGGGCAGGCCGATGAAAAGAGCCTTATGGCTTCTCTCTGCACTCGGCCTGGCGGCATGTGCTGAAAAGCCCGCTGCCCCTTTGCCGACTGTTAGCAGTATGACGATGGTAACTCGCCTAGAGTATCCAACCAGTGCCAAGACGGTAGCAGATGCCGCACGTTATATCCTGCGTCCAACCGGCTATCACTTGGTAACAGAATGCCCGAACTGCCCACCAGAGGCTCAGGTGATTGCCGACAAGCCTATTTCTCCGCTGGCTCTAACGCCGGAGATCACGACAATCTCTAGGGCTCTCGTGCTTATTGGTGGATCTCGCACCGGCTTGCTGGTCGATCCTGACCATAAGGCGATTGCCTATACTTGGGCACAGCCAGGTCTCACCTATCTCTCACAGGGGGGCGCGCGATGAAGCGATATTTTTGTTTGGCTCTCCCGGTTTTCTTGGCACTTTCCGCGTGCAGCGAAACAGATCCTCGCTTGCAGATCCCTCATGCTGATGAAGTGCGGCTTGATCTTGCGCCTGGACGTGTGAGGACTGCGAACTTGTACGGGTGGGGAGCGCCGCAACAGCAGGTTTATATCACTCCTACTGTTCCGGCCGCAGGATCGCCCGCACCAGTCATCCAGCAGGCTTCTCCTTCTTCTCACTCGCCCATTCGGCTGGCTCCTAAAGCCAGCTAGTCAGAAGCCGCCCTTCGGGGCGGCTTTTCGCTTTTGAGGCTCTATCAATGAAATTGCAGATCTCTTTGCTGGCGTTAGCCAGCCTAGTAGTCATGACTCAACCGGCCTTGGCCGGTTGCCATTCAGATCCGACCCCAAATCTGATTAACAGTCGCCTAGCCACGGGCACCACCTTCTTATGCAACCAGCACTATAGCGTCCTGTATTCATCTATTACGCATGGGCCATTATGGGCGTCAGAAACCCTTACTGCCCAAGACGTTCAACAAGGTATGTCCATAACGCGCTCTAGCATCTTCCTTGCAGATCCGCGTTTGCTTTCGGATGGCGCACCGGAGTTGGTCGATTATCACCAATCTGGCTACGACCGAGGCCACATGGTGCCTTCCCATGATGAACCGGATCATGTCTCGCAGTCTGAGACTTTTTATCTTTCTAATATTGTGCCGCAGACCGCCGCCTTAAATCGCGGTATCTGGACCGGGATTGAAATGGCGACACGGGATCTCGCATTGCAGCAAGGCACGGTGGAGGTTGTTACCGGGCCGGGTTTTGGAGAGGCGATCGAGACGATCGGGCCGGACCAGGTGTTTGTTCCTGAATACACTTGGAAGGCACTATATGTGCCCTCTCAGCATAGAGGCGGCGCGTATGTCTGCGCTAACGTGAAAAAACGGCCTGCCTGTTACACGGAAACTATTGCAGCCCTGACAAAACAAATCGGCATTGATCCGTTTCCGGATATGCCCGCTGTCTCGCGTGACCAGGCGTATGACCTTCCACGCCCAGAACACTCTCCCTATACGCCAAACGGCGACCTCGATGACGACGAAAAGACAGTGAAATCAGTAGTCCGCGGATGGGTCAAAGAATGGAAAGACAAGCTGGAAAAATAACTTCCTTTCTTTCCTTCTTTCGTTCTTTTCTTCTTCCTTAAACGTGCTGTTTCAGGTATGATTTTCTTATGGATGATCGAGCCGAAATTGAATATCTGCGCGACCACGTTGATTGCCGTGTCTTGCTGGAAAGGCACGGCTTCACATTGTATCCGCAGGAAAGCAGTCGCCACGTCTGGAAGTATGTCCGAAAGAGTGGTCCGGCAGGGCACCAAATTGTCATAGTGAATAACCACGGCAAAGGCTGGTTTGCTCCTTTGGACACGGGCACAAAGGGTGATGTATTCACCTTGGCCCAATACCTTGAGCCTGGTGCCAATTTTGGTCAGGCGAGGGTTATCCTACGTCCGTTTGCTGGTCTTTCTCCCCAACTTCCTCTTGCCGTTCGTGCGTCTGCTGTTCGAGACGCAGCAGGGATTTTGCCCGATAGGTGGCATAGTAGATCGGCAGTTTCATCAGGCTCCCAGACTTGGCGCTATCTTACCGGGCAGCGTGCTATTCCCGCTAAAACTGTGCGACGTGCGGCAGAGGGGCTTTACATAAAAGAAGGCCCCTATGGCACGATGTGGGCAGCGCATACCGCTGAGGGACGTTCCGTAACAGGGTGGGAAATGCGCGGTCCCACAATGGCCTCAGCCTTTTCAAAGGGTGGAGATAAAGCCCTCTTTCATTTTGCTTGGACTAATGCCGGATCTTATACGCGACTTGTCGTAGCAGAAGCCGCTATTGACGCCATGAGCATTGCAACGATTGAGTGCACACGTTCTGATACTCTGTATGTCTCAACTGGTGGTGGTTTGGGGCCGCTTACTATGTCGGAGATCCGGCGCTTATCTCGTGGCGTGCAGGAGATAGGCACCGCCACAGATGCCAACGCTGCCGGTGATAGATACGCCTGTATGATCGCTGACCTGGCTGATGTTCCGGCAGTCCGGATCAGGCCAGCCGCTACAGACTGGAACGCTCAGCTAATGAATGGCTAGGTGGCTCCGTTTGAAAGATTACGCCGAAGCCGTGTGATGGTAGATCGGCTAACACCGAACAGGCCCGCAGCCTCATTGAGAGACATACGGCCTGCATTTAGTTCCTGAATGATATGGGTGGCTTGTTCGTCAGACAGTAATTTTGGACGGCCAACGTGTACCCCACGCTCTTTTGCGGCGCGCAGGCCAGCTTTTGTACGTTCGATAATCGTGGCGCGCTCAAATTCGGCCAGGACTGCCATAATTTGGAGAACAACCCGGCCCATAGGGCCGCTTGTCTGATAGACGGGCTCCGTTAGGGAACGGAGGCTAATACCTCGCGCTCCAAGATCGTCTGTGAGTGATATGAGATCTGTCAGACTGCGTGACAAACGATCGAGACGCCACACCAAGATTTCATCGCCTTCACGAGCATAGCGAAGCATATCCTGTAATTGCGGGCGCGCAGTATTTTTTGCGCTGCCGGTGTCCTGATAGATCTTCCCGCAACCTTCCTTCTCTAATGCCTGAATCTGCATTGACAGATCTTGCTTGTCGGGACGGCTTATTCGGGCGTAGCCAATTTTCATTTCAGCGCCTCAATTATCATTCCGCCAGTACGTTACCCCGTCATCGCACTTATAGGCCGTTTGATTAGGGGTTTCGTTGCCTACGAAAACGCCGACCTGGCCCGTGGTGCCCACTCCAACACCCTGATTGCTATGACCCTCGCGTTTCTCAACGATCGCGCAATGATGGGCTTGAGCGAAACTAGGCCACGGATCAGAAGGAGCGGGATTTTGCATGAGGAAGTAAGTGGCTATCGAACCTATTCCCAGGATCAGCGTCATTCCACCGCTTCTGATTCCGCTGGCAGATCTGCGAACGTAACTGTTCAATATTAAATAAATAGCGACAAATGTTTCCAAGCAGCCAGTCAGGAAAACGAGCCACGCCAAATTGTTTATATTCATTTCTTACTCCTTACCGCTCGCTAAAGGGTGCAATGAATATCCCGCATCAAACGCGCTTCCGCGCTGATGCTTGACGATTGAGCAGTTGATAAGCTGAATCTTGTTGGCGGGGAGGAATAGATGGTGCCCGTTCTGGTCCGTGTATTCGTAGCTTGTCGGGTTCCCATCCGTATCTCCCCCGCCTGGCTTGAGACCCGCCATGAGGGTGCCAGCAGGAATGTTGTATGCAGGTATATCTGCGAGTGTCCTGCCGGGGCAGGTGTTCGGTATCACTTGTGCAAGCGCGGCTTGCGGAAGAAGCACGCTTGCCACCGTCAAAAGCAGCATTTTCACGTCAGCCATTCAATTTTCCTTAAAGGCTTTGGCTTATTCGATCTGCGAATAGCCGTATCAAAAGGGCTCCCTTTTGATACTCTACAACGATGAAAGATCAGCCGCAAGAAAACTCAGGTTTGTTGGGTCAAAAAGTAGGGCCAAAAATAGAGACTTTTGACCTAACTTTTGGCGTGGCTGTGTTACAGTCTTTGTCTCACCACAAGGGAAGGGATTCATGTTCTCAAATTGCAAAACGTCAGGCATTGCGCTTCCGGTTTATCTGATCGGATGCGCGCTCCTGGTTCTATCCTGGGAATGGCTAGTCTGGTTTTCCGGCCATGCCCCTGCGGCGAACCTGGTCTATTCATGGAACGGCATAGTCTTTGGTGCGAAGATCATCGCATCCGTTGCTGCGGCAGCCTTGGTTTATCTCTCCTGGTCTGATTTCTCAGACCCGGATGGCGAGATCTTCTGGCCCCCTTTTGCAGTCTTCATCATTGCCATTCTTATGATGTGGGGGCTGACAACATACCATGACCCGAACGACTTGCCGATTGACCTCTCACACCTTGGGGAGCCTGATTACATCAGAGCAGCCCGTCAGATTGGTAGTACGTTCAGCAACACGGTTTTGTGGCTGTTCGGATTTTTCCTAATCAGTGTGGCCGCTGTATGGGCAGCGGGCGAACGATAAAGCCCCGTGTGCCCCAAGCCGCACCCGGTGCCCCGGTGGGTCCACACCTTTTGAACAGGCTCCCTTGGGCTAGACCCTGAAGTCGCCCTTCCGCCTGTTCAAAAGCTGCTTCGCTCCGCTTCGCCTGGCTTCGCCAGGTGGACTACCGGGACACCGCCCCACGGGCAGGAAAAAGAAAGGGGAGAATGGCAAGCCATTCTCCCCTTTTGCCGTCTGACAGATCCTAAAGGAAAGCCAGGCGGTCGATCTTCCATTTCCCAACGGGTCAGAAGATCCCTTTCATTGTTTGTATGCTGCAAGGCAGCAAACAAACCTTGAAAGGTGCGACCTGCGGAGCCATAATGTGTGTAGGGAGAGAGACCGCCTCGCAAAAGACAATCTCTCCCCCTCAGCCTACAGCTTATTCAGCGGGTGACTTCAGTGCGGCCCCCACCGCCTGAAGCACCTTCTGCGTTTTGCGGAAGATCCGCTTAACGCCGCTAAGTGTTGCTGTAGGACTTAGTAGAACGATCACCAAACAATGGTGGATCATGCTACCCTCCTACACACTATTGGAAGCCGAAAACGGCCCCAGTCGGCTCCGCAGGTTGCACAGGAGGCCGCACTTTTCTCATACCTCGGCATGTTCTGGATGGCTAGTTTTCCCGTGTGCCCCAAGCCGCACCCGGTGCCCCGGTGGGTCCACACCTTTTGAACAGGCTCCCTTGGGCTAGACCCTGAAGTCGCCCTTCCGCCTGTTCAAAAGCTGCTTCGCTCCGCTTCGCCTGGCTTCGCCAGGTGGACTACCGGGACACCGCCCCACGGGCAAAAAAAAGACTTTCCCTGTTCTCGGAATTTTTCATAAATAAAACTATGAACGCAAAACAAATTATCATCGTATAAGCCTGCTGCATTGTTGCTTTAGGCAGTCTGGTCTTGGTGGCTTACGCTACATTTCGCCACTTATTTGGACCTGAGCAGGAAGACAGGTGGCAAAATGTCCGGGCTGGCATCACAGAACTTGCTTATTCCATGTATATGAAAGCTAACGGATTCTGCGAATTCTATGACAAGATAGCTTGACTTCCTTTCTTTCTCTCTTGCCTTCTTTCTTTATTTTTGAAGTAGGGCGAAAGAGGATGCGGGGCAGGCCAGCCCTGGCGGGCTGTCCTGGTTCTCGCTCTAGTTCGTAAGGCCGCAAGCCAGGCCGCGCGCGGCCAGTCTTCCGGCCAACTCACCGGAGCCAGATAGCGCCATCCGCTGCGCTCCTGGCGCCATCCGTCTCCGCCCATCCGGGTAACGATCGGAACGACAACCCCCAATGCTCGCCCCCCAACTTGGG
>NZ_JAERLZ010000018.1:0-33620 GCF_018256175.1 Gluconobacter sp. Dm-44 | reverse complement strand
GCGCTCATACATTCATGTCCGCAATCTACATCGCAGCAAGCTTCATCTTCTATCTTAAAGAATGAGTCCTGAGCCTAGTGGCGTGCAAGGGTGATGACCTGCTCGTTCCGCCCGGCGATGGTCAGGACGCGTTGGCTGCGGCGCAATGGGAAGCCCATGTGCGGGAACCGGGATGGTGGCCTTTCACCTGGGTAAAGACAGGACCAGACGGCGCGTGTTGCAGACAGGTTCATGACCTGACGCTTCCTTTGCTCTGGGGGACGGAATGGCTCCTGGTGGAATTGGAACGGCGGCGCTTTGCCTATGAAGATCCAGCGATCAGGGCCGCATCTGATCTCATACGGCAGGCCAAAGCTCGTCTGGATGTGTTGCGTGAGTGTGAATCTGGTCTCGTCAATGATGTGCCGGATCTGCGGGATGCCTGCGCTGCTCTCTCGGATGCGTTGCAGGACCGCTGCCCTGTTCTCATGGCATGGCCCAGCCGGAAGGCTGAACCCGCATGAGACAGCATGACGCGGGTACGCTCTCACGGATGCTGGCGGAGCGCATTGGCGTTCTGGCGCGGGAGCTTCTGCCGAACGGTCGGAAGGATGGCGCGGAATGGCGGTGTGGGTCTCTGGCTGGCGAGAAAGGGCAGAGCTTTGCCGTCCATCTGAATGGTTCCCGTGCAGGTGTCTGGGCTGACTTCAGCTCAGGCGAGCGCGGGGACGCGTTGGATTTGGTGGCGGCCGTCCTGTTTGCGGGAGATCGGCGGGAAGCGATGAAGTGGGCTGTCAGCTGGCTGGGGCTGGGTGATGGAGCTGCACCGACTTTTCGAGCTCCTGAGCGCAGGCAGGTTGCGCCGGATCGCGGGCGTGAGGATCTGGATCAGGAAGCCCAGCGCAAGCGGGCATCCGCCCGGAAGCTCTGGCATGACACTCCGTCCGGTATCGCCGGAACGCCGGTTGAGGCGTATCTCGCCGGGCGGGGCATCATTCTGCGTGAGCTGGGGCGCGCTCCTGGTGCGTTGCGCTTCAATCGGTCCGTCTGGTGTGCGGAGGTGCAGAGACCGCTTCCGGCCATGATCGCGGCCATCTGCGGACCATCCGGAAAACTGGTGGCTGTTCATCGGACCTGGCTGGGTGAGACGCCCGGCGGAAGCTGGGTAAAGGCCGATCTTCAGAACGCCAAGAAGGTGCTGGGATCATTCGCGGGCGGGTGCGTGCGCCTGTGGCGTGGGGCATCGGGCAAAGCTCTGGGTGTGGCTCCGGAAGGTGACGTGACGGTCATCGCGGAAGGCATTGAGACGGCGCTGTCCGTGGCTGTGGCCTGCCCTGAGTTCCGGGTGTTGTCGGCGGTGTCGCTCAGCAACATGGCGGCCGTCGCTCTGCCCGACACTCTTAAAGACATCATCATCGCGGCTGACAATGACAGCGGGAATGAAAAAGCCCGTCGCGCTCTGGAAGCCGCTCTCAAGAAATTCGCATCGCAGGGCCGCACGGTTCGGCTCGCCATGCCTGAAATCGTACATGGAGACTGGAACGATGTCCTCCGGGGAAAAGACACAGACGGGAAGCCAGAGCGGCCGGTCTGATATTCGCAAGGGAATTGAGAACGCCAAGGTGGTCCAGTTTCCAGACGCCAATCAGGGCAGCGCGAAAGCGCAGGAGGTCAATGAAGATCGGCGGTTCATTTATCGGGATGACGGGATCTGGCGCCGGAATGGTGATGGCGCTCCGTTTTTCCTCTGTGGATCTGTCGAGGTGCTGGGAGAATCGCGTGATGAAGCCGGGCAGAACTGGGGGCTGCTTCTTGCCTGGCAGGATCGTGACGGGCATCGCCATGAGGAAGCCTTTGCGCGTGCCCTATTCGCTGGTGATGGCAATGAGATCCGGACGCGGTTGGCAGACGGCGGCCTGACGCTGGGCGCAGGCGCTAAAGCCAAGGCGGCTTTCCTGGAGTGGCTGGCGAGTTTGCAGAGTTCTCAGCGGGCCAGAAGTGTCACGCGGATCGGCTGGCATCGGTTTGGTGGCGGGGACGTGTTTGTCCTGCCGGATGAAACGCTGGGTGAGACCTCTGAGCGCGTGGTGTTGCAGACGTTGGATCGTGAAGCATCGCTGTTCGGGATTGCCGGGACGGTTGAGGACTGGAAGATCCAGATTGGCGCGCTGTGCATGAAGAACAGTCGTCTGGTCTTTGCTGCCTCCTGTGCCTTTGCCGCGCCGCTTCTGGGGCTGCTGGGGGAAGAAGGCGGCGGGATCTCCTTCAAGGGCTCCAGTCGATTGGGCAAGAGTACGGCTTTAAGGGTGGCGGCGTCGGTCTGTGGTGGCACGTCTCAGAACGGGGCAGGGGGCTATATTCGCTCCTGGCGCTCTACTGGCAACGGGATCGAAAGCACGGCGCTGGCGAGCTGTGATGTTCTGCTGCCTTTGGATGAAATCGGGCAGCTGGACCCGCGTGAAGCTGGTGAGGTCGCCTATCTGCTTTCGAACGGACAGGGCAAGGCGCGTGCGTCTCGGACGGGTGGAGCGCGGACCGTGGCGCGGTTTCGCATCCTGTTCCTGTCTACGGGTGAACTCGGACTGGCTGATCTGAACCGTGAAGCTGGAAAGGCGACAAAGGCTGGGCAGGAAGTGCGGTTTGCGGATCTGCCTGCCGATGCCGGACATGGGCAGGGGCTGTTTGAGCATGTTCATGACCATGACACGCCGGACGCCTTTGCTCGTCATCTGCGGGTGGTTACAGGGCAGTATTACGGAGCACCGTTGCGCGCCTTTCTTCACCGGCTCACACAGGATCTTGCGCAGTCAGGGAATGAGCTTGTCCAGGATCGGCTCCGGTCGCGGATGGGCGATATCATGCGCGAATGGCTGCAGTCCTACCCCGAGGCTTCGGGACAGGTGCGGAGCGTTGCCGCGCGGTTTGCGATGATTGCGGTGTCTGGTGAACTGGCAACGCAATATGGCCTGACAGGCTGGGATCATGATACGCCCGCTGTGATGGCTGGGATCTGCTTCGAGGCATGGCTTGCAGAGCGGGGCACGGTCGGGCGGCGGGAGGATGAGCAGGCTGTGGCCCAGCTGCGTGACTTCATTGCCAAGAATGGTGAGGCCCGGTTTGAGCGCTGGGTTGATCCTGCCCAGGGGGATGCCGCGCAATCGGAAGAAAGCCAGCCACCGGGCGAACGGTTCCGGACTCAGAACCGGGCAGGCTGGAAGCGCTGGATGAAGGGAGATGGCGGACGGTATGAATGGCGCTACTTCCTGACCGCTGAAGGGATGTCCGAAGCTCTGGCAGGTCTGAACCGGCGCAATGCTGTGCAGACGCTGATTGAGACGGGATACCTGCTGCCGGGGAAGGCAAAGAACTCTGCTGTCATTTCTCCGCCTGGTCATCGCAATGTCAGGGCCTATGAGGTGAAGGCGTCTATTCTGGGCACGGAAGAGGGGGACCGCTGAGACGGTCTCTTTTTGCCATGCGCTCAGTGCATGGATTGAAGGTGTCTCTTTTGAGTATACCGATACGAGACATTTTTATGAGACACGGGATTGGCAGTTTTCCTTGTCTCATTTGGGTTTATCTTTCCATATGAGACAGTCTATAAGAAAGGTCTAGACCCAAACGAGACACCTGGAGCCGCCTCATGATCATTTACGGTTACGCCCGCGTCAGCACGACCGATCAGGATCTGACAATTCAGGAGCAGGCTCTTCAGGGGGCCGGGTGTCAGGTCATTCGATCAGAGAAAGTGTCGGGGACTTCGACCGCCGGGCGTAAAGAGCTGCAAACCCTGCTCGCCTTCCTTCAGGCCGGGGATGTTCTTGTGGTGACGCGGATTGATCGCCTGGCGCGCTCCATCGCGGATCTCCAGACAATCATGCACGCTCTCAAAGATAAGGGCGCGGCTTTGCGTTGCACAGAGCAGCCAGTGGATACCACCACGGCGGCGGGCAAAGCGTTCCTGGACATGCTTGGGGTGTTTGCCGAGTTCGAGACGAACCTGCGGCGTGAGCGTCAGCTGGAAGGGATCAAGGCTGCGAAGGAACGCGGGATTTATACCGGCCGAAAGTCCTCCATTGATCCTGAGCAGGTGCGTCAGTTGAAAAATGAGGGAATCGGACCGGCTGAGATCGCCAAACGCCTGGGTATTGGGCGGGCCAGTGTCTATCGCATTCTGTCTGCTGGGCTCTGAGATTGGACTGCTCCGGCGTGGCCCGGATGTGTGGTCTGCGCGGTCAGCGCAGGAAGTTTCCTTCCCGCGATTTTTGCTGAGTTATGCGAATTGTGCATGGCTCGTCTATTTCCGGCTGATAGGGTGAAGTGTAGCCCGGACGCTGCCAAGACAAGAAAACCGCAGTTTTCTGCGAAATTATGCGAGCAATCAATAACACCTTTTCGAAGGTGTTACGCGCTGATCCCAAAAGGTGTTATTGAAAAACCAATATAAAACAATTCCTTACGGGGCGAATAACACCTTAACACCTTTAACACCGTTTTTGGTGCAAGGGAGAGAAAGGCAGAGCCAGAGACCCTATAGGTATGCGCTCAATGCATGCATCAGAAGATATGGCTGCTAAAGGGGGGGGCAGTCGTATCTTCAAGAGGTCTTGGGCACCTCAACCGCGTCAGGCTCATGCGTAGATTTTTTGGGTATCTTTGAAAACAATCAAAGAAATCAAAAAGCCGATGCAGAAGAGAGAGGGGGGATGCAAATCTCTATGGGGCGCGTATGCCCGGACCGCACCATGGGCAAAATTTCACACCCGCGAAATTGCAGACAAAAGTTACCAGGACTCTCCCAGGATAGAGAATTTTTCAGATGAGTCCGGATTGAGTCCGGGAGATCCGCAGGGTCCGCAAAGCCACAAGCTCACAAGAGCCTTGCAGGCTGCTGTAACAGTCTAAAAACCGCAGATTTTCAAAGGAATAACCGGAGACGGGCATGGTGGGCACACAAGGGCTCGAACCTTGGACCCGCTGATTAAGAGTCAGCTGCTCTACCAACTGAGCTATGTGCCCATGGCCCGTCTACCGGTGGAGCGGCTTATAGCGGGATTCGGTGGGAAGCTGCAAGAGGTTTTTCTTCTTTTCTTCGCGGCTGGTCTGAAAAAGAAGAAAAACCTTGTTTTTCAGTGTCTTATTTCCGGTTGAGGAGGCGCATGACGCTTTCGAACTGCTCCAGAGACGTATAGTCGATCTTCAGAGAGCCGCCTTTTTTGCCGTTATAGGAAATATGGACTTTCAGGCCGAGGCGGGAGGAGAGATCGTTTTCGATCTGGAGAATTTCCGCGTCCCGCGCCTTTTTGGCCGGGGTCGTGGTTTCTTTGCCGCTGGTGAGCGCTTCTGTCTGGCGGACGTTCAGGCCGCGGGCGATAACGAGTTTGGCGGCAGCGACCGGATCGGGATGGGTCAGCAGGGCGCGGGCGTGACCGGCTGTGAGGTCGCCGTTGCGGACATGCGCGCGGACTTCCGGCGGCAGGTTCAGCAGGCGCATGGTGTTGGTGATGTGCGGGCGGGATTTGCCAACGGCACCGGCCAGTTCTTCCTGTGTCAGGGTGTAGTCGGTGACGAGGCGTTGCAGACCTTCGGCTTCTTCAATCGGATTGAGATCCGCGCGCTGGAGGTTCTCGACCAGAGCGGCCGCCATCGCGTCCGTGTCATCCAGTTCGCGGATATGGACGGGGACGCTGTGCAGGCCTGCGAGCTGTGAGGCGCGCCAGCGGCGCTCACCGGCGATAATCTGGTAATGACCTGCTTTTTCCGGATCGGGGCGGACGAGCAGGGGTTGCAGCACGCCGCGTGAGCGAATGGAATCGGCCAGTTCGGACAGGCGTTCAGGATTCATGTCCTGTCGTGGCTGGAAGGGGCTTGGGGCCAGAATATCCACGGGCAGGGATGAATGTTGTTGTGGTGTGGCGTTTGCGCGTGTGGCGCGGGCCAGTTGCGGCGCCTGATCGCCCAGAAGGGCTGCGAGGCCGCGACCAAGACGCGGGGAACTGTCCTTTTTGGCCATCGCCGGTTACGCCTTTGTCTTATTCTTGTTGCGTTTGATCAGCTCGTCCGCCAGTGCCAGATAGGCGATGGCGCCTGTTGAGCGGGCGTCGTAATCCAGCACCGGGCTACCGTGGCTCTGGGCTTCGGAAATGCGGATGTTGCGCGGGATGATCGTCTCGAACACCTGATCGCCGAAGAAGCCGCGCGCATCCTGCGCCACGAGTTCGGACAGGTTGTTGCGCCGGTCGTACATCGTCAGGATGATGCCTTCGAGATGCAGGTCTGCGTTGAAGGCGCGGCGGACGCGGTCGATGGTGCGGACGAGCTGGCTGATGCCTTCGAGCGCAAAGAACTCGCATTGCAGCGGCACGATCACGCTGTCGGACGCGACCAGCGCGTTGAGAGTCAGCAGGCCGAGGCTTGGCGGACAGTCGATCAGGATCGTGTCGTAATCGCCTTCAAGCGCATGCAGGGCGTCGCGCAGACGGTATTCGCGGCGCTCGTCTCCGATCATTTCAAGCTCTGCGCCAGCCAGTTCGTTGTTGGCCGTGATAATCGAGAGATTCTCGAACGCGGTCGGCTGGGGCAGGGTGTGGGGTTCGGCTTCGACCATCAGTGCGGCATAGGTGCCGGTGTTGCGCTGGTCGTAGTCGATGCCCAAGCCGGTTGATGCGTTGCCCTGCGGGTCCAGATCCACGAGCAGGACGCGCTGTCCCTGACGGGCCAGACCTGCTGCCAGATTGATGGTGGTGGTGGTCTTGCCGACGCCTCCCTTCTGGTTGGTGACGGCAATGATCCGGGTGGTGGGGGATTCGGTTTTAGACGACACGCTTGAAATCACTGACCTTGATGATGGCTCCGCCGGGGTCGGTGCGGCTGGGAACAATGGTGTGGCTCATGTGCCAGTCGGCGCTGGCCTCGGTCAACTCGGCCTGCGCCTTTTGACCTTTCAGAAACAGGCAGAACCCGTCGTCCTTCAGCAATGGCCGTGCCCAGTCGAGGAGTCTGTTGAGGGGGGCCAGCGCCCGGGCCGTGATGATGTCGGCCGGAGGGGGGCTGGCGGCTTCGATACGTTTGGCGATGACCGTGACCTTCGCCTCGCAGATGCGTCCGGCTTCCCGCAGGAAGGCACATTTGCGCTGGTCCGATTCGATCAGGGTGACCGGGTTGCCCGTGGCGATGGCCAGAATGATGCCCGGAAAACCGCCGCCCGACCCCAGATCGGTGATAGTGGTACCTTCGGGGATCAGTTCGACAAGCTGGAGGCTGTCCTCGATATGACGGGGCCAGAGTTGGGCAATATCACGCGGGCTGACGAGATTGATTTTCGCGTTCCACTGCACGAGCAGGTCGGCGAAGCGCTCCAGCCTTTCGTGTGTTTCACGTGAAACGGTGGTCATGACAGGGTCCTTACATGGGCCAGCAGGGCGACCAGCGCGGCAGGTGTGACCCCGCGCACGCGCTGTGCTGCGGCGAAACTGGTCGGGCGGGCCTGGGAAAAACGCTCGCGCATTTCGCTGCTCAGGCCGCCGATGGCAGTGTAATCCAGATCGGCCGGAAGGGCGATGGCACTTTCCGATGCGAGCTGTCGAATTTCACGATCCTGCCGGTGAAGATAGCCGCCATAGCGGGCTTCCGTCTCGACGTGACGGCGCACGCGCAGGGGGAGTTCGGCGAACCAGGGGGCCAGCGCGTTCAGAATCGTGTGATCGCCGTTGCTGGCGAGGACGTCCAGAACCGTGCGTCTGCGGCCATCCAGGGAGACTTCGAAACCGACGTCGCGGAGCGCCTGCGGCAGGAAGGTCGTCTCTGCGGCGCGGGCCATGGCGGCGTCGAGTTCGGCTTTCTGGGCGGTGAAAGCGGCTTCGCGTTCGGGCAGGACACAGCCTGAGGCGATGCCTTTGGGCGTCAGGCGCAGGTCGGCGTTGTCGGCGCGCAGGGTGAGGCGATACTCGGCGCGGGACGTGAACATGCGATAGGGTTCGCTGATGCCGTGCAGCGTCAGGTCGTCGATCATGACACCGAGATAGGCGTCACTGCGATCCAGCGTGAGGGCATCGTTTCCAGCGGTCGCGCGGGCGGCGTTCAGGCCTGCGAGGAGGCCCTGTGCGCCGGCTTCTTCGTAGCCGGTCGTGCCGTTGATCTGTCCGGCAAGATACAGGCCCGGCAGGCGGCGCAGTTGCAGGGACGGCAGAAGCTCGCGCGGGTCCACGTAATCATACTCGACCGCATAGCCTGCGGTGACGATGCGGGCGTTTTTCAAGCCGGGCATGGTGGCGATCATGGCGGCCTGCACGTTGGCGGGCAGGCTGGTGCTGATGCCGTTGGGATAGACCAGATCGCCGCCCGGATTTCCCGGAAGGGCTTCGGGTTCGAGAAAGACCTGATGCGAGCTGCGATCGGCGAAGCGGACGACTTTGTCCTCGATGGACGGGCAGTAGCGCGGGCCGCGTCCGGCGATGGCGCCGCCATACATGGCCGAGCGGTGCAGGTTCTCGGTGATGATCCTGTGGGTCTCGGTGGTGGTCTGGGTGATGCGGCAGACGACCTGCGGGTTGGTGATGGCCGTCGTCATGGGGCTGAAGGCCTCGGGCTCGGCATCGCCCGGATCGGCCGGGAGGTTTTCCCAGTCGATGCTATCCTTGGCCAGACGTGGCGGTGTGCCGGTCTTGAGGCGGCCCATTTGCAGGCCGAGCGCATAGAGCCGTTCGCCCAGACGCTTGGCCGGAGCCTCGCCGATGCGTCCGGCCTCCGTTTGGGTGTGGCCGACATGGATGACGCCGCGCAGGAAGGTTCCGGCGGTCAGGACAACTGCGCCGCAACGGAACTCGCGACCGTCTTCGCAGATGACGCCGGTGATGCGGCCGTTCTCTTCGATCAGGTCTCCGGCAGCGCCTTCACGGATCGTCAGATTGGGGGTGGCGGCGAGCAGATCCTGAATGGCGGCGCGATAGAGCGAACGGTCGGCCTGTGCGCGGGGGCCGTGAACGGCTGGGCCCTTGGAACGGTTGAGCAGTTTGAAATGGATGCCTGCGCGGTCTGCGGCTTTGCCCATCAGGCCGTCGAGCGCGTCGATTTCGCGCACAAGATGGCCTTTGCCGATCCCGCCGATGGCGGGGTTGCAGGACATAGCGCCGATCGTTTCCAGCCGATGGGTGAGCAGCAGGGTGCGCGCGCCGAAACGGGCCGATGCCGCTGCAGCTTCACATCCGGCATGACCGCCGCCGATCACGATGACATCGAAATCGCTCACAACCTACTTCCCGATACAGAACTGCCCGAAAATCGCATCGAGCAGGGATTCAACATCTACACGTCCGGTCAGACGCCCGAGAGCCAGCATGGACAGCCGGAGTTCCTCGCCCCGCAGTTCCGGCCATGTCGCGGTCCGGGCCTGATCCAAATGAGTTGCGGCCTCCTGGATTCCGGCGCGGTGTCTGGCGCGGGTCAGAGGAGGCGCGGCTGAGCCGGCCATGAGTTCGGACAACCGTTCGGACAGAACTTGACGCAGCGCATCAAGCCCTTCGCCGGACTGCGTGCTGATCCCTAACATGCCGGGCGGGGCTGGTGCGATGTCGATTTTCGTCCGGATGGGGATTTCCTGTCCGGAGAGGGTCTCAAGGCTCTCATCCGGGCCGATGAGATGCAGTACGACATCCGCCTGTTTCACGTGAAACAATGCGCGGCGGATGCCTTCGGCTTCGATTTCGTCTTCCGTCTCCCGCAGGCCCGCCGTGTCGATCAGACGAAGGCGGACACCGTCCAGAATCCAGTCGAGTGCGATGGCATCGCGGGTCGTGCCTGCACGATGGGTGACGATTGCCGCGTCTGTTCCGGATAACGCATTGAGAAGGCTGGATTTTCCGACGTTCGGTGAGCCCGCGATCACGACGGTCAGGCCCCGACGCAGAAGTTCGCCGCGATTGTCCTGAAGATGGGCGGACATTTCGGCGTGGAGCTTCGAGATTTCCTCGACCAGTCCGTCTTCCACGTCCTGAGGGAGGTCTTCGTCCGGGAAGTCAATCAGCGCTTCCTGATGGGCGAGGACGAGGCGCAGGCGCTGTGCCCAGTCGTCGTACAGGCGGCTCAGGGCGCCGTCGGCCTGACGCAGGGCCTGTTTGCGCTGGCTTTCAGTTTCAGAATCCACGAGGTCGGCGATGGCTTCGGCCTGAAGCAGGTCCAGCCGTCCTTTCTGAACGGCGCGGCGGGTGAACTCGCCCGGTTCGGCAGGGCGGCTGCCCAGATCGGTCAGGGCGTCGGCGACGCGGGCGATGATGGCGGGACCGGCATGGAGATGCAGTTCGAAGCCGTCTTCGCCTGTGTAGGAGTTCGGGCCGGGGAGCCAGAGGGCGACGGCATGGTCGAGCACCTCTTCGTTATGGCGCAGGGTGCGCAGGCTTGCACGGCGGGGTTCGGGGAGATGTCCGTTGCACAGCGCGCGCAGGATCGTATCGCTGCCGGGGCCGCTGGCGCGCATGATCGCGATGGCGGCGCGGGAGGGACCGGTTGCCAGTGCGAAAATGACCTGCGGGGTGTGGTCCGGGCGGGAGGAGCGCGTCATGGGGTTCTATGTAGTGCAGGAGGCCCCGTGGTGAAAATGGTTAGCTTGCAATGATGGGCGTGCGAGCATGAAAAAAGGGCGGATCGTTTCCGATCCGCCCCTTTTATTCAGACTGTCAGAGAGTGGGAAACGCTTACTGTGCGTTGTCCACGCCCGTGTGGGTCTGCGGAGAGAAGGTCCAGCCTTCGCCGTAAGGCTGCGGCATGTAGGCCATCCAGCCCCTGCTGGAGACGTTCCAGCCAGCCGTGGAGACCGGTGCTCCCGTCGTACGCAGTTTCTGCATGTCGGCAGCGGATACAGTTCCCGGTGCCTTGTTGCCCCAGCCCTTGCGCATGAAGTTCACGACATCGGCCATCTGCTGGTCGGTGAGGTGGTTCTTGAAGCCGGGCATGGCAATGGCGGACGGTGCCGTGTTGGTCGGGGGCAGGATGCCACCGAAGGCCACGACATTGGCGAGCGACGTCGGATCATCCGTCAGGACAACCGGGTTGCCAGCCAGTGGCGGGAACATGCGGTTGACGCCCGTACCGTCGTTCATGTGGCAGAGGGCGCAGTTGTGCAGATAGACTTCCGCACCGGCGTTGCCCTGAGCACCCTTGTCCAGCAGGGCGGTCGTCTGACCGTCATCCTGGCCGAGGTTATTGCCTTCCGGAACGGCCGGCATGCTCTTCAGGTACTTGGCCGTGGCGCGCAGGTCGTCGTCTGTCCAATGCTGCGTGCTGTACGCCACCACGTCGGCCATGCCACCGAAGACGGCGGAGTGGTCGATACGGCCGCTCTTGAGGAAGGTGACGATGTCATCTTCAGACCAGCGACCCAGACCCGTATCGCTGTTGCTGCGTAGGCTCGGGGCGATCCAGTTGTCGATCGGTGCACCGCCGGACAGATAGACGTTGCCGCCGCTCGTTCCATAAGCCTTGAGCTGCATTGCGAAGCCGCGGGGTGTATGACATTCGCCGCAATGGCCCGGACCGTCGACGAGGTATTCACCGCGTGCGACTTCCGGATCGCTGATGCTCTTGTCTTCGCCCGGCGTCACGCTCGGAACGAACATGGCGCGCCACACTGCCAGCGGCCAGCGCATGGAGAGCGGCCAGCTGATGTCCGGTGCCTTGTTGGCAAGGGCGACCGGCTTCACGCCATGCATGAAGTAGGCATACATCGAGCGGATGTCGTCGTCGGACAGACGCGCGAATTCAGGATAGGGCATTGCCGGGTAAAGCGTTGCACCATCCTTGCGGATGCCCTTGCGGATGGCCTTCGTGAAGTCCTCAAGGGTGTAGCTGCCGATCCCGTGTTCCGGGTCCGGCGTGATGTTGGTCGAATAGATCGTGCCGATCGGGCTCTTGATTTCCAGACCGCCCGCATAGGGCTGTCCGTGCAGAGCCGTATGGCAGGCGATGCAGTCTGACAGGCGGGCGACATATTCGCCACGCTTGATCAGGGCTTCATCAGCGTCCTGGGCATGGGCGGCGCCGAACGACACCGCCATGAGGCCGATTGCGGCCGCGAATTTCCATCCCTGTTTCATCTCAGATACCAGCCTGTCGCGAATTGATGCATTGAGCATGTCACGTGCCTCCTTTTACCGTAACGGTCGCCCGTTACGGATGGTCCGCCGTTGCAGGCTCAACCGGACCCTGGGGTACGTTGAGGAACTGGTCGTTGGGGACGCCCTGCTTGTTGTCGCGGGCTTTCACTTCGTCCTCATAGGACTCGTTGGACCGCTTCACGAGGTAGTTGCGGATGTCTTCAATCTCGGCCGCAGACATGGACGTGTCGAAGCGATCCATGCCGTAGGCGGTCAGAGCGCCCTTAGCGACGAGCTTGTAGAACTTCTCCTGTCCGCGGATCGCACCGGACCAGCGCAGGTCAGGCAGAACGCCACCCGAGATGCCGTTGTCGCCATGGCAAGCGGCGCAATACGTCTGGAACTGGAAATAGCCGTTCTTCGTACGGGCTTCATCCCACTTCTCAGGCGGCTTGACCGGCAGGAAGCCGAGTTCGTTCTTCGGCGGCAGTGCGTCCTTGCCGTCCAGCGCGAAAGCGATCACGCGGGAATGGTTGACGGTCCAGCCGGATGTCCGGGCCACGCCACCGAGGAAGAACGGATAGATGCCGCCCCAGCCCACTTCCACCGCGACATACTGCTTGCCGTTGGCGGTATAGGTGATGGGAGGCGCGATGATGGCGCTCTGTGCCGGGAAGCTGAAGAGATCCTTGCCGTTCGTAGCGTCGTAGGCATGGAAATCGCCGGTTGCGAGGCCCTGGAAGAGGAGACCACCACCCGTTGCGAGCAGACCGCCGTTCCACGGACCCTTGTGGTCAACCCGGAAGGCTGCCTGCTGCTTTTCCGGATCCCAGGCCAGAATCCAGCCCTTCAGATCCTTCAGGAACTGTGCCTTGTCGGCCTTGTGCTGCGGATCGGCGTCGTCGAACAGGCCGATCTTGTTCATGTCCAGTCCGAGATTCCAGCTGTCGTGGTGGGCCTTGAAGCCACCCTTCTGCGGATCGTAGAGGAACGGAACCTGCTGGGCGGGGATGTAGACCAGCTTCGTCTGCGGGCTGTAGGCCATGGAGGCGAAGTTATGGCCGCCCAGATCGCCCGGAATGCCGTACCAGGCCTTGCCCGTCAGCGTCCACAGAGCGTCAGGCACATAGTTCGGACGGCCCGTGACGGGGTCCAGACCATTGGCCCAGTTTTCGTAGGTGTAGGGCTTGCCCGAGATGAATTTTCCGGTCTTCGCATCGATGATGTAGAAGAAGCCGTTCTTCGGGGCATGGACGATCACATGGCGCATTTCGCCGTTGACCGGCATGTCGAGCGTCATGATCTGCTGGACCGAGGTGTAATCCCACTGGTCCATCGGCGTTTCCTGGAAATGCCAGACGTACTTGCCGGTATCCGGGTTGATCGCGACGATGCTGCCGAGGAAAAGGTTGTCGCCCTTGCCTTCGGAGCGGAACTTGTAGTTCCAGGGTGAGCCGTTGCCGACGCCGAGATAGACGAGGTCCGTCACGGGGTCATAAACCAGCGAATCCCAGACGGTACCGCCGCCGCCCTGCTGCTTCCAGGCTCCGCCCTTGCCCCAGGTCGGATAGGCCTTGGACATCAGGATGTCGTCGGAGGCTGCGCCGTCGGGTTTGTTGTCGGGGTTCGGAACCGTGAAGAAGCGCCAGTCCATCTTGCCGGTTTCGGCGTCATAGGCCGTCACGAAGCCACGGGCACCGAATTCGGCGCCGCCGTTGCCGATGATGACACGGCCCTTGGCGATGCGCGGTGCGCCGTCAACCGTATAGGAGCGCTGGTGGCCGAGCTGGGCTTCCTTGGGGATCGTGTAGACGCTCCAGACCAGCTTGCCGGTCTTGGCATCCAGTGCGATCAGACGTCCGTCGAACGTGCCGAAATAGACTTTGCCGTTCCAGTAGGCAGCACCGCGGTTGACGGAGTCACAGCAGCCGCGATCGGCGATGTTGCCCGGAACCTTGGGATCATAGGCCCACAGGAGCTTGCCGGTCGCTGCATCCAGCGCCTTCATCTTGCTCCAGTTGGTCGTGGCGTACATGACGCCGTTCACGACCAGAGGCGTGCCTTCCTGACCGCGGTTCGTGTCCAGATCGTAGTGCCAGGCGAGCTTTAGCTGGCCGACATTGTCCTTGTTGATCTGGTCGAGCGGGCTGAAGCGCTGCTCGGAATAGGAGCGCCCGTAGGACATCCAGTTTCCGACATTGCCGCCGTTATCGGCACTTGTAATTGCTGCGCCCGTATCTTCCTGCGCAAAAGCGACGGGAACAGCAGCTGAGAGTGCCAGTACGGCTGCGCAGCTGAGAAGGCGCTTTTTCGTAACCTTGATCGGCGTCAGTAGACCAGAAGTCATGATCCAACTGTCCTTTTTGTAAAGACTGTTTCCGCTGAGATATTCTGGACCTATGCAGTCTTGAAAGGGGCAGGGGAAAATCCTGTCCTCTCAATCCAACGATCAGTACCAGACACCGCCAGCATGAGAACTTACTGACCCTATTTTATTGTTTAAGACAAACACGGCTTCTGACGTTTCCGTGAGGGATGGGGCGTAGTGATCCTGAAACGGGCTATGATGTGGTTCGGGGAATGATTACACAGGCGTTCCGGATAACGTCCTGTCGCGTTTCTGATACAAAAAAGGGCAGTTTTCCAACACATTACAGAGTATTGCTGGAAAGCCTACTGAAGCGGTACAATATGTTTATTTTGCATATTGGGGTTAAGCGATATGCACCAATCGCATGGCTAAAAAGCATCGGTCTCAATGGCAACACTGCCGGATTGACGGTTTTGAGCCGCTCGGGCACCGTGTCGTTCATGCCACAGCTATCCTGCCACTCACCTTTCGGGGCCCTTACCATCAGTGAAGATGAGGGCCAGATCGTCGCTCTGGACTGGGGTTGGGGGCGCGATCAGGAGGAGACTCCGCTTCTTCTGAAGGCCCGCGATCTTCTGGAGCGCTATTTTGATGGGGAATCGGTCGATTTCGACACGCTGCCTTATCGTCCTTACGGGACTCCGTACCGCCAGAAGGTCTGGGACGCGTTGCGCCGGATTCCCTACGGCAAGACCCGGACTTATGCCGATATCGCGGCCGAGGTCGGCGGGTCTGCGCGGTCGGTCGGTGGGGCGGTTGGAGCGAATCCGATTCCGATCCTGATCCCTTGTCACCGTGTTGTTGGCCGGGCGGGGCTTGGCGGATATTCGGGACTGGGAGGCATCGCGGACAAGCATGCCATGCTGCATCTGGAAGGTGTGCTGTAACAGGCAGGCTTTCCCGTCATTCCGATAGACCGGACAACAAAAAAGGGGAGCCGGAGCTCCCCTTTTTCATGTCGGCCGTGCTGATCCGGGATCAGTTGTTCATGGCGTCGAAGAAGTCCTGATTGGATTTGCTGTATTTGAGCTTGTCCAGCAGGAAGTCCATGGCGTCCATCGTGCCCATCGGCGCGAGGATGCGGCGCAGGACCCACATCTTGGACAGTTCGGCGCGATCGACCAGCAGTTCTTCCTTACGCGTGCCCGACTTGGTGATGTCGATGGCAGGGAAGGTGCGCTTGTCGGCCAGCTTGCGGTCGAGGATGAGCTCGGCGTTGCCGGTGCCCTTGAACTCTTCGAAGATGACTTCGTCCATGCGCGAGCCCGTGTCGATCAGGGCCGTTGCGATGATCGTCAGCGAGCCACCTTCTTCGATGTTACGCGCGGCGCCAAAGAAGCGCTTGGGGCGCTGCAGGGCGTTGGCGTCCACACCGCCGGTCAGCACCTTGCCCGAGGAGGGGACGACGGTGTTGTAGGCGCGGGCGAGACGGGTGATGGAATCCAGCAGGATGACCACGTCGCGCTTGTGCTCGACGAGGCGCTTGGCCTTTTCCAGCACCATTTCCGTCACCTGGACGTGGCGGGTTGCCGGTTCGTCGAAGGTGGAGGAGACGACTTCGCCGCGCACCGAGCGGGCCATGTCCGTCACTTCTTCCGGGCGTTCGTCGATCAGAAGGACGATCAGGAACACTTCGGGGTGGTTGGCGGAGATGGACGCTGCGATGCTCTGGAGCATCACGGTCTTGCCGGTGCGGGGCGGGGCGACGATCAGGGCGCGCTGGCCCATGCCGATCGGCGTCACGAGATCGATCACGCGTGGGGTGTAGTCGCGCTGGTCTTTCTTGCCCTTGCCGCGCGGAGAGGATTCCGTGACGGCGGCTTCGGACTGTTCGACTTCCATCTTCAGGCGACGCTCGGGGTAGAGCGGCGTGAGGTTGTCGAAGTTGATGCGGGTCCGGACGGTTTCCGGCGCCTCGAAATTGATGGTGTTGACCTTCAGTAGCGCGAAATAGCGCTCGCCGTCGCGCGGGGCGCGGATCTGGCCTTCAACCGTGTCGCCCGGGCGCAGGCCGAAGCGGCGGACCTGCGTGGGGGAGATGTAGATGTCGTCGGGACCGGGAAGGTAGTTGGCTTCCGGGCTGCGCAGGAAACCGAAGCCGTCCGGCAGGATTTCGAGCGTGCCTTCGCCGTAGATCGCCTGATCGCGCTCGGCAAGGGCCTTGAGGATGGCGAACATGATGTCCTGCTTGCGCATGGACGAGACGTTCTCGATCTCCAGTTCCTCTGCGTAATCCAGAAGGTCGGCTGGGGATTTTTTCTTGAGTTCGGCAAGATGCATGAAAGACGCGCCTTGATGTGCCGGTAGTGGCAGACCTGATAGGGGGAGGGATGCGCGACCGTACAGAAGGCGGGGCTACTGTACGGGAACTGCTTGTGTCAGGCGGTGATCTGTGAGGATTTCGCAGGACGATGGAAGCAGGAAGCATCCGTAAGGAAAGGGAGACCGGGTGACAGGACGCCACCGGAAAGTCGTCCTTCGCTTACCGGAGCGCGCAAAGCAGTGTCAAGACTCCTGCGCAGGCTCCGGATCACTTTGATCTATGTCAGATTTCAATCAGGCCTTCAGCATGGCCTCCGCAGTGCGCAGCGAGAGCGCCATGATCGCCAGAGCCGGGTTGGCAGCGGCGGCGCTCGGGAAGATCGAATGATCGGAGATCCACAGATTGTCGATATCGAAACTGCGACCGACCGGATTGACGACATTGCTGTCGGCGTCCGTGCCCATGCGGCAGGTGCCGATCATATGGGCAGCGCGGTCGATGACGCGGATATCCTTTGCGCCCACTGCCTCCCACATCTGCGTCAGCAGGCGGGCGGCGTGGTGGTGCATGGCCCACTCGTTTGGGCCGTAGGAATGTTCGATCAGCGGTTTGGGAATGCCGAAAGCATCTTTTTCGTCCGAAAGCGTGACGCGGTTTTCGGGGCGGGGCAGGCATTCGCCGTTGATGCCCATACCGGCGGAGCGGTTGTATCCGGCGAGCGCACGCGCGAAGGCCGGGCCGCGTGTCGTGGTGCTGCGGGCGAGGTTCTGGCCCCATGTCGCGGGCATCATGCCCAGTGACTGCACGAGGTAGCCGCCGACGAAATTCGCATCCTTGGGGCGCATCATGTCTTCGGTGATGGTCAGGGACGGGTAGCCGCGATTGGGACGGATGTCTTCGTCGAACTCGCCCCAGACCTGTGTGGAGACATGGGTCATGTAGTTCTGGCCGACCTGACCGGAGCTGTTGGCGAGGCCGTTGGTCAGGAGCAGGCGCGGGGTTTCGACGGCACCGGCGGCGAGGACGAGGGTCGCGCATTTCTGGCGGTGTTCGACGCCGTTCTGGCGATAGACCACACCGGTCACGCGGCCGGAGCTGTCGCGTTCGATTGTGTGGGCGAAGCAGCCGGGGCGGAGTTCGGCACCATAAGCGACGGCCATGGGAAGCCATGTGTTGTCCGTGCCTGACTTGGCGCCGTTGCGGCAGCCCTGATGGCAGGCTCCGCAGTTTGCGCAGGCATGGCGGGTGCCGAAATGTGGCTGTTCAATATCGCGAGTGATGAGGGCGGCGGGGCCGTCTGCGTGGCGCAGGCCGAGCGCGTCACAGCCTTCACGCATTTTCAGCGCGGCGGAGTTGGCGGGCGGGGGCGCATAGGCATAGCGGCGCTCCGGGTCCCATGGGTAATGGGCGGGGCCGGAGACGCCGATGAAGGATTCCACGCGCTCGATATAGGGGAGCAGTTCGTCCAGACCGAAGGGCCAGTCCACGCCTTTGCCGGTTTCGGTATGCAGGTGGAAGTCGCGGGCGTCCATGCGCGGCATGAAGGCACCGTAATGGAGCATGGAGCCGCCAAGGCCGGTGCCGCTGTTATTGCCACCGAAAGCCTGCGGGTTTGTGCCTGCGGAGAGGCGTTCGTGCAGCCAGTACAGTTCGCGGGCGGCCACTTCGTCGGGCGTGTGTCCCGTGGCGGGGAAAGCGGGGCCGGCTTCCAGCACCACGACGCTTTTGCCGTTGCGGGAAAGTTCTGCGGCCAGCGGCGCGCCACCGGCACCGCTGCCGATGATGAGGGCATCGACGATGTCCGTTTCGGCGAATGTCTTCATGACGGTCGTACTGCTCATTCGCTGGAGTCTGCCATCTGGAGAAGGGGGGCGGTGGCTTTGGGTTCAAAGGACTCGCGGCTGTCGGGGCCGACTTCGGTGAAGCCCTGAAAGACGGCATCTCCGCCGGTGAGGCTGGAGGAAATGCCGAGCGCCTGCTGGATGCGCGGGTCGCTCATGAGGCAGTCCACAACCTCGCCACGCAGGTCTCCAGACCAGCGTTTCATCTGGGAAGCCGTGAGGCGGCCGTCGCGTTCGAGACCGATCTGCCCGTCCATGACGCCATCAAGCAGGGTGCCACGCAGGTCCGGGGCCAGATGGATGAAGGCGAGTCCGTGCTGTTCGGCTGCGACGTCGTCGAGCGTCAGGAGGGCGGATTCCCAGGCTTCGGCATCGGGCGGGAGATCCGCAAAACGCCAGCCATCGCGGGGGCCGGAGAGCGCGGCGTCGATCCGGGCCGTCATGGCGATGTCGGTACTGGCAGGCAGGATTTCGTCCAGCGGGAGCAGGACGGGCAGCAGCGCGTCTAGGACGGCATAGGCCCGGAGCGACAGGGTGCACGGCTGTTTAGTGGAGACCGAAAGCCGCGATGTCAGGATCTCGCGGGTGCGGGCGGAAAGATGGTTGGAGTCCAGAATTTCAGGACGGTCGGGCGGGTGGGACATTGCGGCCTCCTGTGTTTTGGTTTCAAAGTCCGGCGACGGGGATGGTTCCGCCTCCCGCTGGGAACGAAGATGCAGTATCCTGCATTCTTAATCTTTTCCGGACAGAGTGCCGGGTAACGGCACAGACATTTCCCCGCTTCGCGGCGGGACGCAAGACAAGGAAGCAGCATGACGGTCGAAATCAGGGTTCCGGCGCTTGGAGAAAGCCTGACGACTGCGACTGTCGCGCGGTGGCTTAAAAACTCCGGCGACTATGTGCAGCACGACGAGACCATCGTGGAACTGGAGACGGACAAGGTCAGTGTTGAGGTGACCGCGCCGTCCGCCGGGCGTCTGGAAGACTGTGTGGCGGTGGGCACGGAAGTCGAGATCGGCGGTCTGTTGGGGGCGGTGGACGAGACGGCGGAGGCACCGGCTGCGCCTGAATCTGCTGCGGCCGAACCGGCTCCTGCTCCCAAGGCTGCGGCTTCGGAACCTGTCGCATCTCCGGCGCGCGTCACGCCTCCCGCTCCTGAAACGCCGAAGCCTGTTTCCGTTACCTCGGCCCCCAAGCTGTCCTCGCATGAAGCGCGGGAGCGTCGGGTTCCCATGAGCCGTCTGCGCCAGACGATCGCGCGGAATCTGAAGGCGGCGCAGAACACGGCGGCCATTCTGACGACGTTCAACGAGATCGACATGTCCGCCGCCAAGGCGCTGCGGGCGGAATACAAGGACGAGTTCGAGAAGAAGCATGACGGGGCGCGTCTGGGCTTCATGTCCTTTTTCGCGCGGGCCGTGGTGGGCGCGCTGAAGGATTATCCGGCGATCAATGCGCAGATCGAAGGCGATGAGATCGTCTATCGCGATTTCGTCAATCTGGGCATTGCGGTGGGCACAGAGCGCGGGCTTGTGGTGCCGGTGCTGCATGATGCCGATCAGATGAGTTTTGCCGAGCTGGAGCGTCGCATCGCCGATTATGGTAAGCGGGCGCGGACAGGCGGCCTGAAGCTGGAGGAACTGTCGCATGGGACGTTCTCCATCACGAATGGCGGGATTTTCGGGTCGCTGCTCTCCACGCCGATCCTGAACACGCCGCAGTCGGGCATTCTGGGGATGCATGCCATTCAGGACCGTCCGGTTGTACGGGACGGACAAATCGTGATCCGACCGATGATGTATGTGGCGCTGTCCTACGATCATCGGATCGTAGACGGGCGGGAAGCCGTAAGCTTCCTCGTCCGGATCAAGCAGCTTGTGGAAGATCCGAGGCGCCTGCTTCTGGATCTGTGATGCCTTTTGCGTGGCTGGTGCGTTGAAGATGTCCCAGTCATGCCGAACGCCGGACAGGTCTCTGTTCCCTCGCGTTCTGTTTGTTGTTCCGAACCCGAGGATGGTGCCCTGAAGATGCGTGATGTTTCCAGACTGACGCGGTTTGCAGTTCTGTTATGTGCGTCCACGACGATGGTCATGGGATTGTCACCGCTGACGGCCTGTGCGCGGCCGGATGGCGCGGGGCCGGAATTGTCCGGCCATCAGCCGGATACGACGCCGTCGCTGGGGGTATCGGTTCCGCCGCCAGCCAGCAATCCGCCGACCGATACACCGCCACGGCCCGATCTGGCACCGCCGCCTCTGGATATTCCGGATCTACCGGTTGTGTCCGATGAGGCCGCGCGGGAGGAGGCGTCGCGCCTTGCTGTGTTGATGAAGCATAATATCAAGGGGTTCAGCACCTATACGCCCGAGCGCCGCCGGGCGTTCCTGACGCTTGCAAAGGAGCAGGTGACACAGGCGAACATGCCGATTTCGCGGCCGCAACTCATTATGGTTGTGGATCGCAACGAGCAGATCCAGCATCTGGATTACGTTCTGGCATTGCCGGATGCGCCGTGGGAGTCTCTTGGCGGGACGCCGGTTTCAACCGGGACGACGGGGCGTAAATATTATTACATTACCCCGATCGGGGTTTTCCAGAACACGGCGGACCGTCTGGGCTACCGGGCGGAAGGCACCAAAAACAAGAACGGCATCCGTGGCATCGGCGCGAAGGGATCGCGCGTGTGGGACATGGGGTGGCAGACGGCGATGAAGGGCTGGCTGCCGCGACATGAAACCGGGCAGATTCGGCTGGAGATCCATGCGACGGACCCGCAGTTTCTTGAATGGCGTCTGGGGCATCCGGCGTCGGAAGGCTGCATTCGTATTCCGGCGACCATGAACAAGTTCATGGATCATTATGGCTTGATTGATGCTCTCTATGAACAGGCTGCGAGCTACGATCCGCGTTTTCAGGCATTGCTGCCTAAAGATCGGCAACCCACGCCGATTGCGGGAGATCTGGTGGTTGTGGTGGATTCAGGACCACTAACTGAACCGAAGATTGACCCTATTGCAGATAAAAGGCCGTTACCGTAAATATAAAATAAGAAATATTTCAAAATAAGTATGAAGATTTGAAGTAAAACGTGTGAATGTTTTATTTCAGGAACGGTAAAGCAGTTTTCCTGACCTGAAGCCTTCCGTATGGAGTGCGCGCCAATCACTGGAGCCCACTCCCCATGACGTTCAAGATGCGTAACCATATCCTGCTTTCCGGGTGCTTTGCCGGTGCCCTGTTTCTGGGAGGAGGCGCGCAGGCTGATGTTCCTGATGCAAAACAGAAAAAGCATGAGGAGCATAAAACCAGAAAAGAAAAAGACGCGACGCCCGGTGTGGAAAATCTGACCGTTCTGGGTCATGCCGCGCGAATTGCGCCTGCGACGGTTCCGCTGGACATTACGGAGCCGACATCAAAAATTCAGTATGGTTTTTTAAGCAATAACATTATTCCGCTTGCCAGTATCGACGACATTATCCGCTTTCAGCCGAGCGTTTATTCTCAAAATCCTAACGGTCCCGGAATGGGTAAAGCGGAGGCGATGAGCCTGCGCGGTTTTCAGGACGGCCAGTACAACATGACGTTCGATGGCATTCCGTTTGGTGATGCCACCGATTTGCATCATACGACATCGTCCCTATTTATTTCGCACTTCTTGGGAGAGGCGCAGATTGATCGCGGTCCGGGAACGGGCTCGACGATCGGCAATGCCACCTTTGGTGGCACGATGGGTTTCACGTCCAAGACGCCTCCGGCCAAGAGGGGGGTGTCGTTGTATGGGACCTATGGCAGTTTTAATACGCGTGCAGGCGGTATCGAATTTGATAGTGGCAAGACGCGCTTTGGTCGTGCATTTCTCGATATGCAGCATGAGGAAACGAACGGATATCTGACCAATTCGGCAGAGCGCCGGAGCAATCTGATGTTCAAAGACGTGATTGACCTTGCGCCTGAGACGACGCTGACATTGGAGACGACCTATAACAAGGAATGGCAGTTTACGACGCAGGGCGCGACGCTCGCGGAATATGCGAAATACGGGAAGAATTACGGGTTGTGCAATGACCCATCCAAGCAGTGTTATTATGGATATAATCCCAGCACCTATACGTCAGATTTTGATTACGTCAGTCTGAAAAGCCGTCTTGCATCGTGGTTGACGATGGAAAACCAGCTTTATACGAGCGGGTTTGAGCATGATTATACGGAAAGCACGGATGCCAGCCAGACGAGCACGGCTGCGAACGGGGTGACGTTCTACAATACGGCCGGGAAAAAGGTGGCGACCTATGCAAATGATATTCCCGGGAAATATGCGGACGCCAAATTCCGTTCTTATGGCGATACGTTACGATTCAAGGCGCATACGGTTTATGGGGATGTTCTGTTCGGTGTATGGGCGGACGTGCAGAAGGACCGTCGGTACACCTATGCACTCGATCTAAGTAAAAATGCGATACCGGTTCCGTCTAAAACAGGGTCGGCTTACAGCTATGATATTTCGGATCTGAACACGACCATTCAACCCTATCTCGAACTGGATATTCACCCATGGAAAGGTGCGGTTATCAAGCCGGGTATGAAATATTCCATGTTCACAAGGGATTATGATGCAGCCATTAACAAGTCCACGAAGGTGCCGCTGAATGATACGCAGCATTATGGATCCTGGCAGCCGTCTATTGCGATCAATCAACGAATTATGAAAAACTGGAGCGCGTATGCACAGATCGCACGCGGTTTTCTGGCGCCTCCGATGTCGGTTTTTCAGGTGAAGTCGGTTGGAAACGTGAAGCCTGAAACGACGCTGAATTATCAGGTGGGGTCGGTTTATCACGGCAAGAACTGGATGCTGTCACTGGATGGATATTATATCGATTTTTCCAATTATATCGCCTCCGCACAGATCAAGGTCGATGGGATCGGAACGACATCCACATATGTGAATAGTGGCGGCGCGATTTATAAGGGGATCGAGCTTGAGGGGCAGTATGTCATTGGATATGGCTTCTCGCTTTACGGCAATTACAGCGTAAATGATGCGCGCTACAAACATAGCACCGTGCGCGTTGCGACGACGCCGGATTCATTGGCATCGTTCGGTCTGCTTTATGAAAATCCGAAAGGGCCGTATTTCTCGCTGATGGGGAAATATGTCGGGCATCACTGGGGGCTGGACAGTACCACGAATGCGGCCGGAAATGCGGTGTTTGAAAACCAGTACAAAATCCACAGCAATGTGACGGCGGATCTGGCGCTGGGGTGGCGCATTCACAATATCGGTGGTTTCATGCGCGACGTGACGCCGAGCCTCAAGATTTCCAACCTTTTCAACAATCGCTCTATCAGCGATTTTGCGGGCAACCAGTCTTATGGTGATGCGCCGCTTTATTGGCGTCTGGCAGGGCGCAGCGTCTTCTTCAACATGACGGCGACATTCCCGTGAAAAAGACGCATACTGTTTTTCTGCTGGCCTTGTTCCTGACGGGTTGTTCGGATGGTGCCTCCGTGCCGTCAGGGCCTGTTCTGGAAAAAGTCGTGCTGCTGTCGCGGCACGGGATCCGCAGTCCGACGGCTTCTTCAACGGCGTTGCGGGAGAAGACCGGTTTTGACTGGCCCGAATGGTCTGTTGCGCCCGGAGAAATGACGCCGCATGGAGCTGCGGCGCTTGGGGCCATGGTTCAGGCTGTCCGAACGCATTATGTGGATGTTGGATTTAATCCGTTACGATCCTGTTCCGATGATGTGCGGATCTGGTCGGATGGTGCGGATCATCGAACGCAGCAGACCGGGCAGGTCTGGGCACGAAATTTGACTCTGGACTGTCATGTTTCTGCGCAATGGCAGGAGCATGGACCGGACCCTGTGTTCAATGCCATTTCCGCTGGACGCGCGGTGCCGTCGAAGCAGGAGACGGAGCAGGGGTTTGCCTCCATGCTGCCTGTCTCGAAGCGTTCGGATGTTCGGGGTGGTTTGCAGGCTTTGCAGACATTAATGGCGCCCGGCGCGTGTGATGGTGTTGCGCATATGGCGTGGTGTCTGCGCGATAATGTGGAGCTTGAATGGAAGAAAGGCGCGCCACGTCTCTCAGGAGGGGTAGCGACGGGTGGCATGGCGGCGGAAAGTCTGTTGCTGCTCTATTCCGAGGGCTTTCCGCTGGATGTTTTCGGGTCTGCCAAAGTGGATATTCCGGGGTTTCTGAAAACCGTTCTGCCGGTTCATGAAGCAGAGAGCCGGATGTTGCGGCGGCTGCCTGTTGTGGCGGCGGCGCGTAATGGGGTGATGGCTGAGAGCATCCGGGCGTTTCTGGCGGACCGTCCGGTGACGGAAATTCCGGGCGTGACGGACACCACGCGTCTGCTGGTTCTGGCGGGGCACGATACGAATCAGGATGCGCTGGCGGCGATCTTCGGACTGTCATGGACGTTTGACGATCAGCCGGACAGCACCGCGCCGGATACGGTTCTGGCGTTCGAGCGTTGGCGTTATCCGGACCGGCACGTTGTGGTCAGAGTGCGGATATTCCATCAGTCTCTTGAGGAACTGCGTGCGGGGCAGGCGTCCGGTGTGGAGCGTTCGATGCAGACGCTTGAGCCGGGGAAGGCAATCCTTCTCTGAGGTCAACGTTTCATAAAAAAAAGCCCGGCTGTCACCAGCCGGGCTTTTTTCGTGATGGAGAGGACGCGGATCAGTGCGTCCAGTCAGCCGGAACCTTGCCACCATTCTTGGCCAGCTCGGCATAGACCTGCTTGATGAGCCAGACATTCATCGTCGCGGTGTCGTCCGTACTGCCCGAATAATGCAACTCGCTTGCCAGTTCCTTGCGGGACTGGAGCGAGCTGTCGAGGCCGAGCAGCTTCAGGAGATCCACGATGGAAGTCTTGTAGTTCAGCGGCTGGCCTGCATTTGCGGCCAGACCGGAAAGGACGGCGTCCACATCCACGGGTGCTGCTCCCGGGGCTGCTGCTGCGGGAGCGGCGGCTGCTTCAGCCGGAGCGGCTGTGGTGGACGGTGTGGCGGCTTCTGCATGTCCGAAGATCTTGGACATGATCGTGCTGAAAAGACCCATGGGTGTAACTCCTGCTGGTTAAGGAAATCGGGAAAGGGCGCAACCGGGTTTCGCCCTTCCTGACCGGCCTCGTCTTAGTAGCGGTATTCTTCGTGTTTGAACGGACCGTTGACGGGAACGTCGATGTAGTCCGCCTGTTTCTGTGACATTTTGGAAAGTTCTGCGCCGACCTTTGCGAGGTGCAGGGCAGCAACCTTCTCGTCCAGAGACTTCGGCAGGGTGTAGACCTTGACTTCGTACTGGCCGGGCTTTGCCGTCCACAGTTCGATCTGCGCCAGGGTCTGGTTGGTGAAGGATGCGGACATCACGAAGGACGGGTGGCCCGTTGCGTTGCCCAAATTCACCAGACGGCCTTCGGACAGAAGGATGATGCGGCGGTTCGGAGCCAGTTCGATCTCGTCGACCTGCGGCTTGATGTTGTTCCAGCGATAGTTGCGCAGGGCTTCGACCTGAATTTCGCTGTCGAAGTGACCGATGTTGCAGACGATCGCGCGGTCTTTCATCTCACGCACATGGTCGATCGTGATGATGTCCACGTTGCCGGTGCAGGTGACGAAAATGTCGCCGCGCGGGGCTGCGTTTTCCATCGTGACGACTTCATAGCCTTCCATGGCGGCCTGAAGGGCGCAGATCGGATCGACTTCTGTCACGAGCACGCGGCAGCCTGCGTTGCGCAGGGAGGCAGCGGAGCCCTTGCCCACGTCACCGTAACCGGCAACCACGGCGACCTTGCCAGCCATCATGACGTCCGTGCCGCGACGGATCGCGTCCACGAGGCTCTCACGGCAGCCATACAGGTTGTCGAACTTGGACTTCGTGACGCTGTCGTTCACGTTGATGGCCGGAACCTTCAGCGTGCCCTTCTTGGACATTTCCCACAGACGATGCACGCCCGTTGTCGTCTCTTCGGAGATGCCGCGCACGTCCTTGAGCATTTCGGGGTACTTGTCGTGCATCATGATGGTGAGGTCGCCACCATCATCGAGGATCATGTTCGGCGTCCAGCCATCGGGACCATGGATGGTCTGCTCAATGCACCAGTTGAACTCCTCTTCCGTCAGGCCCTTCCAAGCGAAAACGGGGATGTTCGCGGCGGCGATGGCGGCGGCGGCGTGATCCTGCGTGGAGAAGATGTTGCACGACGACCAGCGGACCGTGGCGCCGAGGTCGATCAGCGTCTCGATCAGAACGGCGGTCTGGATGGTCATGTGCAGACAGCCGGCGATGCGGGCGCCCTTGAGCGGCTGTGTGTCCTTGTACTCTTCGCGAAGAGCCATCAGGCCCGGCATTTCGCCTTCGGCGATGGAGATTTCCTTGCGGCCCCAATCTGCCAGAGTAATGTCGCGAACCTTGTAATCCTGCGTCGTCATGAAATGGCCCTTGCTGCCCATCTTTGGATGGCTGCCTGTATAAAGGCTTGGCGGACCCGCGGAAAGGGCGGGCCCGGCAATAGGCTTTTACCTCTTATTCCGGCGCGGACGTCTTGCTTGGGGCGGACGTCTTTTTATGCGTGTGATGGTGCTTGCCGGGAAGCGTGTGTACGTCCTTCTGGTTCGACGGGACGGGACCGGTTTCGTTCGTGCTGCGGGTCATGGGGCTGGGGGCTGCGGGAGCGGGCTGGTCCGGCTGTTCCGTTATGGTGCGCGGGTTGGTCGGCAGGGCGTTGTTCGGTTGATTGACCGTAGAGTTCTGCGCTTTCTGGATCGCGGAGGTTGAGGTCTGTGGCTGATCGTTGCTGGGTGCGCTGACAGCCTGAGCCATTGCAGGAGCGGCGATTGCGGTGCCGAGCAGAAGGCTTGTGGCGAAAAATGCTGTGCGGATGGACATGGATATTCCTTTCCGGAGGAGCGTGCCCGTATGTCGGGGCAGACTCATTGCGATATGGTGTTTTAACTGTCTGTTTGGGATGGAGTTGCATTTCCGTGACGGTTTGGGTGCGGAAAGGCGGGTATATTGCGTCTGTATGCAGGGCATGCGAGAAGCCGGAGAGGGCGCGTTGCCCCGTCGTTTCTGTTGAACCTGCATGCCGGTTCTGCCGGTCCTGAACCCCCTGAAAACAGGAGGATGTCGTGTCAGACAGCACTGCCTACAACTTCCCCTTCACGGTTCTGGACCCACAGCATCAGGAAACCGGCGCGCCTGCGTTCGCGAACGGACTTGTCTGGGCCGTGCACGCCGTTCCGGGGCAGGAACTGCGGACGCTGGGATCGGCTGAGGTGGAGGCGCTTCTGGCGCCGGGACGCCCGCTTGAGAACGAAGGCTGGTACTGGCTGCATTTCGATACGGTGCATAGTTCGGCGCGGGGCTATGTCGCACATCTGCCGGATCTGCCCGAAGACGTTTGTGCCATGCTGGCCGAGACGGAATATGGCATTGCGCTTGAGGCGTTCGAGGATCTGATCTGGGGGGCGCTGCCCGCCTTTGACGATGCGCTGTCCGAAGAAGACCGGGAGATCTGTGCCTGGCGGTTTGCGATGCGCCCCGATCTGCTGATTACGACGCGGCGTAATCCCATTCCGGTGCTGGGGGCGGCCTATCGCTCCCTGAGGCCGGATCAGATCCCCAGAACGCCTGCGGGGATTATTGACCGTGCGTTGCGGGAATTTACCGGAACCGTTCGGCGTCAGCTCGGGCATCTGGATGATGAGCTGGATCGTGCGGAAGATGTGCTCCTGCTGATCGAGCATCGCTCCGATCTGGGGCATCTGGGTAGTATCGTGGGCAAGGTGCGCCGTCGTGCAACCGAGCTGCGCCGGGTTGTGACGCCAATTGACCGCGTTCTAAAAGACGAGGATCTGGATCTTCCGGACTGGGCGGAGGACGAACTGCGGGACCGTGCGGAGCGGCAGGTTCATGCGGCGCTGGACGATCTGATCGCGCTTCAGGACCGTGCGCGGTCGTTGCAGGACGAACTCGGGTCCAATCAGGCGGAAGAGACCAACAGGCGGCTGTATATCGTCTCGGTCGGGACCACGTTGATGCTGCCCGCGACATTCGTAACCGGGTTCTTCGGCATGAATACCGGTGGGATGTTTCTGGCTCAGGGGTCGTTGGGGACCGTGGAGGCAGGCATTGTCTGTTTCGTCTTCATGAGTGTGACGTTTCTGTTCATGAAGGTGGCGCGTCTGCTCTGACGGTCGTCAGGTTTTCATGTGGTACAAAAGAAAAAACCCCCGTGTCAGACACGGGGGTTTTTCGTTAGAGACCTGATTATGATCAGGTATTCTGGGGCTTGCGGGAGTTTGCTGCTGCAACAGCCTTGCCCCACTGGACCAGTGTCTTGGTGCAGTCCGTCCGGTCGAGTTTGCACTCGATGAGGGTCGGGCCACGGGTGTTCTTCTTGGCCTTGGCGATGGCTTCGGCCAGTTCCTCGCCCGTCGTGGCATGCAGGCCGAGACCGTACTTGCCGCTTTCCTCGCCGGGGACGCCCTGGTTGAAGCACTGCATCAGAGCGGCGTAATCCCAGTTCTGGATGTAGTTGTACGGGCCGTCATGGATGGCGATTTCGATGACGTAGCCGTGGTTGTTCACGAGGAAGATGATGACCGGCAGTTCGTAGCGGACCATCTGGGCCACTTCCTGCGCGGTGAGCTGGAAGGAGCCGTCACCGACCATCAGCACATGCTTGCGCTCCGGCGAGCCGGTGGCGTTGCCGAACATGGACGGAACGGACCAGCCGATATGGCCCCACTGCATTTCCGTCTCGACCTTCGCACCTTCGGGAAGGTGCATACGCATGGCGTTGAACCATGAGTCGCCGGTCTCGGCGAAAAGGGTGGTGTTGCCGTCGACCAGTTCGTTGATCTGGCGGGTCATTTCGTCGTTGGTCAGCGGTTTGGCCTGATCGGCCTTCGGCAGGATGACGGGCTTGTATTCGCCGGTCAGAGCTGCGGACTTCTTCGGGGCCTTCTCGCTCAGGGCTTTGACGAATTCCTTGAGGCGGAAGCCGTCGAAGGTCTTGCCGTTGACGGTCACGCGGTCCGGATCGATTTCGAGAACCTTTTCGCCGCGGATGATGCTCTTCCAGCCGCCCGAGGAGTAGTCGTTCCAGACGGGAGCAAGGCAGATCACGGCATCGGCGCCTTCGATGATCTCCTGGGCACCGGGGCTGCTGACATCGCCCCAGTAAACACCACGGAAGCCGGGATGCGTTTCGGGGAAGTAGCTTTTGGCGGCGGCCATGACCGTCACGGGGCAGCCGAGCTTGTCGGCCAGCTCGACGGTTTCTTTGAGCGCTTCGGCGGCGCGCAGCTTGGTACCGACGAGGATGGCGACCTTGCTGGCCTTGTCGAGGAAGCTCAGGCTCTCGTCCAGAGCGGCCTTGAGGCTGGCTTCGTCGGGGCGTGGGTGGGCGTGCAGGGACGACACCGGACCCGGACGGACACAGGGTGCGGCGGAGACGTTACAGGCGATTTCGAGATAGGCCGGCTTCTTCTCGCGCAGCATGGTGCGGATGACGTGGTCGATCTTTGCCGGAGCTGTTTCGGCGGAGGTGATGCTTTCGGCGGCGCAGGTGACGTGCTTCGCCATTTCCATCTGGTAGCTGTATTCGGTCGTGCCGATCGTGTGATGCAGGACGTGGCCCGAACCGTGATCGTTGGTGTTTGGCGCACCGGAAATCACGAGGATCGGCAGGTTTTCGGCGTAAGCGCCGCCCAGACCGTTCATGGCGGAAATCGCGCCGACGCTGAAGGTGATGATGGCTGCGGCGGCGCCATTGGCGCGGGCATAGCCTTCGGCGGCGAAGGAGCAGTTCAGCTCGTTACAGTCATAGATCTGCTTGGTGCCGCCCTGTTCGATCATCTGGTCGAGCAGAACGAGGTTGTAGTCACCTGCGACGGCAAAATGATGCTTCAGGCCGATCTGCGTCAGGCGTTCGGAAAGATAATGTCCGACAGTGTAGGTCATGATTTCGATACCTCAAGAGCCATAGGGACGGTCAGATGACTGGATGGTCTGGCGTGCTGACAGGACCATGCAGTCATCTGACCAGAGACAGGCGGATGGCAGGTTGCGGGCTGGTGTCTGAAGCAGGGTTGCGAGGGATGATGTACTGTCAAGGAGAGCGGAAAATCATAAAATCCGGGATAGCGATTGTCTGTCGTTAAATAATGGGTGGGGTAAGACAATAAACGGTCCGGTCCGTTGAGACGGTCCCTGAAAACGGCAAGAAAAGAACCAGTTGGCGACATATCTTCCCATGACAGCCGGAAAACAGACCGGCTTCGTATGAAATACCCGCCTGCTTCAGACGCATAAATGTTTAGAACAAAAATTCTGTCTGTGAAGGACATCGATCAAAAATTACAATTAATTGAAAAAACCCTTTCACGTGAGGGAGAATACAATACAGACAGACAATTTCTGTGAAAATGATAAGGACTGAAATGGTCTTGCTTAGGTATTTTAAATAGCAGAATTTGTTATGGTGTGTCGAATATATAGGAGAAATCTTTCCATATATTTCGTTTATGGGGATATTTTTATACTATTGCTGATTGGGTGGGTGTTTCGCGGGATACGGTAAAATGGACAGGCTGGGCGTCGGCATCCCATGTCAGTGCGATTTTGGCGATGGCGCCTGGCATGATCTGGCCGATCTGGATCAGGGTTGTCGTGTTCAGGAACAATGGGAGGGTCCTGTCGCCAAACTGGAGCACGAATCCTTGCTGGAGCGTGGGGGTAGGCAGGGCATTCCCCGCGTCGTCTTGCAGTTTTACGGTGTTGGGTTTGAGGATCAGAGACAATCCACGCAACATTTCGACGGTCATGGGAAAGAAAATTTCCCATTCTCCTGGTCTAGGGGCCCAAAAATCTACGGGCTCTGGACCAAGAGGGGAGCTTCTTAGATAGGTGCCGGTTCGCGGAATGAAAAAGACCACGCGGTTTGGGGGGAATTCCTGCATTTCCATTTCTGGAAAAGGGCGGGGCATTGAAACCCGCTTTTCCAGAACCGGAGGGCAGGGAAGCTGGAAAGGTAAGGGAACGGCGGTGCTGAGACCCGGAAGGCGGCCTTCCTGAAAGGGGGTGCGGTCGAGGGCGTCCCTTACGGAATTATGATCGAGCATCCAGCCGAACCAGTCCATGAACCAGAGGCGGAGTGTCGGCGGGGTCTCAGTCATCATGTCTCCGAAGGTTGTTTGGTGAGAGCCAGACATTTCTTCATGACGCCGGGCAGCGCGGCGCGCTTCGTTGAGCGGAACGCGCCGAAAGAGGAATCGATCCCTGCATTATGGCCCGGTGGAAGGTAAGCCTCATAAACCGTGAGATACAGGGTGAAATGGGTGAAGACGTGGCGGATTTCGCCTCTGAGGGTCCAGTTGGTCAGGCACGGGGCATGGGCGAGGGCTTCGTCTTCGCTCCAGAGTGTGCTGCGCCAGTCGGTTCCGGGGAGTTCGTCCATGCCGCCCAGCAGGCCTGTGGGAGGGCGGGTTCGCAGCAGGATCTGGCCGTCGGCATCATGCAGGAGGAAATGTACGCCGTAGCGTGTGGGGCGTGTCTGTTTGGGCTGTTTGGCCGGGAGCTGGGCTGCGATTCCGCGGGCATGGGCGATGCAGGAGGTCTGCCAGGGGCAGGTCAGACAGGCAGGGTTGCGGGGTGTGCAGATCGTTGCGCCGAGGTCGAACAGGGCCTGTGCGAAGTCGGAGGGACGGCTTTGCGCGACAGGATCGGCGTTCAGGAGTGCGGCCTGTTTCGCCAGAAGGGGGCGTGCAGCCGGGAGCGGTTCTTCGGTTGCGTTGAGGCGGGCCGTGACGCGCTCGACATTGCCGTCGACGGGGACAACGGGGCGTCCAAAGGCGATGGCGGCGATGGCGCGGGCCGTGTAGGCCCCGATTCCGGGAAGGGTCAGTAACTCTGTGACCGTGTCTGGGAAGCCGCCGCGTTCGGAGACCCGTTTTGCACAGGCATGGAGATTGCGGGCACGGGCATAGTAGCCGAGGCCAGCCCAGAGGTGCAGGACGTCTTCGAGCGGGGCCGCCGCGAGGTCCTGGACTGTAGGGTAATGCGTGAGAAAGCGCTCGTAATAGGATATGACGGCTTTGACGGTCGTCTGCTGGAGCATGATCTCGCTCAGCCAGACGGCATACGGGTCCGGACGCTGGCCGGGCAGGCTGCGCCAGGGAAGGGCGCGGCGGTGGTGGTCGTACCAGCGCAGCAGGGCGGATGCATCAGGAGTCACGGGAACGGATATGACGAAGGATCGCGGTTCGGACAAGCGCCCGTTACGAAATACAGCCCGAAAGAAACCGGCGCAGGAGCCTGATGGCTGGGTTCCCGCGCCTGATCGTAACTGGACGCCGCGTCGTTCTGGCACGAAGCAGATCGGGTCTTTCGTTCAGGCGCTGACGCAGCCTGTCTTCAAGAAGAAGCCGCCGGTTCTGGCGCGCCTGATGATGGACTGGGCGGATTTTGTCGGTCCGCGTCTGTCCAAACAGACCGAACCGCGCCGTTTGTCTGCGGGAACGCTGACGCTGGCCTGTGCGGGGCCGATTGCCATGGAGCTTCAGCATCTTGCGCCGCAGATTATCGAGCGCATCAATGTGGCGTGTGGGCTGCGGGGCGAATATGGGATCGAGCGTCTGAAGATTGTTCAGGATCTGGTGGCGTTCGAGCGACCGACGCCGAAGCGCCCGAAACCGTTGCAGATTGAAGTGCCGGATATCGAGGATGAGGAGCTTCGTCTGGCGCTGGAAAGCCTTGGGGGGCATCTTGGCGCGAAGCGGAAGCGAAGGTGACGGAAGTGTTTCACGTGAAACAAGTTGTTTCGTCACGGAAAGGCCCTCTTCCTACACGATCTGGTAATGCCGATATGGAAAACATGATCGGGCTTTCCCGCAGGAGACTTGCCATGACCCTCACATATAGACCGGCCGCTGCACTGATGCTGGCCTTGCTGGCGTCCACGATTTCCGTTCCCGCTTTTGCCCAGCATGGGGGGGGACCGGGCGGAGGCGGTGGATTTCATGGCGGCGGAGGCCCCGGTGGGGGCTTTCACGGTGGTGGTATGGGC
>NZ_JAERLZ010000017.1:0-38385 GCF_018256175.1 Gluconobacter sp. Dm-44 | reverse complement strand
TCCTGATCCACTGTTGCGACACGCGCCGCACGTGGGATGACGATTTCACCGGAATCCGGCTGAAGTTCACCCTTGATCCGGCTGGAAAACGTCGAGGTAGGCTACGGAGACGATCCGGCCATCCTGCGCGACCTGAACCTCAGACTGGACGTGGATGATCGCATCGGTCTGTTAGGCGTTAACGGTGCCGGTAAATCCACTTTTGCCAAAATGATCGCAGGTGCCCTTGAAGTCCGCTCCGGAGAAGTCTCGCGCTCTCCCCGCATTGAGGTCGGCTGGTTCCATCAGCACCAGATCGAGGCGCTCGACCCCGAACAGACCCCACTCGACATCATGCGTGCGGCCCGCCCGACAGACAGCGATCAGTCTCACCGCTCCCGTCTGGCCCAATTCGGCATCCACTTCGAAAAACAGGGTACCAAGGTTGAAGCCCTGTCTGGCGGCGAGCGTGCCCGCCTGCTGCTGAACATGGTGGCCATGGCTGCTCCGCACCTGCTGATCCTTGATGAACCAACCAACCATCTGGACATCGACAGCCGCCGCGCCCTCCTGGATGCACTGAACAATTACGAAGGGGCAGTCATTCTCATCACTCATGACCGTTCGCTCATGGAACTGGTCGCGGACCGTCTCTGGCTGGCTGCGGACAACCAGATCGTGCCTTTCGACGGCGATATGGACGATTACGCAAAGTTCGTCATTGAACGCGCCAAGGGTGGAACATCTGCTCCATCTCAGAAAGCAGCCAAAGAAAAACGCTCAAAGAATAAGAAAAACAAGAACAAATAAATATAACTTTAAATAAAATTACTTAAAATTATAAAAATAATATTATATCGAGCAATATTAAAGTTCACATAATCTTATTTTTCATAAAAATCCGTGATGGAGAGATAAATAATATCTCCATCACAAATAAAATTAACGCCGAAATTCAAAAGTATTAATAAATTAACTCACGGATACCTCTCGAATTCTTGAGCGTTTCTGAGCGTCATTATCAACGACAGGGCGCTCATCGCGAACCTTTCATAAAATTCAAACACAAATCAAAACCGAATACCCCAGATCACAATATTAAATATCCTGATGAAACCCATCAATATTGTTGACGTTCTTCGTAGGATACAGAAGGATATGTATGATATTTTTAATAATTAATACTTTCTTAATTTAAAAAAAATATCCATTGATATTTCCCGATATCCCTTGATTAAAAGAGGAGGTGAAATGGTAGAGTTAGCTGCAAAGAACTCCACTCAAACAAATGTTTTCCCTCTCATGGAAGAGCGGAGAGTAGGCTTTAGTCTCGCATTTTGTGCAGGACTGATGAACGCATGGACTTTCTTCCATGCACAAACCTTCGCCACAGTTCAATCAGGTAATGTCATACAGGTTGGTTACCGCTTGGTAGAAGGGGACTGGATTGCATTCTGGTTTGCATTCAGTTCCGTTATTGCTTTTGGTTTGGGATCTGCTGTGTGCGGTGTCTTGATGACAACCCTAATCAAAGAAGGTCGTATTTTTTCAAATATTGTTCTATGGTCTGAATGTATTTTACTGTCCATAATCACATTATTAGCATTCACAAACACAATCCCCTTAGCTTTTCTGGCTGTGGCCATTAGTTTCGTTGCAGGAATGCAGGGGAATGCATTCCACAAAGATCATGGAATGCTTTATGGAAACGTGGCCGTTACCTTTGTAGTACAAATGGCTTTTAACTTTATGGCTCAGAGCTTTTTTAAAAAAAATGGAATTAATGGGGAGTCCAACCTGATGTGGGCAGGGATATTCTTCTTCGTTCTGTTTGGTTTTGCCATCGGCGGAGCTTTTGGATTTTTCTGCGATAAATACATTGGAAATAATACATCCTTAATAATTACGATCATTTCGCTTCTGTTGATTACTCTTTTTTCAAGAAAAGATAAATCAAGCCCAGACCCAAGAACTGGTGCCACATTCGTTTAAGCGAACATTGCGTTAAAGTTTTCTCAATTCTTCTTCAAACCAAGGTGCTTACAAATGGAAAATTTGAACCAACCAATTATGGGCTCTAAGGGAGCTGATATCGTTGGCCCCCGTAATCCGGAAATTGAACAGCAAAACCCGGATATTTTTTTGCCTCCGGCAACAGATAAGGGCGGCATTCCCAATCTGAAATTTCCTTTCGCGATGGCGCATAACCGTCTTGAAGACGGTGGATGGGCACGAGAAGTCACCTGTCGCGAGATGGGAGCACTCAAGGAACTTGCCATCGTTAATATGCGCCTTCCCCCCGGTGTCGTGCGTGAAATGCATTGGCACAAAGAGGCAGAATGGGCTTACGTTCTTAAAGGGAAAGTTCGCTTCTACCTCATGGATGATCAGCGCCAGACACTGATTGAAGATCTGGAGCCGGGTGATTTGTGGTTTGCTCCCGCAGGCTTCCCACATGCCATTCAAGGCTTGGAGGAAGGCACTGAGTTTGTTCTCGTCTTCAACGATGGTAATTTTTCGGAAAATCAAACACTCTTGGTCACCGAATTATTTGCTCATATTCCTCGCGAAGTTCTGGCGAAAAATTTTGGCGTTCCCGAAGCTGCATTTGCCAATATTCCGGCGCATGAAAAATATATTTTCCGTCAGCCAGTTCCCCCTCCGCTTGAGCAGGTGCGTCAGGATCTGGGAGCTGTAAACTTTACCGACAAATATGTTTTCCGCGCCTCCGCAACGCCGCCTACGGCTTATCCGGGCGGAGCTACACAGGTTATTGACTCGCGCAACTTTAGCGTCACGACATTGGCTGCCTTGATTATCGATCTGGAACCCGGCGGAATGCGGGAAATCCACTGGCATCCGGATGCTGATGAATTGCAATATTATATTTCCGGGAAGGCCCGGATGACAGTATTTGATGCCGTCGACAATGCCAGAACATTTGATTTTGTTCCTGGAGATGTCGGGTATGTCCCAAGAACCTTGGCACATTACATCGAAAACATCGGCGATGAGCCTGTCCGGGTCATTAATGTTTTTCATACTGGCCAGTATAAAGATATCTCGTTCAACAACTGGCTGGCCCTCACGCCTGCCCATCTGGTCAAGGGGCACCTTCAAGTTGATGATCAATTTATCAGTCATCTCAGGACTACACGGCAGCCCGTTGTCAAAAAATAAATTATTGTTTTGTGGGGCTTTTTAAAGTCCTTCCTGTGAGTGCTTCGACGGAGCATGAGGCCTGCCACACGATGTGGATTATGACCTTTGCACCGTCGATACACTTCTCGTGATCCTCCACCAATCCACGCGAACGCATCATTTGGCCGTATATCATCCCGATTTCAGGTTTCCGCGACCATCTTCTGCGTCGGTCACTAAAGACAAAATTGGGAAATAACTTGCATCTCTTAAAAAATATAAGTTTTTTTGATGTGAATCAATATTTAAACTTCCGCGACCGCGTAAGTATCTTTTGTGAATGTCTTAGCTGATATCTTTACGAAAGACGGACATTTACGCGCGTTGGAATTTACAGAAAGGATAAAGTGTGTTTCCTTTTGGTGGCCTGAAGATCGTAGGGCAACATCTGCCCAGACGGTGCAGACTGCTATTGAGTGCCGCCATTTTCATCGGAGGTTCCCCAACAGCATTCGCGCAAAGCGCTGACGATCAGGAACTAGCCGCCATCAAAGCCGAAATGCGTATGCTAGAAGGCCGGTTGCAGGCTATCGAGGAACGTCGACACACCAAAACCTCTTCACAAACAACGCATCCCCGCGCCACGAAAGCAGCTTTTGCGCCCCATAAGACAATAGTGGGGCTTGAAACAAATCATATAGGGATGTCGCCTTCATCGCACTCAACCGGAGCTATGCCCGTTTCAACGACAGGCTTTGCCCCAACCAGTGTAACCAATACCCCTGCTCTTTATAATCCTGTTCCCCCAGCCACTCACCAGACACCGCCGCCGTTGTTCCAGTGGTTGGGAACCCAGCATAATGAAGCCCACAGGACGTCCATAGATCTGACCTCGTCCAGCCCTCTCGCGATTACGCAGACCGAAGTGGATCATCTTCCGCCTGTTTTCCAGATCGGTAATCTGACCGTGCGCCTCGGTGGGTTCATTGATTTCTCCAATATCTGGAGAAGCTCAAATCTGACCAGTGGGCCTGCGACGGCATGGAACGGTTTCCCCTATGCCAACAGCCCCAATCACGGATTGAGCGAAGAGCGTTTCTCGGCCCAGCTCACACGTTTCTCCACCCTTCTGGAGGCAAATCCGACCAAAGCCGTACGTCTTCAGGCCTATGTCGAAGCTGACTTTGGTGGGTCTGGTGGTACGACCAACAGCGTGCAGATCAATGGTTATACACCTCGTTTGCGTCAGGGTTACTTTACATTCACCGAAAAGGACTGGGGGCTGCATGTCCTTATGGGGCAGGCATGGAGTCTGACGACCAACTACGCCAAGGGTGTCATTCCCCGCCAGGAACAGCTCCCTGCCGTGACGGATAATAACCAGATCCCTGGAATTACTTTCACTCGTGTCCCGCAGGTCCGGATCGCCAAAGACTGGGCTCAGAAATACTGGCTGGCACTGTCCGTTGAGGACCCTCAAGCAACGGTAGCTTTTTCAGACTCCCTTAGTTCAGGTGGCACGCTTCCCGCAAGCTATGGTCGTCTGGCCGGACCGCGTGTCTTTTACTCCAATGCAGGTGGCGTACTGCTGAATCCCAATACGCAGTACAGCTACAATCCTGCGCCTGACATCGTTCTCAAAGCAGCTGTTGATACGTCTTTCGGACATTACGAAGTTTTCGGCCTGGGCCGATGGTTCCGTGGACTAATCCAGCCTGCGGGCGAGAATCATACCCATAAAAGCACCCAGTTCGGCGGTGGTGTGGGAGCTGGCATGACTGTACCGCTCGGAACGGATAAACTACAGCTGACCGGCAACGTCTTGGCCGGTCAGGGCGTGGGACGTTACGGACCAACCCTCCTCCCCGACACCACATTCGATAAAAACGGAAATCCCAGTCCTGTTCCGGAAATCATGGGTTCGCTTGGCCTTGTAGGCCATCCGGCGCGTTCTGTTCTGCTCTACACCTATGGAGGTGTAGAAACTGCCGGACGCCGCACTTATCTGGGCGCGGACGGGCTTCAGCACGGCTATGGCGCAACGGATTTGAACCTGTCCGGGTGTGAATACGAATTCGGGACATGCGCTGCTCAGACAAAAACGCTTGCCGCTTTCACGACAGGCGGTTGGTGGCATTTTCTGGACGGCCATTATGGCAGCGTCATGGGAGGTCTCCAGTATACCTATATCCGGAAGTTCGCGTTCAAAGGCAATGATGGCGCGGGTCATGCTGTCGATCCCACGACCTATGGACATACGGTGTATGTGACGTTCCGGTATTACCCATTCCAGCAATAATATCTGGCGAATATTCCTATCACGCTCATGCTGTCCGGTCTGACTGACCATCCATGACATACTGGAGAATTTCATGTCTGGCACATCACCTCAGGCGGCCTCCCAGCCCCTGAACCCGTCACCGGCGCAACCACAGAAACTTCAGCCGCTCTATGTGCTGTCATGGTTTCTGTGTGCGCTTTTCTATTTCTATCAGTATGCCATCCGCTCTGCTCCCGGGATCATGCAGGATGAACTGACGCAGGCCTGGGGCAACAGCCATCTCGGCCTCATGATCGCGTCCTATTACATTGTCTACGCGCTGATGGCGCTTGCCGTGGGCGTGCTGCTGGACCGGTATGGCGCACATGCGATCATGCCAATGTTCATTGCCGTAACCGGCGTGGGGTGCCTGATTTTCGGTCAGGGCAGTCTGGTCGCCGGGATTGGCGGTTACATCATTCAGGGTATTGGTGCGATCTGTGCCTTTGTGGGCGCTTCTTACGTTGCCGCGCGTTATCTTCCAGCCCGGACACTGGCGCTTTTCGTGGGTTTAACCCAGTGCATGGGCATGGCAGGAGCCGCATTTGGCTCCAAACCGACCCGTATCCTGATTGATCCGCACGGCTCGTTCCACATTCCCTGGCAGTCTGTCTGGCTGGGCTTCGGCGCTATCGGCCTTCTGCTGGCCGTCGCCGTCTTTTTCGTCATGCCACGCGATACGGGAGACAGCGACCATCATCATGGCGACATGTCTCTTGCCAACCTGATGCGTCCGTTCAAAATTATCTTCTCCAACCCACAGAGCTGGATCGCAGGACTTGCCGGTGGTCTGCTGTTCGTTCCAACAACGATCGGCGCACTGGGCTGGGGCGCGCTGATGCTCAGCAAGGGCGAGCATACGACGATGGGTTTCGCAGCCACGGACGTCTCGATGGTTCCCATCGGATGGGTCATCGGCTGCCCGCTGCTGGGCTGGATTTCCGACAAGATCGGTCGTCGCAAACCCGTTCTGATCGGCGGTGCGGTGGTCCTGCTGGCGGCGTCGCTCTGTGCGCTTTATGTCCCGGTCGGAGTGTTGCCGCACTACTCCGTGGCGCTGATCATGGGGATTGCATCGGGTGCCGCCATGATCCCGTTCTCTTCGATGAAGGAAGTCAATCCTCCAGAGGTCAAGGGAACGGCCGCAGGCGTCATGAACTTCCTTGTTTTCGGGACGACCGGAATCATGTCCCCGCTCGTCTCCGCCCTGATGGGCAAAACGGCGCCCGAGACGATGGAGCAGTTCCATACGGCTTTCCTGCCGCTGGTCATCGGAATCGGAATTGCCATCGTTCTGGGGTTCTGTCTCAAGGAAACTGGCTGGAAAGTCCGCAAGGCTTCCTGAGAATTCCGAACAGACGAAACAAAAAACGGCCCATGGAAATGGGCCGTTTTTTTTGCGCGTTACTTCGCTGCCGTCTTTTCAAACGCTCCGGCAATGGTCAAGGTCACGTCATCACCAACATAGGGGACATATTTCTTCACCCCGAAATCGCTCCGATGAATCGTTGCCTGAGCCTGAAAACCAACCGTATAGGCCTTGTCCATCGGATTGACGCCTGCTCCCACGAAATGGACGTGCAGAACTTCCGGATGCGTCACGCCATGCAGCGTCAGGTTGCCGGTGACCAGCGCTTCATCCGCACCTGTCTGGCGAACCTGCGTCGAAACGAAAGTAGCCTCCGGATATTTCGCAATATCGAACCACTCGCTGTTCTTGAGTTCGTCCGTCAAAACCGTGCTGGTGGTCGAGACGCTTGAAACCGGAATGGTCACATTCAGATGCGAGGCATCGGGATGGGTCGAATCAAGCTGGAGCGTTCCCGTAACGCCGGAGAACTGGCCGGAATAATAGGTGAAACCAAAATGCAGGACGGAAAATCCGATCTGCGTATGGCTGGTTTCGACCGAATAGGCGCCCGAGGGCACACTTGCAGGCGTAGCGGCAAAAGCGCTGGAAGACAGAAGTGCCGCGGCGAATACTGCGCCGACGCTCTTGAGAAAATATGTGTTCATGAGTTTGCGATCTTTCATATGTATGAAGGTAAAGGCGTCAACCAAACCGAAAACCGGACAAGGCTTTTCCCATGATGACGTCGCTATAATCGCGATGCCCTGCATCAGTTCCCGCGGCCCCGGCGGCAAACATCAGCGGCAGGAGGTGCTCCGGCTGAGGATGGCAGTCCCGTGCGAAGGGGGCACGCTCCCAGTCCATAAGACGACTTCTGCGAAGGTCGGAAGACGCTTCAACCGCGCTCTGAAGCCAAGCATCAAACACGACGGACCGGGCATCTGACACAGCATCCGGCCGCATCAGATAACGCATGTTGTGATACGTCATGCCCGTGCCCACCAACAGGATGTTTTCGCCCCGCAAAGGCTCCAGACTCTGCCCAAGCTGCAAGACATCTGCCGCGTTCATCGTTCTGGGAAGAGAAATTTCTACAACCGGGATACTGGCATCCGGAAAGGCCAGCATGAACGGAATGAACACCCCATGATCCAATCCGCGCTCTGGATCGGCGGCGCAGGAAACACCCGCAGCGCTCAGAAGACCGAGCACCTTCGCTGCGACATCAGGCGCACCCGGCACGGGATACTTAAGCTGATAGGTGTGAGGAGGAAAACCGTAATAGTCGTAGATGAGTGACGAATGAGGTGCCGAGCCGGCACGCATTTCGTCCGTTTCCCAATGCCCGGACATGACAATGATGGCGTCCGGCCGACGAGGAAGCGTTCCACTGACAGAGCGAAGATAAACGGCCATGCGGTCCCATGTGTTTCCCCATTCCATGAAGAAACATGGACCACCGCCATGTGGCAGAAAAAGAACAGGCTGTCGGCTCTCCTGATTTTCCTGCGACATCTTCACGACCTCCTTCATCATTCGGCAAAACGGATGTTGCCACCCTCTCTGGGAAAGAATAATTCCCTATTTTGGAAAATGATCTGACACCAGGAGTGTGAGATAAATGCTCGATCGTTTCACCAACATGCAGGTGTTTGCAAAGGTTGTGGCTCAGGGAAGCTTTTCCGGAGCTGCGCGTGCGCTCGGCCTGTCGCAGACGATGGTCACGAAACACATCGCTGCTCTGGAAAGTCGGCTTGGCATCTCGCTGTTTCATCGCAGCACCCGCAGACTTTCTCTGACAGAACCGGGACGTCTGCTGCTGATCCGCGCGCAGAAGATCCTCACGGATCTTGAAGAGATGGAGCAGGAAGTCTCGGCCGAAAATCAGGAGCCGCGGGGCATTCTACGTCTGAATGCCCCGGTCTCGTTCGCCATCCGGCATGTCGGCCCGATCATGCCGCAATTCAGCCAGCGTCACCCCCTCGTTACGGTTGAACTCGGACTTGATGACCGCAGGATTGATCCGATCACGGAGGGATGGGACCTGACCCTCCGTATCGGGCGAATGCCGTCAAGCGCATTACGCTCGCGCCCGCTGGCTCAGATAGATTTCGTGGTCTGTGCCGCCCCATCCTATCTCGAACGGCATGGCACACCTCATACTGTCGTCGAACTTCAGAACCATCAGTGTCTGGGCTACACACTCGGTCACGACATTGGCGCGACCCGCTGGAGCTTCGGCCCCAAAGGCGAACGGACTGTCATGGTCAGCGGACCGATGAGCGCCAATAATGGCGATATCCTGCGAGAAGCCGCCGTTGCGGGACAAGGGATCATCTATCAGCCGCTCTTCATCGTTTCGGAAGAACTGAAATCCGGCAGGCTGGTGCCCCTGCCACTGGACGTGCCGACAATGACAGGGCCGGAACTACACGCAGTGTATGCCCCCACACCCCATGTCCCGCTCAAGATCCGGGTGATGATTGACTTTCTGGTGGAACAGTATGGGCCGGTCCCGCCCTGGACACTCTGACGGAACCGGCAAAGACGGGTTAGTGAACAGTCGAAGGCACGGTTTTCTGACGGATCGCAGCGAATTCCGAACCGTCGTTCCACTGCGGCCAGTCATGCGAAAACGCCACGTCATGTCCGACTTTCCAGACGGCCCAGACGTCCTGCGCAGCGCCTCTGACATCCCAGTCCGGGCTCCAGGCATCGCAGGCCTGATGGTAGCAGGCCATGTAAGCCGTCAGCCATTTGCCGCCTGCTTCCGTTCCGCCTCTCACGAGATCGAACTTTCCGGCCATGTCCATCACCGCAAGAACCGGTACACCCGCGCGCGCGAACGGCAGATGATCGGCGCGATAGAACGCCCCACGCTCTGGCATCGCTTCCGGCTGTGTCGTGCGCCCCTGAAGAGCCGCAGCAGCAGCGAACTGATCCTGCAACGTGTTCTGCCCTGCCCCGATAATGAAGGCATTATGTGCAGGCCCGGCCATCTGAAGCACATCCATCGTCAGGTTGGCCGCCGTCTTGTCCAGAGGGGCCAGCGGATGCGCCACATACCAGCCTGAACCCAGCAGACCCCGCTCCTCGCCCGTCCAGGCCGCGAAACGCACCGTCCGATCGGGTTTCGGCCCTGACTTGAAAGCGCGGGCAATTTCAAAAAGCGCGGCAATGCCGGAGCCATCGTCAATCGCACCTCGTCTGATGACCGTATTGCCCTGCGCATCCGTGCTCTTGCCGTAAGCATCCCAGTGAGCGCCGAACATGACCGTCTCATCCGGATATTTCGCACCCGTGATTTTGGCGAGCACGTTCTGACTCTTGAGGCGGTCAACCGTAACCGGAAGATCGGCCGAGAATGTTGTATGCTTCAGAGTGACCGGCCGGAAATCCTCCGAGCGCGCCTTGATGCGAAGAGCTTCAAAATCCAAACCCGCCTGCTGGAAGAGTGCAGTCGCGGCTTTCCCCTCAAGCCAGCCCTGAACGGGCACGGGACGACTTTCGCTGGCCGCGTGTTCCACGTCATAGGCTTCACCACCCGGCGCGACCACGGTGCTCCACGGATAGGACGCACCAGCCGTATCATGAACGATCAGGGCCGCAACGGCGCCACGACGGGCGGCTTCCTCGTATTTATAGGTCCAGCGCCCGTAATACGTCATGGTTTTTCCGCCGAAACGTCCCGCAACGGGCTCGCCGGGAGCCGCATCGAAATCAGGGTCGTTCACGAGGAAAATCGCGACCTTGCCCTTAAGATCCACACCCTTGAAATCATCCCAGTGGCGCTCCGGTGCATGGACACCATAGCCGACGAAGACCACTGGAGCATTTTTAACCTTGAGCCGCTCTTCGGGCAGCAGCGTTGAGAGATAGATGTCCTTCAGCTGAACCAGCGGAAGCGTTTTGCTGCCAGTCCGGGCCACAACAGATCCCGTAGCACCGGTTCTGGTCCGAAGCATGGGAACATCCTGCGTCCATCCGCCGTTTTCCCCGGCAGGCTCAAGCCCCAGAGCCTTGTATTGTTCGATCAGCCAGGGAACCGTAACCTTCTCCCCTTCCGTTCCCGGAGCACGGCCTTCAAACCGGTCCGAAGACAGAACCTTCATTGCTTCCGACATCCGCGACGGACTGATATCTGCTGAAGGATCAGCGTATCCTGCGACGGGGTTCAGCAGACCAGCCGTCAGCGCTGTGGCAAGAAAGAGAATGCGGCGGGAAAAGGTTTTCTGCTTCATGACAGGCATTACTTTCAGTGGGTATTTTGGGGCTGTGAGACTGAGTTTACGGCTTTGGCGGCGTCGCGATCTAGTCGGTCGCGACGGACATAAATACTTTTTTCAACCGGGTCGCGCTGATAGTCGCGTGCGAGAATTTTCAGAACGCAGGACATGTAATCTGCTGCGCTCCACCGTCCCCAGACGCGGTAGTCGTCAAAATATATGACGGGAGGAAGATTAGCAGGGAGATCCACACACAAATCGCGCTCATATCCAAACCAGGGATGGCGGGCATAGTCTGCTTCCCACGGAAGGTATTCATGATACTTCTTCATGGGAAGACGACCGGAGTAAATATAAACATCCGGATTATAAGGAATAACCAGAATACGTTCCTGCGGTGCAGAGTATTCCTGAATGATTTTAACAAATCCGACATCCGCGTTCTCATGAATGGGATGGAATCCAGCCTGTCGTTGCTGCGCACGACTCATATCATACGGCGAGGACGTCGCCTGTCGCAGACCGAGAACAGACAGGGTGCAGAACAACCCAGCAACCAGAATTGCCCCGATCTCGCGCGGCTGCGTCATCCGCATCAGCATCAGTACACAAAGCGTAAGAGCCCCAATGGCGAATGTGCCATCCTGAAAGCCGAGCGCACCACGCACCTGCGTCATGAGTATGGCCCCTAGCAACAACAGAACGGCCAACCTCTGCCGGGAGGCTACAAGCAGAAGAACGCTACCGCCATAAAAGCAGATCGTAGCCAAAGACTGAACGAGGGCATCAGGCCGAAGCGAAGGTATGAGGCTTTGCGCCAACGCCCTCAGACCAACATCGATATAGGGCGCGTAATAGAACTGGTTTGCAACGAAATGATAGGCGATCATTCCTCCCAGATCGCCATAGAACACCATCCATACCAGACAGACTGCAAGCACTCCTCCAGCCCCGGCCAGAAGATTGGGAGTGGCACTTCCTGATCCGGGGCGACGACCGATCAACACAGACAGAGCCAGCAGAACAACAGCAGTTGGAGCAAAGGAATAGGCTGTCAGAGGCAGAAGCGCGAGACAGGCGCCTCCGCATCGCGCCTGCCACCGTCCGATATCTGCTCCCAGCAACAGCGGAAGGATCACCAGCGCTATCACGCCCCCAAGCAGATCTCCGCCAACAGTCCAGTAACTGTCCATGTTGAAGGCCTGAACTGACCACTGAGCGCCCATCGCGGCAAGCCACATGCCAATAGCAAGAAACCTCGTAGAATTTTTCTGAAGTGCCGGAGAGCAGAATACTGAGACGGAAGTTCCTATCGTGCATACGATAGGAACAAGACGCATCAGATAAGCATGATGGAAGTCGGAAAAGAGGCTGACACTCCAGGACAGAATGAAGATCAAAGGACCATGAGCGTCAATATAGTCCCGATACAGGACATCACCTTTCGCTATGGCCAGACCACCCAGAATATGCCCGGATTCATCTCCAAAAGAAGGGGTTCCAAAACCATAGAAAGCCTTCAGGCCAAAATACAGCACACCCAGCAGCGCGAGAAACGGGCCGCAAGACGACAGGGCGTTCATTCTGCGCATGTAAGATCGCCTGTTCCTACGTCATGGGTGGAAAATCGGGAAGAAAACCATGATTTTCTTCCCGACTACAATTACTTGCCCGGATCAGAAACAAGACCGCGATGGACAAGCATTGGCGTAATGTCAGGATCTTTACCATAGAACGCCTTGAACATCGGACCGTAATCCATCGTATGCCCCTTCGAAAGGATCATATCGCGGAAGCGCTGTCCGTTTTCACGCGTCAATCCTCCATGGTCCTGGAACCAGGCAAATGCGTCCTGATCCAGCATTTCCGTCCACAAATAGGCATAGTAACCTGCAGAATAGCCATTGGACCAGATATGCAGGAAATCACTGGAACGATACCGCGGCGGAACAACTGCAACATCCAGCCCCATACCGTCCAGCGCTGCGCCTTCAAATTTGTCCACGTCCTGACGCGGAGCTGAAGCAGGCAGGCTGTGCCACTTCATGTCCAGTTCAGCGGCCGCAACAATCTCGCCCAGCGCATAGCCCTGATTGAAATGTGCGGCCTTGCGGATTTTCTCAACCAGCGCTGCCGGCATCGGATCGCCAGTTTTGTAGTGACGGGCGTAATGGGACAGGACTTTCGGGTCCAGCGCCCAGTTCTCATTGAACTGGGACGGAAACTCTACAAAATCCCGTGCCACGTTGGTGCCTGAAAGGGACGGATAAGTCTGATCCGCAAAAAGTCCGTGCAGGGCGTGGCCGAATTCGTGGAACATGGTCGTCACGTCGTCGGACGTGATGAGTTGTGGCTGACCCGGAGCGGCCTTGGTGAAATTGGCAACGTTATAAATGACCGGTTTCGTTCCCAGCAGTTTCGACTGCCCGACAAAGTTGGACATCCATGCGCCGCCCGACTTGTTATCCCGCTTGAAGTAATCGAAATACATCAAACCCAGCGGTGATCCATCCTTGTCATGGACTTCGAACACCATGACATCCGGCTGATAGACAGGAATGTCTGTCCGCTGCTTGAACGTAATGCCGTAGAGCTGATTGGCCGCGAAGAACACGCCATCCGTCAGCACCGTCTTGAGTTCGAAATACGGTTTGATTTCATCCTGATCGAGATTGTATTTCGCACGACGCACCTGACCGGAATAATATTCCCAGTCCCAGGGTTTCAGGTCGAACTTGCCACCGTCCTTGCGAATGGTCTCCTGAAGGACTGCCGCTTCACGCTTCTGTTCCGCAGCCGTGGCCGGGACAAGCTGCTGCATGAAGTTCTCCGCAGCTTCCGGCGTCTTGGCCATCTGGTCATACAGAGTATAGGCGGCAAAATTCGGATAGCCGAAAAGTGCTGCTTTCTGTGCCCGAAGCTGCGCCAGTTCGGCGATCGTGGCGCGGGTGTCGTTTTCGTCCCCCTTTTCAGCGCGCGTCCAGCTCTGGTCGAACAGGGCCTTTCGCGTATCGCGGTCGGTCAGGGATGAGAGATCAGGCTGCTGTGTCGTGTTCTGGAGGGGGATCACCCACTTGCCAGTCAGTTTACGCTCCTGCGCAGCCTTGGCGGCGGAGGCGATCGCATTCGCGTCCATACCCGCCAGCGCTTTCTCGTTATCCACGACCAGCGCACCGGCCTTGGCGCTCGCAATCAGCTTCTGCTCATACTGCGTTTCGAGATTGGACAGCCGCGTATTGATTGCCCGCAGCTTCGTTTTGTCTGCCACAGAAAGCTGCGCTCCAGCATGGACGAACTGCTGATAATAAATATCGAGGAGTTGCGCCTGTTCGGGCGTCAGTGTCAGCTTCTCCCGACGATCATAAAGCGATTTCACGCGCGCAAAGAGCTTTGCGTTCAGATAGACTTCATCTTCATGAGCCGTCAGGCGCGGGGCTTCCGCGCTTTGCACCTTGTCCAGCGCGTCGTTCGTATTGGCCTGATAGACGCCATAGAACGTCATCTGCACGCGGTTGAGCGTCTGCCCGGCCCGCTCCATTGCAACAATCGTGTTGTCGAAAGTCGGGGCCGCGCGATTATTGGCAATCGCATTGATCTCACGCAGATGCTCGGCCATGCCGCGCTCGAAAGCCGGGGCGTAGTCGCTGTCCTTGATCTGATCGAAACGGGGCGCCTGAAAAGGCAGCGTACTTGCCGAGAAAAACGGGTTTGTCGCAGCCGCATGGGCTTCAGCAGAAAGAGAGAAAGCCGAAACCGCAGCAACTGCGGCAAGCCTGAAATTGAAAGCCATGAAATCGCCTGTGACAGTCGTGATGATGGCGAACCGTATGGCCTTCACGATGGATCGTCAAACACAAGCTGCTGCTTCTGGGAAGGGCGCAAAACCAGTCAGTTGGCACTTGACGTCATTTTCTCCTTGGTGCGCGCGAACGCCCCTCCCTAGACCGGGAGGGTGTGTTGGCACAGCCGCCTTCGGGGCGGTATTTTTATAGCCGGAGACAACAATGGACTGGACATCGCTGTTCCAGACAATCCTGCCCTATCTGCCCGCTAAATATGCTGGCGATATCGTTTCAATCATAACTTTCCTGATCGCTTCGGCCGCTCTGGCTCTTCGCTTCTGGAAGCCCCCTGCCAGCACGTCAAAACTGCTGCCGCTTTTTCAGATCGTCAGCGCCGTAGCGCAGGCAAAAGGCTGGAACACAAGCGCGTATCAGCCGGGCGCAAAAGCCATCATGGTGCCCGTGGGCTCCTCGCGGGTGGATGACGCTGCAAAACTGGGACTGGACATGGCCTCGACGCATCCGAAGGCCGGTGAAGTTCCCAGACGCGTCGAATAATAACCGAATTTTTCCTTCAGCTATTTTCATTGATCTCAGCCGCCTCTCGGGCGGCTTTTTTATGTGTGGAGCATTTAATGCGTAACCGTATTCTCGCCCTGAGCCTTGGCACCATTCTTCTCGTTTCCATGAGCGCCTGCACCACAACCGCCAACACGGCCTCGTTCAACACGACTGCCCTGAGCAATGATGCGGCGGCCATTGCCTACGCGGTTCAGGCAATCGAAAGCATTCCCGAACTCGAAAGCCATCTGTCCGAGAAAGACAAAGCGCAGTTCGACAACCTGATCGCCCAGATCAAGAGCATCTCGGCTCAGGTCGCGGCCAATTCAAACGGCACGATCACGATTGCCACCGGCAAGGACTGGGCCAAAAGCCTTGGAACGGATCTTCAAACCCTGCTGGCCATCGCAACGCCGATCGTGAAGGCTTACTCGCCGTCGACCGCTGGCTACATGTCCACGGTCGCCGCCATGATCCCGCTGGTCGAAGCCCTTGCCGGCGTGACGGCTGCTCCCCTCGCGGCGCCTGTAGAAACGCCGGAACTGATCCGCGCCCGGATCTATCAGGGCGTCTGAGCCGCAATCCAACAACCTCAACATTGGAGCGGTTTGCCTGAACTGCTCCAATGCCCCAGTTTCCCCTGCCGGAGTTTTCCCATGCCCCGATGCCTTGGCAAACGTGCGCCCAGACATGATCCCCGCACCTATCGTCTGGCCCCCATGCTGGCCTCGCGCCTCCCGGACATTCCCACGCAGAAGGATTGGTCCGCAGGGGTGCCCTACCAGATGTGGGGCAATGACCGGTATGGCTGCTGCGCCTTCGCGGCGCAGGCGGCGCTGACAGCGACATGGACCCATGCCGCACAGGCACTGGTTTTACTGCCAACAAGCATGGTGCTGAACAATTACGCAGCCGTCACCGGTTTTGACCCACAGACAGGTGCCCGGGACAACGGAACGGTACTGCTGGACGAGCTGAATTTCTGGCTCCGTGAGGGCCTCCACCGCCCGGGTCAGACACTGGACTATCTGACGGCCTATGGCACGATCAACCCGCAGGACTGCGACGGCATCCGTCGCGCCATCTGCTATCTGGGCGGCGTACTCGCAGGGGTTCAGGTCCCGCAAGGCTTCATGGATCTACCCCTTGGAGCAACCTGGGACTGGAACGCCATTTCAGACAGAACGCCGGTGGGTGGTCACGCCATTGCGCTTGTTGGCTACGACCCTGAAGGGCTTTTCTTCAACACATGGGGGACGCGGACCTTCATGCCGTGGGACACGTTCACAAAGATCGCCGACGAAGCCTACGGTCTGCTGTCGCGCCAGAACTGGCTCTCCATTCCCGGCACATCGCCAAACGGGGAAACGTTCGACGCGCTTCTGGCAGAAGCGCGAGGCGTATAAAGAGCAATTCGACCTTGCGAGTTTTTCAAACGGGTGCGGAGAGGCCGAGCGCCTTTCCCGCAGCCGTGGCCACATCGTGCCGCAGTTTTACAACACTATGACCTCCTGAAGGATGAACCCGGTTCGTCAGGATCAGCACATAGCTGTCACTGTCGGGATCAATCCATAAGGATGTACCGGCAAAACCGGTATGACCAAAGGAACTCCGGGAAAATACATCCCCACGCGGAGATGAATAATGGGTGTCGATATCCCATCCCAGCCCCCGCAGATCCGTTTTCCCGGCTGGCTGCTGCGGCGTAGTCATGAGGACGAGCGTTTCCTGTTTCAGCGGGAAGCTGCTCGGGCGTCCTTTCAGCCGATCCAGAAGCGCCTGCGCGTATAGCGACATATCCTGCGCATCTGAGAACAAGCCGGCATGGCCTGCCACACCGCCCATCCTGCGTGCTGTCGGATCATGAACCACCCCCCGCAACATGACACCCTGATCGTCATACTGGGTCGGAGCAATGATCGGCCTCAGACTGGAGGATGGAAGATAGCCGGACTCCTTCATCCCCAACGGATCAAGAATATTGACCTTCACATACTGATTGAGCGGCATCCCGCTCAGCTTTTCCACCAGCAGCCCCAACATGATGTAATTGATGTCACTGTAAACGAATTTTTCGCCGGGCGGATTGATCAGCGGCGACGTCATGGCTCGCCTGACGCCTTCGGCCTTGCCAGTCCAGGGATCGTTCAGCGGTACATCCGGCGGCAGACCGGAATAATGGGTCAGCAGCAACCTGATAGTGATGTCGCCTTTGCCGTTACACGCAAATTCGGGAAAATACTGGCTGACCCGCTCGTCCAGACCCACCCTGCCCTGCTCGACAAGCTGCATCACCGACAGTGCCGTCATGGTCGGTTTGGTCAGGGACGCCATATCGAAATGCGTGTCCCAGCTCAGCGGTTCAGCGGCTGGAACAATTGCCCGCTTCCCGTATGTGAAACGGTGTACGATTTTTCCGTCATGTCCGATGACAACAACGGCGCCCGGCGTTTCCCCTTGTCTGACGGTATCACGAACCAGACCATCCACCGCGTCGAAAGACGATGTCGGACGTGCACAGGCCACCACTTGGCTGACACAGACCGCCGCGCCACCCAGCAGAACGTAACGCCGTTTCAGAGAAGCATATTTCATTTCGGCACGTCCGTCTGACATATTCCTGTTTTTCCCCGCTCCTGATCCCAAGCCAAAAGACTAGCCGTTTTTTTCGAATGCGCAACAGAGTGGCCCGTCAGACACCATCGGGCGTGGTTTTGGAAACAATTCTCCTGTATGACTCCACTCAACCCTGAAATAACAATTCATTATGAGTATTGTCATTTGTCTGAAAAACGCCCGGTTCTGAAACCATCCACAAACAGGTTTGCGGTTTACACGCTCTCGCTGGTATTCGGCCTTTTTCAGGCGCTGCAATGTTTTCCGCTTGCTTTGATACGTGGAAAATTGCCCGGTCATGCTTCAGGCGATATCATCCAACACATCACTGGCCAGCTTTATTTCCTGCGGCAGGGATGGCACTGGCCGCTTCTGCTGGATCAGCGACTGGGAGCACCTGCCGGTACCAATATCGGTTTGACGGACAGTATTCCGCTGGAAGCTCTCTTTCTGAAAGTCATTCACCCGCTCTTTCCGGGCATGCTTCAGGGGATCGTTCTCTATCTTGCCCTGTGCTGGACACTGCAACCTGTCTGTGCAGTTTTCGCACTGCGATCCTTGGGAGAAAAGCGCCTTCTTCCTGCGTTTGCAGCCGCGGTTTTTGCCTCCTGTTTTCCGGCTTTCATCTTCAGAATTGGCCATGCGGCCCTGTGCGGGCAATGGATCCTGCTGCTGGCGATCGGTCTTTATTTCAGGGCCACGCGAACCGGTGCAGGTTCCAGACCGGTTTGGCTACTGGCTCTCCTGACCAGTCTGACACTTCTGATTCATCCCTATCTAATGGTCATGGCCGGTGCCATTCTTGGCGCCGTCCCCCTGACTCTTCTGCTACGAGAGAGAAACTGGAAAGTCTGCGCTCCCGCTGTAATGGCTACCGCCACATCCGGACTGGGGATCATCGGCGTCGGCTCGGTTTTGGGATACTGGGGCAGCGCGAGTGGTGGCGGCTACGGCACATATTCCATGAACCTCGCTTCCCCGTTCTGGCCAGTTCATTCCAGTCTTTTTCCGTCTGTCTCCTCTCGCCTCGTAGAAGCAACCGGAGGTCAGTATGAAGGATATCAATATCTCGGCGCCGGTATATTGCTGACCCTTGGACTTGTCCTTCTGAGTCGTCGCGGTATTAAGCTTCTTGCACAACTTCCAAAACAGCATGCCGGTCTGCTTCTGGCATGTCTGGCGCTAACGCTCATCGCTCTTTCAAATCGCATCTACTTTTTGCATATTCCGGTTCTACTGACACATTTCAGAGTTCCGGGCGCAGAACAGATGCGATCGTCAGGACGAATGTTCTGGCCGGTTGGCTATCTGATCATGCTCGGAGGCATTTACGGCCTCTGCCGGGCCTGGCCGAGAGTGTGGCCTCTTGTCCTGCTGGCAGGGATTGCACTTCAATGGCAGGACACTCGCGATATCCGCTCTGGCGTCCATCAAATGGAGCTCTCATTCCTTGAGCCTCCGTCTGCCGAGAACAGGCAGCTTTTTTCGCTAATGCAGCCTTTTGACAGGGTCGAGATCCACCCGCGCTTAGAATGTGACGGCGCTGATTCAGATTATGTCATGCAGTTTGTATATGTCGCCGCACTAAATAATACGCTGGTCAATACGATGTACACAGCCAGGAGTACGGCGGCATCTGCCTGCCACCCTTCGGCCGAAGAGCCACATCCTTTGGATCCGCGAACGCTTGTGATCCTGACTGGAGCCTCACAGCGTCTTCACGCCTTGCGCTGGAATCGCCTGCAACACGCACAATGTGGTGTCTGGGACAAAACCATCTTCTGCGTCGCAACGGATGTACCGCTTCCGTCAGGCCTGTCCCCCACGCCACCGCCCCCTGTCCTGCCGATCGATCAGCAGATCGTCACGGCCGGTCGGCAACTTAAGCATGAAGAAATTCTCGAGAGTGGGTGGTCAAACCCTGAAGACTGGGGCGTATGGAGCGAGGCACCTGTAGCCAGTCTTTATTTCAATCTTCCAGAAGATATCCACAGAGCAAACCTCGTATTGCGAATGCACTCCACCCCCGACAAGCCCCAGCACGTCCGGGCTCTTCTGAACGGCACGCAGATCGCCGAATGGGACGTCAAGCCGGATGAGGCCGACTATACCGCCGACTTCGCTCTCCCTCCTGAAGAACATTCCGCAAGTCTGCAATTACAGATCAGCAATCCGGTGCAGATCGGACAGGACCCCCGTCATCTCGGGATTGCTCTCCTCAGCCTCAAAGTGAACAGACTGAATTGAACCTTTGAAGAACCGGGCATCATCATGCCCGGTCTTGCTGCTCAGTATTTCCGACGCAGGACATAAATCGGCCGCTGTTTCGTCTCCATATAGATGCGGCCGATATATTCTCCCAGCATACCGATACTGATGATCTGAACGCTGCTGAAAAAAATGATGGCTACGAACAGGGACGCATAGCCCGGCACGGAATTTCCCCAGAATATCGTGCGAAACACGATGAAAATTGCATAAAGAATAGCCAGAAAAGCACCGATTGTTCCCAGATAGGTCCATAGTCGAATTGGAGCGGAAGAAAAGCTGGTGAAACCTTCAAGGGCAAAATTCCAAAGCGAATAACCTGAAAATTTCGTCGTTCCCGCAGCCCGGGGTGCGCGGACATAATCAATAGTGACTGTTCGAAAGCCAACCCACGCAAACAGTCCTTTCATGAACCGCTGGCGCTCGGGCAGCCGCCCCAAGGCTTCAACCACACACCTGTCCATCAGGCGAAAATCACCCACATTTTCCGGAATCCGGATATGAGCAAGCCGGTTATGCAGCGAATAAAACCATGCGGCGGTTTTGCGTTTGAGCATGCTGTCGCTGGACCGATCAACCCGCTTGCCCAGCACGACTTCCGCCCCTTCCCGCCAGGCCTGCACCATCTGGGGGATGACATCAGGCGGATCCTGAAGATCCGCATCAATGATAATGACAGCATCTCCCGTCGCCGCATCAAGGCCAGCCGTCAGCGCGGCTTCCTTGCCGAAATTACGGGAGAGTTCAAGCACCCGAAACCGCCGGTCGGTTTCCGAAAGACGAACCAGTTCCCGCAAGGTCGCGTCACTACTGCCATCATCCACACAGACAATCTCCCAGTCCGTCTCGGCAATGCCGTCGATAACCGGCAGGATACTCTTCACAAAGTGACCGATCGCGGCCTCTTCATTGTAGAAAGGAACAATCAGGGAAAGCTGGCTGGCCATACAGGTCTTCAAATTCCAAGTCGCTAGCAGATGATTCTATCAGAAATATCCTGACAACACGCAGGTTTCATTCCAGTCAAACCACAGAAATAACCAGAAAAAAACACTTACCCATTGTCGCTTAACAGGAGCATTGATCTTTCTCCTGCAATCGATAAGGTCTTACCGGAGATCGTTCTCTGCCACATCGCACATTTTGATCGGTCCGCATCGTTCAAGTTTTATCTCTCACCAGATTTTCCATTCTTTATGCAAAGCCAGGGAATGTCAGGACCGGAAATGCAAAGTCCATGACAGACAACACCGACATAGGGCCGCGTTCCAACGCACAGGACAATGCCCCGCAATGGCGTCTTGAAAACGAACAGAACACCCTCTTCATGGTGCTGAGCGGAACGTGGCAGGCCAGAACCGGCGCGATTCCGGTCTTTCCAAAAGATGGCCTCCCCAAAACTCCCGATGGACATCTGTCTTTTCAGACCTCTGGGATTCAGGCGTGGGACACGGGACTGATCGCGTTCCTATGGGATCTTAAGCGCGTTGCCCATAATGCTGGCATCAGTCTGGACATGCAGACACTGCCGGGCCCGATGCGTCAGCTTCTGGAGCTTCTACCCGAAGCCCCGGACGAGCCTGTCCACCACAAGCAACCCCACAGGCCCCTTCTGGAAGCCGTTGGTGGCCATGCCATCGCCTCGATGACGGAAGTGGGTGTTGTCTCCGAACTCGCGGCACTGACAGCCAAAGGTGCCGTTCAGACCATTCTCGGCCGAAGCCGGATGCGCCTGAGCGATCTTCTGGCCAACACCAGCGATGCCGGCCCCTATGCCCTGCTGATCGTCGGTATCGTCAATTTCCTGATTGGCGCAATTCTGGCATTTGTTGGAGCTGTCGAACTGCAGAAATTCGCGGCCGGAGTTTACGTAGCCAGTCTGGTCGGAATTGCAATGGTGCGTGAAATGGCCGCCGTCATGACCGCCATCATCATGGCCGGACGCACGGGCGGCGCCTATGCCGCGCGCATTTCCACCATGCAGGGCAATGAAGAAATCGACGCACTGAATGTCTTCGGCATTCAACCCTCGACCTATCTGATCCTGCCCGCTGTCCTGTCCCTCATCATCACGATCCCGTTCCTTTACCTGTACGGATGTCTTATCGGCATGCTGGGGGGCTTCGTCGTCTCCATTTCGATGCTCGACATCACGGCAGCAGGCTACTTCCATCAAACAGTCACATCCTTCGGAATCGGCCAGTTCATCTTCGGTTTTGTCAAAAGCATCGTTTTCGGTGCCTTCATCGGCCTGACAAGCTGCCGCATTGGCCTCAAAGCCGGGCGTTCGGCTGCGGATGTGGGCATCGCTGCTACCCGCGCCGTCGTCGTCGGCATTGTCGGCGTCATCGCCATTGATGCAATCTTCGCCGTCATTGCAGATGTTCTGGGGATCTGACCGACATGCCTGACCAGACCGTCCTGTCCCTGCGTGACGTCACACTTTCTTTCGGTCCGAAGATCATCCAGAAGAACATCTCGCTCGATGTGCGCAAAGGCAGCATCTTTGCCGTCATGGGCGGTTCAGGTTGTGGTAAAAGCACGCTGCTCAAAAGCATGATCGGCCTTCTGCGCCCTTCTGTCGGCGAATACCATGTCGGCAACGAAAACTACTGGGCTGGCACCGACGCCCACCGCACCGATCTGAACCATCGTTTCGGCGTCCTGTTCCAAAGCGGCGCATTGTGGAGCTCCATGACCATCGGCGAGAACATCGCATTGCCTTTACAGATGTTCACGGACCTCAAGCCCCCCGTCATCCGTCGCCTCGTGGAACTCAAGCTGGGTTTTGTCGGCATGTTGCAGGCGATTGATCTTTATCCGTCGGAAATCAGCGGCGGCATGCGCAAGCGCGCCGGTCTGGCCCGTGCCCTCGCCCTCGATCCGGACATCCTGTTTTTCGATGAACCCTCCGCCGGTCTCGATCCGATCACATCTGCCCGCCTCGACGACCTGATCCTAAACCTGCGGGACGGCCTCGGTGCCACAATCGTCATCGTCAGCCATGAGCTGTCGAGCCTGTTCCATATCGCCGATGACGGCATCTTTCTGGATGCCAAAACCAAAATTCCCATCGCACACGGCTCCCCCAGAGATCTGCGCGACAATTGTACGGACCCACAGGTGCATGCCTTCATGCACCGCGAACGCGACGACGAAGAAGGAAATACGTGATGAACAGGCAGGCTCTTGTCGGTGCTTTCGTCCTTGGCGGGACAGGTCTGCTCGTTGCAGCGTTCGTCCTGTTCGGCAATTTCCATCCTTTCGCCCGAACGACGAAAGCCGTTCTGGTGTTCCACGGCGCCTCATCGGGTCTGGCCGTGGGCTCTCCCGTCACATTCCGCGGCGTTCAGGTGGGCGCAGTGGACCGCGTCGTCATTGAATACAACCCCGCGACGAAAGACGCCTACATCCCGGTCTATGTCACGATGCGACCAGACGACATCATCCTGACCAACAGCACCCGCCACCTTCCCAACCTGCAAGAGCTGATCAAGCAGGGGCTGCGCGGCGAGATGAACCTCAAGAGCTTCGTGACGGGCACATCCGAAATTGATCTGGATTTCTCTCCTTCAACACCTGCGGTTTTTCACCCCGACATCGCCCGCATTACAGAAATTCCGACCAAACAGTCCACCATAGCCGCCATGACACAGAGTCTGCAGGACCTGCCCCTGAAACAGATTGGTGAGAACGCCGATGCCACTCTGGCCTCGGTCCGTCAGCTTTCGGACAAGCTCGACAAGGATCTGCCTGCCCTGATCCAGAGCATCCACGAAACCTCGGACCACAGCCGCGACATGGTCGATGCGACCCGCAAGGCCATCACAGAGTTCGAGCCTGCCATAACACGCACCCTTCTGAGCGTGGATCGTCTGGCCAATGAGGGAACGACGCAGCTTGATGCGCGCGGGCGTGAACTGCGCGCGGTGCTCCAGAGCAGCAATGAAGCAGTTCAACAGGCCACAAAAAGTCTCGCCAATCTGGAAAATATGACCTCCCCGCGCTCTGCAGACCGGACCAATCTCGAAGCCAGCCTGCGCGATATCGCAGCGGCCGCCTCGGCCCTGCGCGGGTTTGCCACAGATGTCGAACATAACCCGCAGCTCCTGCTCACGGGACGTCGGCAGTGAGCCGCACCACCCGCCTTCCCCCGATTTTTCCGGAGAACACCCCCGTGACACGGCTCATGACACGATCTGCTGCACCGTTCGCCCTTCTGACGCTGGCTCTGTTGTCGGGCTGTGCCGCTCCGCCGGTGCAGTTCTATACGCTTGGCGCCCCAGCCATTTCTCAGACCGGCAACACGGCCCTTCCTGCCACAGCCCCGGTCCTGAACGTCGCGCGCGTTGCCCTGCCGGATTATCTGGACAATCAGGACATCATGACCCGCCATGGGGATCAACTTGACCGCAGCCCTAACGGACGCTGGGGAAGCCGCCTGTCGCAAGGCGTGACGGACCTTCTGGCGGCCCGTCTGGGGCAGGACTGGCCCCATTATATCGTGACCACACAACCATTGGCCGAAACCCCAGCACTCCGGCTTGCCGTTAACATCAACCGGCTTGATCTCGACAGCAGCGGCCAAGGAGCCCTACAGGCCGATTGGGCGCTGGTCCCCTCGGACACTCATCGCGCCATCCTGCGCAACCGGGGCTCTTTCACGGCACAGGGCTCCGTAACGACAGATGCAGGCAAAGTCGCCCTGACGCGTGAGCTCGTGGAGCAGCTTGCCTCCCGGATCGACAGCACAATTCCTCATCCCTGAAAGCCCCCCTTTCACTCAGACGGCGAACGCCCTATTTTCCGTGTCCCTGCGCCCTGAGGCTGCAAGTTCGCGGAGCGCCTGATTGAAAACCCTGCTGACCATTCTGCCACTTCTGGCAATGAGCCTTACGGCATGTGCCAAGGCTGCCGAGGAGCGGGATACGCTCTCAATCGGTCTGGCCATTGAACCACCGGGTCTCGACCCTACACGCGGTTCCAGTGAAGCCATCGGAATGGTGACCTACGACAATATCTATGAAGGACTAGTTCGTCTGGATGAACAGGGAACAATCAAACCCCTCCTCGCTCGGGACTGGAGCGTTTCGCCGGACGGCTTAACCTACGATTTCGCACTCCATGAAAATGTGCATTTTCATGACGGAACGCTTTTGACCTGTGAGGCTGTAAAATTTTCACTTCTCCGCGCCGGAGCCTCAGGCAGTACCAACCCGGACAGAAGCACTTTCAAGCAGATTGCCGATATTTCGTGCCCCGACAGCCTGCACGTCCAGGTTCGTCTTCAGCGCCCCTATGGCAGTTTCCTGTACCAGTTGGCATGGAACGACGCCGCCATCCTTTCGCCAGCCTCCGTAGCGCAGAACATCAGTCACCCCGTCGGCACCGGGCCTTTCATCTTTGGCGAATGGCAACGCGGTGATCACCTGACGCTGAACCGCAATCCGGAATATTGGGGTGTCAGACCCGCTCTGCGTTCCGTCACCTTCCGCTTCATGCCCGACCCGCTTTCGGCCAGCAACGCGCTTCTGGCCGGAGAACTGGATGCCTATCCGTCTTTCCCATCCCGTGAAATCCTGAGCCGTTTTACCAGCAACCCGCAGCTTGAAGTCGTCCGGGGAAGTTTTCCCTTCAAGGCCATTCTCGCCCTCAACAATGCCCGCCGCCCGTTCAACGATCTGCGCGTCCGACAGGCCATCGCGCAGGCCATTGACCGCAGGGCGCTGATTCAGGCCGTGGCGGAGGGTGACGCGACGCTCCTGCAATCGCACATGGCGCCGGATGATCCCGATTACGTCCCCCTGCCCGACCGTTATCCTTACGACCCCGACCATGCCCGCGCGCTTCTGAAGGACGCAGGCATTGCGCCCGGCCTGCATCTGACGCTGGCGTTTCCGCCCATCGGCTATGCACGCGACAGCAGCGAACTCATCGCCGCCTATCTGGAACAGATTGGGCTGAACGTTACGCTGCAGCCTGTGGAATGGCCCGCATGGCTCAGCCAGATTTACGGACAGGGCGCCTTCGACATGACCGTCATCGCGCATACGGAGCCACACGACATCGCAATCTATGACCGCACACCGGTCTATTTTCACTATCACAGCCCCGTCTTTCACGACCTTCTTCAACGGTACGAGGCCACGGCAGACTCTGCTTTGCGGCATGAGCTTTCCACCCGGATGCAGGCTCAGCTCGCGCTCGACGAGCCGAACGTCTTCCTGTTCTCGATCCCCCGTGAGACCGTCTTGAACCGCCACCTCAAGGGTCTGTGGACCAACCAACCCATCGCAGGCTGCCCGCTGGGTGGCGTCTTCTGGGAGCCATGACGGGAATGAACGTCCTGTCTCTGGCCTTTCAGCGGCTTCTGCTGCTGATCGTTGCAAGTCTTGTGATTTTCGCAGCCATGAACCTCCTCCCAGGCGACCCCGCCTCCGTCATGCTCGGACTGGACGCAAGCCCCGAAAGCCTTGCTGCCCTGCATCATCAGCTCGGGCTGGATACCACCCTGCCCGCACGATACGCACACTGGGTTGGCGATTTGATGCGCGGCAATCTGGGCCGCAGCTACATCTACGATGTCCCCGTGAGCGGCCTGATCGGCGAGCGCCTGCAAAGCACTCTGCCCCTGATCCTGCTGGCCATGATGCTCTCGCTCGGCGCAGGCATCCCGCTTGGCATGACCGCCGCTGCAAACCGGGGGAAAATGCCCGATATGGGCCTTATGGCGATGCTTCAGCTTTTGAAGTCCATTCCCGATTTCTGGCTGGCGATGATGATGACGTTCCTGTTTTCCCTGACCCTTCGCTGGCTGCCAGCCAGCGGTTTTCCGGGTTGGGGTCATGGATTTTTCACCGGCCTGAGAGCGCTCATCCTTCCGGCCGTCGCACTCGCCGTCCCGCAGGCCGCCATCACCGCACGTTTCATGCGCTCCTCCCTGATCGAAACCCTGTCGCAGGATTTCATCCGCACGGCCCGCGCCCAAGGCTACAGCCGCTCTGGCGTCCTGTGGCGCGTTGCGTTGCCCAACGCCCTGATTCCGGTTCTGACACTGGCCGGGATTCAGCTTCCTGTTCTCATAACGGGCAGCATCATCGTCGAAAGCGTGTTCAGCCTGCCCGGCTGCGGAAAACTTCTGCTGGAAGCCGTCAACCAGCGCGATCTGCCCGTCGTGCAAAACCTCGTCATGCTGATCGTCACCGCCGTCATGATCCTCGGTTTTCTGCTCGCCGCGCTGGTGCGTTTTCTGGACCCACGCCTTGGGGAAGAACGCCCATGAACACGCGCGCCAACTCGACACTCTGGACTGGCAGCGCGTTGCTCGGCATCGTTCTGCTTCCTGCATTCGTCACGGCCCTGCTCACGGGTGCCCGTGCTCCGGCCATCGACGTCATGCACCGCTATGCACGTCCCTCCCTGTTACACCCGCTTGGAACCGATCCCTTCGGTCGGGATCTTCTGACCTTCGTGCTTTCGGGAGCATTCAACAGCGTCCTGATCGCGGCAATGGCCGTCTGCCTCTCCACAGTTGCGGGAACGGCACTGGGGCTGATGGCAGCTGGGAGACCACCCAAAGTCATCATGGGTCTGGCCGATCTGGGGCTGGCGTTTCCGCCCGTTCTGACCGCCGCTCTTCTAGTCACGGCGCTCGGAGCTTCGGCCACGGGTGAAATCCTCGCCATCGCCCTGTTCGGCCTTCCCGCCCAGATCCGCATCACCCGGCAGGCTGCACGCACCATTCTGATTCAGGACTATATCGCAGCCTCCCGTCTAGCCGGACGGGGCACCGTTTCCATTCTGCGACGGCACGTCCTTCCAAACATCCTTCCGCTTCTGACGGTTCAGGCAACATCCTCGCTCGCACTCGCTGTTCTTTCCGACGCGGGATTGTCCTATCTGGGGCTGGGCGCGCCGCCACCCCGACCGGATCTGGGCAGGGCGCTGGCCGCTTACCAGATCCATATTTTCGATCATCCGCTTCTGGTCGCCGTGCCGGGTCTGACAATCATGCTGCTTGTTCTGGGGTTCAACATTGCCGGTGACGGCTTGCGCGATGCGCTGGATGCCCCGCTACAGGAGCGCGCGCCATGACCTCCCTTCTTCAGGTCCGGGATCTGAGTGTTCACAGCCTAGCCCGTCCCATCCTTCACACCCTTTCCTTTACTCTTGAAGCGGGAAAAATCCTTGCCGTTATCGGCGAGTCAGGTTCGGGGAAATCCACACTGGCCCTGAGCCTCATGGGGCTGCTGCCAGCCGGATTCCAGCCTCACGGAGAAATCCGTCTGAACGATGAAAACCTTCTGACGCTTACGGAACCTCAATGGTGCCAGATCCGTGGAAAAACGCTCGGCATGGTCTTTCAGGAACCCATGTCCGCGCTCAACCCCACGCGAAGGATCGGCGCACAGATCGCCGACACCCTCCGGCTTCATACAACACTCACACGTTCCGAAATCCGCGATCAAACCCTCGCTCTCATGGAGCAGGTTGGCCTTTTAAAAGCGGGCGTGAGCGAACGCGCCTATCCCCATCAGCTTTCGGGAGGACAGAGACAGCGCGCTCTTCTGGCCATGGCACTGGCCTGCAAACCCGCCCTTCTGATCGCTGATGAATTCACCACAGCTCTCGATGCCCGCACCCGTGCAGACGTGATGGCCCTCGTACATTCACACACAAAAACGCACCGCATGGCCGTCCTGATGATTTCTCACGATCTGGGTCTGGTCCGCCATCATGCGGATCACGTTCTGGTGCTGAAAGATGGGATCTGCGTGGAACAGGGTCCGACTGCCTCCATATTCGACGCCCCCGCCCATCCCTATACGCAGGCCCTCCTCGCCATGTCTCTGCATGGCGCGGCCCATACGCCCCTGAGCCGCCTGCCCGTTTATACGGTACCAGTATGACCCCGATCCTTCAGGCCCGGAATGTGACGTTCGAACAGTCCGGAAGACGAATCCTGCACGCCATCAGCCTCAATGTCCTGCCTGGCCAGACGCTCGGAATCATCGGCGCGTCCGGCAGCGGAAAATCAACGCTCTGTCGCCTCCTCAGCGGCCTTGTCCCTCCAGATGATGGACAGATCCTGTATCAAGGACAGGATTTCGCGACAGCTTCCCGCGCCGTACGGAAAAAGATCCGTCCTGCCGTCCAGATGATTTTTCAGGACCCTTACGGCGCCCTCGACCCACGCCAGAGGGTCCGCGAGATCGTCGGGGAGGCCCTTGACCCTGCCCCAGACCGCGAAGCCCGCATTCTGAAGGCTCTCGCCGAAGTCGGCCTCTCCGCCGAAAGCGCAGACCGCTATCCCAAAGCCTTCTCCGGCGGCCAGAGACAACGCATTGCGATTGCCCGCGCCCTGATCACGCGTCCCTCCGTCATCATCGCGGACGAAGCCGTCTCGGCGCTGGACGTCTCGACACAGGCCATCGTCCTGAACCTTCTGCTGGATCTGCAACAAAAACACGAACTGGCCTATGTTTTTGTCAGCCACGATCTGGCTGTCATCCGCCATATGTCGCACCATATCGCCGTTCTGGAACAGGGACGGATTGTAGAATCCGGACCGGCCTCCACCGTCCTGAATGCTCCGACCCAACCCGAGACGCGGGCGCTGCTCGAAAACTCCTTCTGACCGACGAGGCCGCATGACCAGCCTGAACCTGCTCACCGACATCCCCGGAATCCGCGTGGGCCATAGTGAAGATCTGAACCTGCGCACGGGGGTCACGGTCATCCTGTTCGACAGTCCGGTCACGGCCTCCGGCAGCTTTCTGGGGGGCGCTCCGGCGCTGAGGGAAACCGCACTGCTGGAACCCGAAAATCTGGTCGAACGTATCCATGCGGTCGTTCTGTCAGGCGGCTCCACTTACGGTCTGGATGCCACGACGGGGGTTCAGGCATGGCTGCGGGAACAGTTTGGCAATGCGCCTCTTCCCCCAAGCACGATCCGAGTCCCCATCGTCGTACAGGCCAGTCTTTACGATCTGCCAGCAGGCGGTCGGACGTCCTGGGGCCGCTACTCCCCGTATGCCGACATGGGGCATCAGGCTGCCGAAAACGCCCGTCATGGCTGTTTCAGACTGGGCACCGCGGGCGCAGGAACAGGCGCTACAACTGCCACACTTCGCGGCGGCCTCGGTTCGGCAAGCACCATAACCCCGGCAGGGCACCGCGTCGCCGCTCTGGTCGCGGTCAATGCCGTCGGGACAGCCACGATCGGCGATGGCCCTCATTTCTGGAGCGCCCCTTTCGAGCGGGGACATGAATTCGGCGGTCTGGGCATGCCCGCACATCTCACGTCCGAAGACCTGCGCCTGCGCTCCAAATGGGCCTCCGTCACCGGCACCACGATCGGCCTTATCGCGACGGACGCAACCCTCACCAAAACACAGGCCAAACGCCTGGCCATTCTGGCACAGGATGGCGTGGCAAGAGGCGTTTTCCCAGCCCATCTGCCTCTGGACGGAGACGCCATAATCGGGGTTTCGACACGCGCAAAGCCATCGCCCAGTCCACAGGAATGGACGGAAATCCTCCACGCCGCCACACAGGTCACGGCGCGCGCCATCGCCCGTGGTGTGTACGAGGCGGGACCGCTCCCCGGCGCCACATCCCTGCATACATGGCACGAACGGTTCGGAGGAAAAGAAAGACAGGTTTCAGATACGATACAAAAATGATTCGAACTCTCATTTCATATATTTTCTTCATGATCGTATATGATTATAGAGCTTAGACCGAGTGTTCTGCCCAAGGCTGAGTCCATGTCCTCTGTTGTGCCGTCCTATCCTGTCCGCTCCCCCCTCCGTCAGGCCATTGCAGCAGACATGCGCAGGCCAGAAGCGGACTGCATCCTCCCCCTGATCGAACAGGCCACACTGACCGAGACGGAACAGCAAAACACGTTCGACGTCGCCCGACACCTCACCCGCACTCTGCGAACGCAGCGTCGTCCGGGCGGTGTCGAGGCTCTCGTGCAGGAGTTCTCACTTTCCTCCGCCGAGGGCGTGTCCCTGATGTGTCTGGCGGAAGCACTCCTGCGTATTCCCGACGCCGCCACACGCGACGCCCTGATCCGCGACCGGATCGGAACGGGGGACTGGCTGTCTCACATGGGGGGCAAAAAGACCATTTTCGTAAATGCGGCCTCGTGGGGGCTGATGCTGACCGGCAAGCTGACCAACGACACCGATGAAGGACTGGCCGCCACGCTGTTCCGTCTCGTCGGACGGGGCGGCCAGCCACTGGTCCGCCGTGCGCTCGACATCGCCATGCGGATGATGGGCGAACAGTTCGTCATTGGGGAAACCATCGAGGACGCGCGCAAGGTCAGCGCAGAACCCGAAGAACGCGGCTTCAAATACTCTTACGACATGCTCGGTGAAGCCGCGATGACGGAAGCCGACGCCCTACGCTACCGCCACGACTACGAACGCGCTATCGATGTCATCGGCCAGACTGCCCGTGGTGCGAATGTCTATGAAAAAGCGGGCATTTCCATCAAACTCTCCGCTCTTCACCCACGCTATGCCTTCGCCCAGCGCGAGCGTGTTCTTGAAGAATTGGGCCAGACCCTCAAAGATCTCGTCATCCAAGCCCGCCGCTATGACATCGGCATCAATATCGACGCGGAAGAAAGCGAACGTCTTGACCTCTCGCTCGACCTGATCGAAAACCTGTGTCACTGCCCCGAACTGGACGGCTGGAACGGCATCGGGATCGTGGTGCAGGCTTATGGGCGCCGCGCCCCGAAGGTTCTGGACTATCTGATCGACCTCGGACGCCGCAGCGGACACCGCCTCATGATCCGGCTGGTGAAAGGTGCTTACTGGGACAGCGAAATCAAGAAGGCGCAGGTCGAAGGCCAGACGGATTTCCCCGTCTACACGCGCAAATGCTACACCGATGTCAGCTATATCGCTGGCGCCAAAAAACTTCTCGCCGCCCGCGACGTGATTTTTCCGCAGTTTGCCACCCACAACGCCCGTACGCTGGCCACCATCTATACGCTGGCGGGTTTGAACTTCCAGATTGGTGACTACGAGTTCCAGTGCCTGCACGGCATGGGTGAGACGCTCTATAACGAAGTCGTCGGGCCGCAGAAGCTCAACCGCCCGTGCCGCGTCTATGCCCCTGTCGGCTCGCATGAAACGCTGCTGGCCTATCTGGTGCGCCGTCTGCTGGAAAACGGCGCAAACTCTTCCTTCGTCAACCAGATCGGTGATGAGAGCCTACCGATCGAAAGCCTGATCGAAGACCCGGTCGCACTGGCCAAGGCCGTCCATCCGCCGGGTGCCTCTCATCCGGCCATTGCCCTTCCGAAAGACCTGTTCGAACCCGAGCGGACCAATTCGCGCGGGCTGGACCTGACCGACGAACACACCATCGCTGCTTTGTCCGAGGCCGTCCGCGTGTCTGCCGAGCAGGCTTTGCAGGACACATCCTGTTCGGGCGAAGCGCAGGATATCCGAAACCCCGCCAGCCATTCCGACCGGATCGGCACTGTCCGTTTCGGAAACGAGGCCGATGTTCGCAAGGCCATCGACTTTGCAGAAAGCGAGATGCCGGCATGGGCTGCTCTTCCCGCTGACGAACGTAGCGCAAAGCTCGACCGTGCGGCTGATCTTCTGGAGCAGCACCAGAAAGACCTGATCGCCCTTCTGGTCCGTGAAGCTGGCAAATCCTACGCCAATGCGCTTTCCGAAGTCCGCGAGGCCGCGGATTTCCTGCGTTATTATGCCGCACAGGCTCAGGACATCGTCCGGACAGGCAGCAGTGCGCCGCTCGGTGTCGTCGCCTGTATCAGCCCTTGGAACTTCCCGCTTGCCATCTTCCTTGGACAGGTCGCCGCAGCCCTCGCAGCTGGCAACACAGTCGTCGCCAAACCGGCCGAGGAAACTCCCTTCATCGCCCTGCGGGCTGTCGCCCTCCTGCGGGAAGCCGGAGTTCCGGAAAACGCACTGCGCCTCGTTCCCGGCGCGGGCGAAACCGGTGCGGCCCTGGTGGCTGACGCCCGGATTTCCGGTGTGATGTTCACCGGCTCCACCGCCGTTGCGGGTCTGATCGCCAAAACCCTGGCCGACCGTACCGGAGTGGACGGGCAGCCCGTTCCGTTCATCGCTGAAACGGGCGGACAGAACGCCATGATCGTGGACAGTTCTGCCCTGACTGAACAGGTCGTGGCGGATGTGCTGGTCTCGGCATTCGACAGCGCAGGCCAGCGCTGCTCCGCCCTGCGCGTCCTGTGCGTGCAGGAGGACTGTGCCGATCGCGTCATGACAATGCTGCGCGGTGCGGTCGAAGAACTGAGGGTCGGCAACCCCGCAGAACTGCATACCGATATCGGCCCCGTCATCTCCGCAGAGGCCCGCTCGGGCATTCAGACCTATATTGATGAAGCCCGCACGCAGGGCCGCGCCGTCTGGTCCCTTCCGCTGCCGGAAGGTGCAGAAAATGGCACCTTCATCGCACCGACGATCATCGAAATCGACAGTCTGGCAGACCTGAAGGGTGAGGTTTTCGGGCCGGTGCTCCACGTCCTGCGGTTTGAATCCAGCGGCTTCGAAGCCCTTCTCAACGCCATCAACCAGTCCGGCTATGGTCTGACATTCGGCCTCCACACCCGGATCGAAAGCCGTATGGCGCATGTCACGTCCCGCATCGAGGCCGGAAACCTTTATGTCAATCGCAACATGGTCGGCGCGGTTGTCGGCAGCCAGCCCTTCGGTGGCGAAAAACTGTCCGGAACGGGGCCAAAAGCCGGTGGTCCACTAATCCTGCGCCGCCTGATGCGCACCACCCCGTCCCATATCGGTTGGGAAAAACAAGAGCTGCCTGAGCCTGCCCGGCAGTTCCTGTCCTGGATGATGCAGAGCAGTTTTCCGCTTTATCAGAAGATCGCGGAAAGCATGCAGCACGGCCTGTGCGGCGCCACGCGCGAGCTTCCCGGCCCCGTCGGAGAGACCAATCTCTACCAGCTTCTGCCGCGCGGTGCTGTCCTGTGCGTCGCCAGTGACCGGGAGACCATGCTTCGCGCTGTAGGCCTCGCCCTGAGTGGCGGAAATACGGCTTTCGTTCAGGGCCCCAATGTGGCCTCGGACTGGGTCTCCGACCTGCCGCATGCCCTTGCTTTGCATATCCGCCGCACGCAGGGCGGGCGCGCCGCAGGATGCCGGACGATCTTCGCATCTTTCGAAGAACGGCAGATGGCCGAACAGGCCCGCACGGCCCTGTCGCGCTCGGGCATGGTCGTGCAGCTTTACATGCTCGACGCAAAAAGCCCGATCCGGCCCGAATGGGTGCTTCAGGAAAAAGTCGTCAGCACCAATACGACGGCCGCTGGAGGCAATGCGAGCCTGATGACGATCGGATAATATCCCGCCGATAATATCCCACGAGCATGATCGTTTGTTGCGATCATGCTATGAGGACCGCCCCACTGCCGGATAACCGACCTCATGAGCGACGCCGCCCCGATTTTCACACCTATTGATACGAAAAGCGGCTCGGCCTCGCTCGAAATCGCGGACGCCCTGCGCCGTGCCATCACGGACGGCATACTGACGGACGCGCAGCCTCTGCGTCAGTCCGAACTGGCCCGCAATTTTGGCGTCTCCACCATTCCGGTCCGTGAGGCGCTCAAACAGCTTGAAGCAGAGGGACTGATAGCCTTTCTGCCTCATCGCGGCGCCGTGGTAACGGGGATGAGCGAAGCGGACATTCTGGAATATTCCGATATCCGCGCTTCGCTGGAAAGCATGGCGGCAGGAGTGGCCATGACGACCCTCACCCGCGTTGATCTGGCCCATATCGAGGACGCCTATGAGGCATTCGTGAATGGGACAGGTGGCAGCCACGGCATGGCCCAGTCCGGTCGGCTGAACTGGGAGTTTCATGGCGCCATTTATGCCGCTGCCCGTCGCCCGCGACTATACGGCATGATCCACGACCTTCACTCGCGCCTCGACCGCTATATCCGCGCCCATCTGGAGCTCCCGGGCCGAAAAACCGCAACGGACGCTGAACATTTCCAGATCCTTCAGGCCTGCCGCAAACGCGACAGCGACGAACTTGGACGACTGACAAAGCAGCATATTCTGGAATCGGCCCGCCTGTCTCTGGATGTCATCCGCGATCGGGCGGTCTCCTGACCGTCATCCTGCCGGATGGGCCGTTACCAGCTTCACAGTCCCGCGTTCATCGAACCAGCAATTCAACGGACCATCCGCGTGGAAAAATCCCGGAATGCTGTCGATGATATGCGCGCTCTGCTCCAGACAGGCCACAAGACGGACGTGGAACACACACTCTGTGGCCACGTCGGTGCCGGAGCCGATCAGCCGCGCAGCTTCTCTCAAGGACGCAGCCGTACCAGTCGGGTTTCGACGCAGCATTCTGAAAGACGCAAGAGCCGTGTTGAGGGCTTCCGTCTGGGCAGCAGTCAATCCAGCCTTCTCCGCTGCGCGCCTGAGGCGGATCAGCAGACGGCCGAGGGACAAGGCGGCAAACGCACCATCGACATAACCCTGCCGGTCAATCGGGGACGTGACCAGAGACAGGCGCATCAGCAGACTCGAGACTTTCTGGATCTGCGCCCCTTCCCACACCATCCAGGACGGGACTTTCGCACCCGGCTGACTTGAAAGGCTCTGCAAACTACGCCCCAGAGACAGCACAAGCCGCGACGCATATAGCCTCTGATCAGCTGGCATGATCACCCGGAACACCAGAACAAGCAGCACGCAGCCCATTAGAATAGCCAGCCACGTATTGATGAGCGTGATGTCATCCACAACCATGCTGTTCGTCACCATCAACTGCATGGCCAGAAAGACCGTATAGCCAAAAGCGCCAATCCCGTAGCGCGGATGAAACTGGAGCCACACGCCGGGCAACATGCAGGCACAGATCGACAGCCAGAGCATCGGATATCCATCCACGCGAGGCAGCGCCACGATATGGCACAGCCAGCAGGCCGGAACCGAAAGTGCCGTCCCGATCGCCATCGGCACACTGGCGCGGGCAGCCGATGGTACGGTCGACAGCAGGCTCGATGCTGCCACTACATACATGATCATCATCGGACCGGTCGGAAAATAGGTGATGTACCAGATCATGCAGGCCAGAAAGGCGATGAGCATTCCGCGCAATCCATTATAGATCGCGGACATCCATTCTACATGCAGCCCGCCTCGCACCCGGACATGCGCGCCACGCGGGCTGGACAGATCCAGCACAATTTCCCGCAACTGAAACAGAATATCGCGAGTATTATCGACCGACGCCTGAGCTTCTGGCGATGTAGCAGAACGCTCCAAACTCTCCAACCGTTCCAGCGCGTCTTCCAGACATGCGAGCACGCTCTGCGGTTGCTCGATCCATCCCGCACTCTCCGTCAAAGCAAGAATCAGGGTCAGTGTATCGCGGATTTCGCGATGCACATCTGCCGAGAGCGGGTTCGCGATCCCCAGATTACGCCAGTACGGATGATAGGACGCAACCAGCCCCGTCATGCGACTGACCGCCAACCTGTAACCCCGCACCCCTGCATGAATATCCGGATTATCGGTCGCCGCGTATTCGATGGCCGGTCCCAGACGCGCAAGCTGCCCCAGAAGACGCTGCCTGCCGTCATACAGAGTCTGCGGCAGCGTCCGGAATGCCCCATCTGTAGTGGCTGGTTCCGCATTCTGAACGTCGTGTATGACGGCAGGACGAACCAGTCCTTCATGAAAAACCAGAGCATGGCGCAGGGTCTCGCGGAACGCCCCCGAAAGCGCGTCCATTGTCCCCTGACGCCGTCGGGGCGACGTCACCATGAAGACGGCTGCCGTCACCACAATTCCGAGCGCCACGTCCGACACCCGCATCATCGCGGACAGGAAAATGTTCTCGGGATGGGCAAAAGCCGGGACGGCCACGATAACGATCGTATATCCGGCCAGAACCGCCGCATACGCCCTGAAATACCGCAAACATGTCGCCGTCATGCAGGCCAGCCCGACAAAGACCGAAAGCGCCATGAAATACAGCACTGCGGACTGCACGAACATCGCCATGACAGCCGTGCTCAGTGCTGCTCCGATCACCGTTCCGGTCATGCGCCACACACTTTTGGACACCAGCGCGCCTACAGTCGGGTTGGCAACGATCAGAACGGTCGTGACCGTACTCATTGGCGATTCAAGCTGGATCATGAACGCCAGAAAGAGCGCAATCCCGATGGACAGGAAAACACGCGCCGTGAAAGCCGCCGTCGCAAGGAAATTCCGCCAGCGGATGCTGCTGCGGTCAAAAGAAAACATCTGACGGAAAAGGTTTTTCATAAGGAGCCGCAGTTTCAGCAAGACGACACACCGGACAGGGAAAATCTGCTTTCTATCATTCCAAGCTGATCCCGGAGCATCTCCGCGGCATCTTCGGCAAGCCCTTCAGTCAGCCGGGCTTCAAGTTCGGCCGCAATCTGCTGGAACCTCCGACATCGTGCCATCCCGGTTTTCGTCAGCGCCACAAGGTTGGAGCGTCGGTCATGGGGATCGGGTTCTCGGGAAATCAACCCTTCCCGTCCCAACTGGTCCAGAACCCGAACAAGTGCCGAGCTGTCCACCCCCATGACTGACGCCAGATCGCTCTGCTTCAGCCCGTTTCCCATCACCATCAGATAAGCCATGGGCCGCATGGTCGCGAGCGTCATGCCCTCAGGGCGTAGAAGACGGTCAAGCTGGGCCCGCCACAGGCTCGACAGCCGCATGACATGAAAGGTCAGTTCCATGTCATGAAAACTGCTCTCCCGAAGAAGGGACGCACCATACTGGACAGCCATTTTCAATGACACCTCAACTGTTGACATATCAATAGATTATATGACAACATACGATTTGAAAACAGATCCTGTTGACATTTTCGTCAGGAGGTTCAGTTTTTGATCCATATCACTAACCGACTCTCCCTCGCATAATGAAGGAGTCGTTGTGTTTGATTGAGGAGCGTTGTGGGCGAGTTGTCTTACAGTCTGGCGTTTGACAGTCTGGTGGTTGACGCTGGAGCTGGTTTCTGATGTTGGCTGAAGTTAACCTGTTTGGCGTTTTCGTTGCTCCGCTTTCCATTTATGCCGTAGCGGCGGTCTTTGTAACGTTA
>NZ_JAERLZ010000016.1:0-43584 GCF_018256175.1 Gluconobacter sp. Dm-44 | reverse complement strand
CACCCATCCCGCCCCCACAGACGCACAAACCGTCCCGGCAAATCCCGCACAGGCCTACCAGACAGCGATTTTCCCAACATCAGCGCACGAACAGCACGCAGAGGAAGCGTCACACGCCAAGACAGGGAGGCCTGAATCAAAGAAATCTGTCGAAGAAGCTGTTGATTTTCTCTTTGCAGCTCTTCTGCTCTCAACCCGTTCAGACGGGCCGCACTTCGATAGCTTTCAGTCAGTGAGTCGCGCGCGTCATCGCGCATTCCGTCAGGCTTTCAAAAAGGGCAGAAACACGAAAGGCCGGACCCTCGCGGACCCGGCCTTCCCGAACATTACAGCTCTGTCAGATGACAGAGACCGTAATCAGCTCAGGGTGAAGTCCGAAGCTTTCAGATCACTGATGCCCACGAACGTGATCTTGGAGTTGTCGGACAGTGCGATCGTGGAGTTACCACCAGCAACCGTAGCATTCGACAGGACGTTCGCCAGACCGTTGTTGTTCTGAAGGCCATACTGGTACAGAGCCATCAGGTTGCCGGCAGCGCTACCAAAGTCGGTGATCGTGTAATCACCACCGGCAGCACCCTTGTTCAGGGCGAACAGGTTTGCAGCACCCGAACCACCCGTGAGGGTCGCCGCGCCCGAACCACCAACCAGTGTGTCGGAAGCAGAACCACCGATGATGGTCTCGTTACCCTTGCCAGCGAAGGCGTGCAGCGTGCCATTGGAAGACGCGGCCGACACGGTCTCGTTGCCGTCACCACCAACAAACAGGTTGGTCGAGCTTGCAGAACCGCCAACCAGCAGCAGGTCGAGACCCGAAGCACCGAACAGTGTGGACGCACCGGCAGAAACGGTCGTTGCACCCGTGCCGTTCAGGAACGTGAGCGAGCCCGAAGCCGTGATGGAATTGGACGTACCACGGATCTGCCAGATGTCAGCAGAAGCCGAAATCGTGTCGTTCAGACCACCCGAAACGGTGCTGATAGCGCCGGTCGAGAAGTAGGTGCTGGAGCTGCCACCCGTGATGAAGCTGTTGTTGCCACCCGAAACGGTGTTGTGCGACGTCGTATCGTAAACCGTTGCGTTGGCGCCCAGCGTCACTACAGAGCTACCGCCGAGCAGCGTAACCGTATCCGTACCGGTCACGCCGTCGATGGTGTCCTGACCTTCGGAACGAACGACATTCGTCCCGCTGCCCAGAACGATTTTGTTGTTGCCCAAACCAGCGCTGATGGTGTTATTGCCGCTGGTGCCCGTAATGGTGTCGTTACCGTCACCCGTTGCAACGGTCCAGTTACCCGAAGAGCTTCCGCCATCGAACGTGTTGTTTCCAACACCGCCAACGAACGTACCGTTCTGGTTACCAGCCTTGAACGTGACACCGGCATAATCGCCAGCAAGAACACTGATATTGCTAGCCGTGCTACCCGAAACATCCAGGCTCACGGCAGAATTCAGCGTGTCCTGACCGGACTCGGAATAACTGCCAATGGAGATATACTGGGTGGTGCCACCAGAGACGGAGTAATTACCGCCCTGGCTGATCAGGCCATGGCCCGGATTGGTCCCCGTAGCCGAGTTACTACCGGCGACCAGGTCATAAGAATCAAGCCCGCCACTGGTGTGGAGGGTGGAAAGAGCAGTCTGGTACTGCTGCGCCAGCAGCTGGGTCTGCCCACCATTGACCGTGACCGCGAAGGTCTGGCCGGAGGCGCCAACGACTGTAGTAATGGTACCCATTACTGTGCACTCCTAAAAAAGGTTGCCTCGCACCGGCGGCCCTCGGACCACCCAAATGATCGAGCGACGAGTCTTGCACATACCAGAGCCGGATTGTCAAAAGCAATCAACTTTGCGCACGATACAAGGATTCATGATCCGACATTTACAGATTCGAAAGGCAGCGCCGACAAAGAGTTCTCCGTTTCCATTATATGAACACGGAAAAGAGTGGATCACCCAACTCTTCAATCAAATCCTTTTATATCGAAAAAGTTCCGTCAATGTTAATTTCATAAGAAATAAATATTAAGACACACGCTTCAATCCTTAGAAAAATGGCATGTCTCTATTTTCAAGACATACCACCTTCCGCAGAAAAACCGATCCTCACAGGCCTGCTCGTGAATTTTCCCAAACCGTCTTCTCCACCCCCTTCAACGACCGACCATTTTCTGGCGCGTCTGGCGCTTCTGCTGACATCAGAAAAGACTGATGATCCAATCTCTTCCAATCGACAGGATCTGATTGATCACATTCACTTGATCACTTGGTTGGTGATCATTCTAACCGAGGAAAAGGGTATCTCAGCTGCCCGGATCGACTATTCGCCATGCCTCTTCAGCCTGACGCAACAGAGTCTTCCTCTGTTTCTGGCAACATCGCTTCCGGCCAGCGATATCCGGATCGTGTCCCACGCACTTCAGAATGAGGCCCTCTCACCTCCCGTCCTGCTTCAGGTTACAGGAGAAACAGCAGGGAGCTCTTCTTCAGTTCCTGTCCTGCATTTCGGAGACCAACATTCCGAAGGATTCTTTGCGTTTACTCCAGAAAACGTCCTCACTCACGCAGGCGACTCCCCCTTTCTGGGCTTTCTTCTTTCCGACACTTCGGAAAGCAGGGATTACCGTCATGCCATCCAGCAGCTTCTTCGTAACAATCGTAAGACGCGTCTCCTGCGCGCTAAAATACACAGCGTGCAGCAGGATTCTCTGGAGAAAACACACCTCATTCAGGACCTGCGTGTTTCACTCCGGATGCTGTCCAACAAAAAGGCCGTGGCCCTTTCAGACACCCACTCGGAGGAAAAGAGCACCCCCCACCTCCCCGCTCCTTCCATTGAACCTTCCCCCGTCCCGGTCCCTCCTTTCTGGCTTCGGGTCTGCCGTCGCCTGAAACGCTCTCTTCTTCCACGGCCTGCCCCCATCGAGACTCCGAGTCAGGATTCCACAGCCGATGAAGACGTCATCGTCTCTCCTCCCACGTCTTTTTCTGTCTCCCGCATCCTGTTCATTGCGGGCGAGCCAAACACTCCCGGCGTTCTCTACCGCTGCGACCGAAATGCAGCAGCCGCCCGGGATGCAGGCTTCGACGCCAGAGTCCTGCCCTGTGCTTCAGTTGGCTATGACGACATCCACTGGGCGGACGTCATGGTGTTCTGGCGGGTTGAATATAGTGGTCATGTCAGTACGATTTTCGATCTCGCCAGATCTGAAAATGTCGTCACCATCTTTGACGCCGACGATATCGTCTTCGTACCGCATTATGCGCGCGTGGACCTGATTGATGGCATCCGCTCAATCGGCGCTACAGAAGAACAGATCGAGCGCTGCTTCTCGGACATGCGTCGCACTTTCCTGCGCTGCGATCAGGGCTCAACCACGACCGCGGAGCTGGTCTTTGCCATGCACAGTCTGCGCCCCGTCGTTCACCTGTTGCCCAATATTTATGATATGGCCTCGCTGAAACGGGCCCGGATAGCCCTGCGCATGCGTGGAGAGCCAGGACGCGTCAATGCCGGAGACGGACTGGTCCGCATCGGCTACGCCGCAGGCTCGCGGACACATCAGCGGGATTTCGCACCCATCTGTCCGCCCATCGCAGATATCCTGCATCAACGCCCACAAGCCCGGCTTGTGCTGTTTCGCGAACCCGAAACGCATCGCCCCATTCTGCTCGTAGAAGAATTTCCCAGCCTGATCCCCGTGCAGGACCAGATCGAATGGCGCGACATGGTGCCACTTGCAGAACTTCAGGACGAATTTGCGCGGTTCGACATCTCCATCGCACCGCTGGAAACAGGGAATGTCTTCTGCGAAGCCAAGAGCGAGATCAAGTTCTTCGAAGCCGCGCTGTCCGGTGCAGCAACAGTCGCATCCCCTACAGGCCCATTCCGGCGCGTTATCCATCACGGAGAAACCGGCTTTCTCGCCGATAGCCCGTCCGAATGGCACGACGCCCTGCTAGAACTGATCGACAACCCTGAACGGCGCGTCCGGATGGCGCGGGATGCCTATCATTCCATTCTCTGGCCCTTCGGTCCGCAGGCTCAGGCCCAGCGAATGAAACTCGCACTCACCTCCCTGAACGGGGACGACGCAGCGGCCCGCTCTGCCGAGACACATCTGGCCAGAGATCGCCTTGCCCCGCCAGACCTGCCCGTCATCCCCGCCAGCCAGACCATTTTCCATCACGACGCCTTGGGAGAAGCCCCGGTCACGGTCGTCATCACCTCCTATAATTACGAGGCACATCTTCTGGACGCACTGGTGTCCGTCGCGGCCCAGACGCTGCCCGTGCTGGATCTGATTGTCGTGGACGACGGATCTTCCGACGGTTCGCTCGCTCTGGCCACAACATGGATGGAACGACACCGCGAACGCTTCAATCGCCTGATCCTGCGCCAGTCTCTCACGAATGCCGGACTGGGCGGCGCACGAAATATCGGCATGGATGCAGCCGAAACGGTCCATGTCATGCAACTCGATGCCGACAACACCCTGCGTCCCGAAGCCTGTGAAACACTTCTGGAGTCCATGAATAACGGCACCGCCTATGCCTATCCGCTTATCGCCTGTTTCAACGAAAACGGTCCGGTCCTGATGGACATGACTGCTGACACCCACCACCAGCCCGGCACCCCGGAACTTCTGGGAGACCTACCCTTCAACCCGCTCTCCCTCGTTTCCGGAAACCGCATCGACGCGATGGCCATGGTCACGAAATGGGCCTGGGCCGCTGTCGGCGGCTACTATGTTTCACGTGAAGCAATGGGCTGGGAGGACTTCGATCTGTGGTGCTCCATGGCAGAGCGCGGACTGCCCGGCCATCACGTCCCACAAATTCTGGCTGACTACCGCCAGCATGAGACATCCATGACAAATGCCTCGACTGAAAAAGACGCTCACAAAGCCCGCGTCGTGGCCTTCGTTCAGGCACGCCATCCGTGGATCCGCCTCAGCGCCGAACAGGCAAAACCCCGGAAAAACTGAGGCTCTTCCAGACCGGTTACAAAAAAACCCGCTCCTGGAAAGCTCCGGAAGCGGGTTTTTCATAACCTGAAAGCTCGAGCCGGGCTCCCAGAAAGAAGCTCGATACGCCCCAATCAGAACGGTGCGTCGATATCCACAACGTCGATCAGCTTGTGATTGACGAATTCCTTGATGCCCAGACCGATCAGCTCGCGGCCATAACCCGAACGGGCCACGCCACCGAACGGCAGATCTGCCTTCACCATCGTCGGATGGTTGATATAGACCATGCCCGTATAGATCTGCTCGGCAACCTTCACGCCGCGCGCGGTATCCTTCGTGAAGACCGAACCACCCAGACCAAACGGCGAGTCATTGGCAATGCGAATGGCGTCCGCATCGTCCTTGGCACGATAGAGCTGCGTAACCGGACCAAAGAACTCCCACAGGCGAGCTTCATTGTTCTCATGCAGATTGGTCATCAGCAGCGGCTGGAAGAACGCACCCTTTTCCGGAACGGACGGGCCAATCGCCTCAACAACAGCGCCATGCTTCTTGGCTTCCTCAACCTGCGCCTTCAGATCGTCCGCAGCCTTCTGCGACGACAGCGGTGCCAGCGTGGTGGACGCATCCATCGGATCGCCAGCCTTCAGCTTAAGAACTTCTGCTTTGTACAGCTCAAGGAAACGATCATAGACGGCATCCGCCACGATCAGACGCTTGGCGGACACACAGACCTGTCCGGCATTCCAGTGACGACCGAAAGCGGCCCATTTCGCGGTCTTCTCCAGATCCGCATCGTCCAGAACGACGAAAGCATCGGAACCGCCCAGCTCCATCGTGGACTTCTTCAGGGCCTGTGCTGCAATCCCGGCAACAATAGCGCCTGCGCCTTCGGACCCCGTAAGCGCCACGCCACAGACGCGCGGATCCTTGAGGATCGTCTCGGTGTGATGACGGGCAGCATACAGATTGCGGAAACCACCCTTCGGCAGCCCGGCTTCCTTCATCAGATCATCGAACGCAGCCGCGCACTGCGGAACGTTGGATGCGTGCTTGAGAATGACCGTGTTACCAGCAGAGAGCTGCGGCGCGATAATGCGGGCGATCTGGTAGAACGGGAAGTTCCATGGCTCGATCGCAAAAACAATGCCCTGCGGCTGATGGATCAGAACGGCGTCGCCCGAGTTCGGGTCCGCAACCGGCAGCTTCTCGGACTTGAGAAGCTCTTCGGCATGCTTGGCATAATATTCGAAGATTTCAGCCGACAGGATCGTCTCGGCCTTCGCTTCGGCGTAAATTTTGCCCATTTCCAGCGTCAGAAGACGGGAATACTTATCGATATCACGACGAAGGATATTGGCGGCGGCGGTCATGATCTTCGCACGCTCGGCGAAGGACGTGTGGCGCCAGCTCTTGAACGCATCATAGGCTTCGGTCAGCGCGGTCTGGACTTCCTGATCGGTGGCATCCGGGAAAGTCTTGAGCGTCTCACCGGTATAAGGGTTGATCGTAGCATAAGCCATGATGAGTCATATTCCTGTAAGGTGACGTGTTTGAGACATATTGGCACGAATGCCAAAAGACAAAACCCCCTAACAATCATTCCTCCCAAAAGTTCACAGAGCTGTGTTCATTTCGGGGAGATTATCCCATAACTCCTCAAGCCAGGCCGTTGCGGTCCCATCAGAGGGCGCGCGCCAGTCTCCCCGTGGCGAGAGAGACCCTCCCGCTACAAGCTTCGGACCATTGGGCATGGCCGACCGCTTGAATTGGCTCGTCCCGAAAAACCGCCGCAGAAAAACTTCCAGCCAGTGCCTGATTTCCGCCAGATCGTATGAGATTTTTCGGTCTTCGGGATAATGCGCGGGCCAGTCTCCTCGAGAAACATCACCCCAGGCGACCTCTGCCAGAAACGCGATCCGTGACGGACGGAACCCATAACGCAGGATGTAAAAGAGCGTAAAATCCTGAATCGGGTACGGCCCGATCGTCTGTTCCGTACTCTGCACACCCTGCCCGGTATCGGGAACCAGTTCGGGGGTGATCTCCGCACTGACGATCCGCTCCAGAACCGGCCCAACCCCTTCGCCCAGTTTTCCCTCACGCGCCAGCCAGCGGATGACATGCTGGATCAGCGTCTTCGGCATCCCGGCATTGACATTGTAATGAGACATCTGGTCCCCCACGCCGTAAGTACACCACCCCAGCGCCAATTCCGACAGATCGCCGGTCCCGATCACAATTCCATTGCGGTAATTGGCGATCCGGAACAGGAAATCGGTCCGCAACCCCGCCTGCACGTTCTCGAACGTGATGTCATGAACCGGCTTCCCTTCCGCAAAGGGATGGCCGATTCCCGCCAGCATGGTCTGCGCCGTGGGCCGGATATCCAGCTCGTTCACTTCAACACCGAGCGCCTTCATGAGCGCATGAGCCAGAGAGCGGCTTTCACTTCCCGTCGCAAATCCGGGCATCGTGTAGGCCAGAACATGCGTCCGCGGCCAGCCAAGCTCATCCGCCGCCCGCACCGCCACAAGCAGCGCAAGCGTACTGTCCAGTCCGCCTGACACCCCAATCACAGCCCGCTGCACGCCACTGGCCTGCAATCGCCGCCGCAACGCACTGACCTGAATGGTCCAGCCCTCGTAACAGTCCCGCGCCAACGTACGCGCATCGGACGGCACAAACGGAAACCGCACAACGTCCCGTTTGAGCCCCAGATCCGTCATCGGAGGCTGGAGCATGAACCCGACAGTCCGGAACTCCTGCCCCGCCTGTCCGAACTGCCCCGTCCGCATCCGCTCCTGCCGCAACAGATCCAGATCCACATCCGCCACAACCAGCCGCTCGCCCTGCGGAAAACGGTCCGACTGCGCCAGAAGCCGCCCGCCCTCATGAAGTGAAACCTGACCGTCCCACGCCAGATCCGTCGTGGATTCTCCCTCGCCTGCCGCCGCATAAGCATAGGCCGTCAGCGTCCGCATGGATTGCGCCTGACACAGCAAAGACCGGTCATCCGTCCGCCCGATCGTCACGGGAGAGGCGGACGGATTGAGAATGACCGTCGCGCCCGCTTCCGCCAGCTTTCCACTCGGCGGAGACGCCACCCACAGATCTTCACAGATTTCCACGCCGAGCGTCAGCCCACGAACATCCTCCGCCTGAAACAGCAGATCCGCACCGAACGGCACATCCTCCCCAAACAGGCGAATGCTCCCCGTAGTCCGAAGCCCGGACGTGAAGTGCCGGGGCTCGTAGAACTCCCTATAGCGCGGCAGATGCGATTTCGGCACCACACCCAGAACCCGCCCCCGGTGCACAACCGCCGCACAATTATAGAGCAGACCGTCCCGCACCAGCGGCACCCCCACCACCGCAACGGACAACAAATCCCGCGATCCCGCGACAACACGCCGAAGCGCCTCAAGCGTTCCGTCCAGAACCACGTCCTGAAACCGCAGATCATCCAGCGTGTAGCCCGTCAGCCCCAGTTCAGGGAAAACCACCGCCGCCACACCCTGCCGGTCACAGTCCCGCAAAACGCCCAACGTCCGCTCCGCGTTTTTCAGCGGATCAGCAAGCGTCACCGGCAGCGTACAGGCTGCGATCCGTGCAAACCCCTGATGATACAAAGAGCGGAACAGGGTCATGGCGATCCTCCGGTGGCGGCTTTACGAACAACAGGAGTCCAGCACCCGGCTCCCACACAAAACGGATGTTGCGAAAATGAACCCATTCATCCCGCCGCCGTTCACCTTTTCAAACCCCGCTTCTCCGTCGGAGGGCGCGACTGACAAAGGAGACATCTCATGGACCTGCTACGCTGGACCATTGCCTTCCTGATCCTGGCCCTGTTTGCTGCGGTGCTGGGCTTTGGCGGAATTTCGGCAGACTTTGCCTATATCGGCAAGATCCTTTTCTTCATTTTCCTGGTGCTGCTGGTCATCAGCCTCATCTTCGGCCGCGGACGCGGCACACGCCTCTGAGCACAGCTCTCAGCGTCGGGAGCGTCCCATACGGACGCTCCCGATCAGGGCAATAACAAAAACCGCGACAGCATACAGACCACCCAGCTCCGTCATGGAAACGGGCAGCCCGAACAGATAATCCGGCGAATCACATGGCTTGTTCGGCCGGGCGGGCATCGCCGCCATCCAGTCCTTGAAACTACCTCCGTGAAAAGACGGGGCACGGCATTCAGGCGCGGGACTTGGCCAGAACTTGTGTTCCACACCTGCATGCAGCACGGCCAGACCAATGCTGGTCATAAGGCATAAAAGCCCGGCAAAAACCATATATCGCGCATAACGCCTCGGAAGCAGAGCTGTGACAACGCCAATCCCGATCAGCACCCACCACGGACGCCGCTCCCACAGACAAAGCTCGCAGGGCGCGAGCTTCAGCCATTGTTCGGCAAACCAGACAACCCCAAGCGCCACCGCTCCGGCCAGAACATAAAAGCCACCCAACGCAGTCGTGGAAACGGGGCGGCGTGGTCTGTTCATGGGCACGAACGGATTTCCTCCAGACTATCAAGGAACTGCTTGGACCAGCTTCCTGCGGTATTGCGGGAAACTTCCTCATACATCGCCGACCATGCCGCATGACGAGCCTTGACGTCCATGGTCAGGCCAATATGTAGCGCATCCGCCATGCCTTCGGCATCCAGCGGATTGATCAGCAGCGCCTCAGGCATTTCCGGAGCCGCTCCCGCAAACCGCGACAACACCAGAACGCCGGGATCTTCCTCGTCCTGAGCCGCAATGAACTCCTTGGCCACCAGATTCATGCCATCGCGCAACGGCGTGACAAACCCCACATCCGCCATCCGGTACAGACCCGCTAGAATATCGCGCCCGATCGGCCAGGTCGTATAGCGGATCGGCACCCAGTCCGGCGTGCCATAAGCACCATTGATCGTCCCGACCAGCCCGTCCAGTTCTTCCTTGAGCAGCCGGTAACTTTCCACGCCACCCCGTGATACCGGCGTGACCTGAAGGAACGTCACCTGCCCGCGATGCTCGGGATAGTTTTTCAGAAGAGCCTCGAATCCCTTCATCCGCTCCGGCAAACCTTTGGAATAATCCAGCCGGTCCACCCCGATAATCAGCCGCGTCCCTTCCAGCGTATCGACGATCTTCACGACCTCGTCCGAGACCGCGCTTTCAATCGCCTGCTGGCGGAAACTCACAGGATCAATCCCGATCGGTACAGCCTTCACAGCAGCTTTCAGCCCATAGGCCTCGAAGCACCCTCTGAGATTGGCCTCGTCCTCGACCGTCTGAACACCAATCAGATCACAGGCCGCCAGACCGGTCAGCAGCATGTCGAGCTTGGGCAAAAGCCGCGCCACGCTCCAAGGCGGGAACGGAATATGCAGGAAAAATCCAATGCGTCCCGTCACCCCCCTGTCACGCAGCATCTGGCCCAGCGGGAACAGATGATAGTCATGGATCCAGATCGTATCACCCGGCTCCAGCAGTGCGATCAACCGATCCGCAAAAACCCGGTTCGCCTCGTAATAGACGTCGCAGTCCTCGCGCGTGTAGCGGATCAGATTGGTGCGGTAATGACACAAGGGCCAGAGCACACCATTGGAAAAATTCAGATAGAACCGGTCATGCTGCTTCTGCGTCAGGTCGAACGTCACATAATTGACATTCCCAACCTGCTCGCGCTGGACAGGACGATCAGCCGCATCCGCATGCTGATGACCCGACCATCCAACCCAGACAGTCTCACGCGTCTGGACAGCATCATACAGGCCAACCGTCAGCCCGCCCGCAGGCTGTGTCCGCTCCCCTGGAGCGGGTGTGCGGTTCGATACAATGATCAGGCGCCCCATCCGCGTCCCTCCGAAAGCTCGTGCAGCCAGCGCCGAAACGTGGCCGCATCTGGAAAATCATCAGGAATGAGCCAGCCCGCACCACCCATCTGGCGCGCAACCCTCACCCCATCCCGGTCTGTGACATCATCGCCGGCAAACAGCGGAAGACGCCCCCTGAAAGGCGGCTCCGCCATCAGTTCCTCAAGCGCCTTGCCCTTGTCGATTCCCAGAGGCCGAAGCTCGATGGCCATCTGCGCGTCCTGAAGATGAAACCCGTGGCTTTCCACGGGCCAGACCGACGTCAGATCCCGAAACGCCGATTCCGCCTCGGGAGCTTGGCGATAATGCAGCACCATTCCAGCTTTTTTGTGTTCAATGCTGGCCCCGGGATACCGAGCAGCAAGTTCCATGCTTTTCTCGGTCCAGTCAGACGGCACCAGAGGCAGCGCACGCTGGCGCACATCCTGATCCGGCGCCGGGCGCACCGCAACACCATGTTCCCCTGCCACAGCATAAGGAATCCCCGGAAGAAAATAATCAATCTGGGCAATGGGGCGTCCCGTGATGATCGCCAGCGCACCATCGAGCATCTCGCGCAGCCGCAGCAGATCGACCGTCAGCCCTTCTGGGACACGCACGCCTTCAGGAGTAGGAGCGATATCGACAAGGGTTCCGTCGAAATCAAGCAGCAGAGCCGCCCGGGACGGAGAAAAGGGAACCTGAATCATGAAGCTGTCATTTCTTCCTGTTTCTGGGTCATTCCGCCCCATCCAACCTTATTCGAGACCGGGATCGGCCTGAGGAGGCGGTAACGGCTGCCCCGACGATTGCGCTGGCGCAGCCGGAGCAAGAGACGGTACCGCACCGGAGGTCGGTGCGAGCGGAATGGGATTATGACTGTCCGGAGCAAGCGGTACAGGACCACCTGAGGGGGAGCCGGGCGGGGATGCCGGAGCATCGCCGCCTTCTTCCACCGGAACCTCCGCACCGGCGAGCACGGGAGCCTTCACCACAGGCAGAGGACCCGCCTGCGGTGCCGTCGGCACACCCGCACACGACACAACGCGCACATCGTACAAAGGGCTGCCATAAGTTGCGACAGAAGGTTCCTGCGCCAGCATCCACCCGTCAAAAGATGGCCGCTGAGGATCGCTGCTGTCCTTCAGATGCAGCAGAACACCAGCATCCGTCGCCAGCGTCTGCGGCCGGGTCACACAGGCCTCGACTGCAACAGCAAGACTGCGATAGGTCGCACTCCCGCCAACCGGAACCGTCAGAAGCTCCAGATGACCGTCCAGTCGATCCAGCACACGCAGAACCGCCTGTGACTGGCCTTGCCAGGTCGCAGCCGGATACATGGCCGGAGGCGCGACACCCACCGCAGCCTGCGCTGCACCGGACACCAAAAACCCTGCCGCGCCACACAGCAATGCGACACCCACATACCGCTTCATCATGACGGTTTTCCCCCGGAGCGCTCCTGCAAAGGATTTTTCAGATCCGACAGCATGGCCTGAAACGTCTGCAACATCGCCTGTGGCGCAACCCCCATCAGAACCCCGTCTTCAAAAGCATCCTGAAGAGCCTGACGCAGTTCCGCATCGTTCTCGCGCAGGATCTGCACTTTCTCCACGCAGGACACAGGGTTCCCCTCATGGTCGACCCACAGAAAAGCACCCTCACGCGCCTGCGTCATGGCTCAGGGCTCGTCCGACAGACTGCCCGCAGCCGGCTTGGACGCAGCAGCTTTCTGGCTCTTCTGCAAAGAATCCGTCACGGAGAAGATGAACTTGCTCAGAAGCTGCTCCAGACTGATGGAGCCCTGAGTTTCCGTCATGACACCGCCGGGCTTTACCAGCGAATCCGCCCCACCCGGAGACAGCGCGATATATTTGCCGCCCAACAGACTGTCAGACGTCACGATCGCAGCGGAATCCGTGGGCAGCTTCACATCGGGCGCCAGCGTGAACGTCACCTGCGCCTGAAACGTCTTCGGATCGACCGTCGTGCCGGTCACATGCCCGACGGTAATTCCGGCCAGACGCACATCCGACCCCACATTCAGCCCGTCAATCTGACTGAACGAGGCATGAACCGGATAGCCTCCGTCATTGCCCTGATGATGCCCGACCATCGCCGCCACCAGAAGTCCCGCAAGGCAGACAAGGACTGCGAACCCGGCCAGAAGCTCCAGCCGGTCATGGCGGACCGTAACAGCGGTCATGACAATACCCTCGTGAAAATCATCCTTCCTGCACTACCCGACTCCGCTTCCCACGTCCAATCCCCCCGCAGAAATCGTTCCGATCAGGCGTAGGAAAAATGTTATCCCCCATATCCCCATGTTCCCACCCATTAGCGCCCATCTAGAGGCCCTTTTCCGGCTTACGGGCCAACCGGCGCAGGGCGTAGATTTACGTCATGACAGCTCGCCTTCACTGGACCGGCGTTCGCATGAGGACGCTTCAGGTCATGACCGACCCCGACGACAGCGCCATGCGCTCCGTCACCCTTCCCGCTGCCTGGGATGACGAGGCCGCGCAGGCCCTTGCGCGCATCACCCTGAACGGCGGGCCGGTCAGACTGGCCGCGGAAGCCGCGCGCTGGGTGGACACGATCGACGCGTGCCCGCCTCTGCCCGGCACCCCGGCGAACACCCCCGCTCCGGGGCGTAGCCTGTCCTATCTTCTGCTGATGCAGCAGATGGCACCCAATACGGCGCTGTGGCAGTGCCAGCCGGACGAAGCGCCGGGTTTCACCATCCGCCTGTCCAGCTTCGTGCAGGATTCCGGATTCGCCACGGAACATTTCGTCGCCTGCCTGCGTCTGGCATGCGACGCCCTGCGCCGCCTTCATGCCGCGACACGGATTGAACGCACTGGCGAGCTGCCCTTGTTTGATCTGCCTGCGAAGCCTGAAGACGAAGCTGCAGGCCTGGTCCTGCTGACCGATCTGGACGCCTGCCTGGCGGCCCTCGGCCTCGACTATGACAGCGACGACGCCCGGAATGCGGCCCGCGCCCTGTCAGCACTCGCCACCACGGTTGCCCGCGCCGGAACGAAACTGCCGCCGCCCGCCATCCCGGAATCCCCGCTGACAGACCTGCGCGCCGCCGCCGCTTCGGCCTACAACACGGACGATGGTCGGCACTTCTGCCCGATCGAAACCGGCTTTTCTTCTCCCGGTCCGACCGAGGGCCTTCTGGGCGTGGAGACCTGCGGCCTCGCCCCGGCCTTCTCCCCTCTGCGCGAAGACGGACATCTGCGCGCCTCCACGCTGGCCCGACTAGCCTGCCGCGGCCTGACGCCCGAATCCGCACTGGCACTGGCGCTGGCGGGCGAAACCCCGCTGCCGTCCGTTCGCCCCGAAGCACAGGGCGCCATGCATGCGGCCCTCAAAAACGCCGTGGATTTCCTGCCCGCCGTTCCCGAACCTGATCTCGCCGACCTTCAGGCCAGACTGGCCCGCGGCGTGCGTCGTCCGCTTCCGATGCGCCAGACCGGCTTCACCCAGCGTGCCGCAGTGGGAGGGCACAGCCTCTTCATGCGCACCAGCGAGTTCGAAGACGGAACGCTCGGCGAAATCAGCATCACCCCGCCCCGCGAAAGCCCCATGGCCCGTGGCCTGATGGACTGCCTGGGTCATGCCGTCAGCATCGGCCTGCAATATGGCGCCCCATTGGAATCCTTCGTGGAGCGATTCGCTTATACGCGCTTCGGCCCCGCAGGCACCGTGGAAGGCGATCCCTCCACCGCCTATGCGACCTCAATGCTGGATTATGCCTTCCGCACACTGTCGGACGCCTATCTGGGTCAGCCCATGCCCGACGCCCCGCGCCTTGAACCCAGTTCGGAAGACCCCGCCCCCATGCTTCCGTTCGGACGCAGCTCCGGCGAAATTCCGGAATGGAAAGACCGGGGACGGCGGCTAAAACTGGTCAGCTAGGACAAAAACGGGTTTCAGAGGCTCGGGCGAGCAGAATACATTGACAGTCAACGGACTCGCCGGTAGCTAGCGCCTGCGCTGAGAAGGAATCCGGTTGAATGACCGGGTGAAAACGATGCGTACAGGGTAAGGGATCAGATCTCATGGGACACGCCCCTGCCGGTAACGACGGAAACTTCGACGAACGCCTCAAGCGCGCCCGTCAGAAGCTCGATCCCCGCTCAGGGGAATTCGCCGTAACCGATGCGGGCAATGATGAAAGTTCCATGTCATCCCTTGGACTGGCGATCCGCGTGGGAACCGACCTTGTGGCCGGGCTCGCGGTCGGTGTAGCCATAGGCTACGCCTTGGGTCACTGGTTCGGGTACAGGGCTTTGTTCCTGTCCGTCTTCGCCCTGGTGGGATGTGGTGCCGGCATGTTGAATGTCTGGCGGGTTTTGAAGGATTCGGACATGGTGTCCGGACCGAAAGATGACGGGAGAAGCCAGCGTGGCAGCCGGATCGACGATTGACGCGCTCGGACAGTTCGAGCTCCATCCGGTTCTCGGGCATCTGGGAGAAGCCCTGCGGTTCTCGCAGTCACCGCTGTTCATGCTGATCGCCGTCGCCATCGTTCTCGTCTTTCTGTATGTCGGAATGCGTCCTGCCGCCGTTGTGCCGGGTCGCCTTCAGGCCGCTGCCGAGATCAGCTACGACTTCGTGCATGACCTCGCCGTCAGCACGATCGGCGAAAACGGCGCAACGTTCTTCCCGTTCGTCTTCGCGATCTTCTTCTTCATTCTGGCCGGCAACTACCTCGGTCTGCTGCCCTTCGCCTTCACGTACACCAGCCATATCGCTGTGACCTTCGGTCTGGCCATCATGGTGTTCGTCATCTCGATCCTTGCTTCCATCCGTTTTCAGGGTGTCGGCTTCCTCAAGCACTTCCTGCCCGCTGGAACGCCTGTCTGGCTTGCTCCGCTGCTGGTGCCGATCGAGCTCATTTCTTTCCTTTCGCGTCCGGTCAGCCTGTCGATCCGACTTTTCGCCAACATGGTGGCGGGTCACGTGCTTCTGGAAGTGTTTGCCGGCTTCACGATCATGCTCGCCGGTCTGGGCGCATTCGGCCATGTTCTGGCCATCGCCCCGATCGCGATCAACATCGCGCTGACGGCCCTCGAACTGCTGGTGGGTGTGCTGCAGGCCTATGTGTTCGCCATCCTCACCTGCATCTATCTGCGTGAGGCCGTCGCTCACTGAGCCACACCAGCTTCGCACTAACCCTTTAATCGACCCAACAAGGAACCTGACAATGGACGTTCAAGCCGCTCACGAATTCGGCATCAGCATCGCCCAGGCCGCCCGTGACCTCGGTGCCGGTATTGCCGTTTTCGCCCTCGCCGGCGTCGGCATGGGTCTCGGCAACATCTTCTCCACGCTGATCAGCTCGGTTGCCCGCAACCCGGCTTCGCGTCCGCATGTCTTCGGCATCGGCATGCTGGGCTTCGCGCTGACGGAAGCCGTCGCGCTGTTCGCCCTGCTGATCGCGTTCCTGATCCTGTTCGCCTGAGGTCGAACATGTACCGTACGCCACGCCTCTTCCTGTTCGCCGCTCCGCTTGCGGCCGTGCCGGGCCGTGCCGTGGCTGCGGGCATGCCACAGCTGAACTTTCACGATCCGCTGCTGATCGGACAGGTCGTCTGGGGAGCCGTTATTTTCGGCGGCTTCTATCTCGGCCTGAGCCGCTTCGCACTGCCGCGTGTCGAACGGGTCCTGACCAACCGTCGGACCCGCATCCAGAGCGATCTGGATGTTGCCCGCAAGGCAAAAGCCGAGGCTGACCGCGCCAGCGCGGAACTCCTCAGCGCCCGTCATGAAGCAGCCGAGCAGGCCCGCGCCCATGTGGAGCGGATCCAGAGCGAAGCCCGCGCCAGCGCGGATGCTCACGCTGCGGAAACGGCCAAGCGTCTCGAAGCCGAGATCGCAAACGCCGAGACCCGAATCACCCAGTCCCGTGAACAGGCCCTGTCCAGCCTGTCCGAGATCGCTACCAGCACCACACAGGATCTGGTTGCGCGTCTGATCGGCACGCAGGACGAACAGACTGTCGCCAGCGCCGTCAAACGCGTCAGCGCCTAAGGAGACGATGATGTTCCACGATCCCCGGTTCTGGACCGCCCTCGCCTTCGTCCTGTTCTTCGTCATTTTCGGGCGCAAGCTCTGGATCGCCATCACCGGCCATCTGGACGCCCGCGCTGAAAGCGTACGCCACGACCTCGACGAAGCAGCCCGCCTGCGTCGCGAAGCCGAGCAGATGCTGGAAGATGCCACCCGCGAGCGTGAAAAGACCTTGGCCGAAACACAGGCCATGCTTGCACGCTCCGAGGCCGAAGCCGCCGGTCTGGCAGAACGCGCCCGCAAGGACGCCGAAGCCGCCGCAGCCCGCTACGAGAAAATGGCGCAGGATCGGATTCACGCAGCCGAACGCTCGGCCATCCGTGAAATTCAGGATCGCGCTGCCCAGATCGCAGTCGCCGCAGCCCGAGACGTCGTGTCGACCCGCCTGACGGAAAGCCCCGACATCGCATCAAGCCTGCTCGACCAGAGCATCAACAGCCTGCCGGAAGCCCTTCGGCGCTCCGCTGCCTGATCCGATGCCCACCTCCACGGTGCAAGGTTCCTTTCATGACGACGGACAGCCCACAAGGCTTTCCGTCGTCATGGCCGTTCTGAACGAGGCGGATAACATCCTCCCCGTCTGTCAGGAACTGGCCGAAACCTTCGGTGCCGACTCTTCAATAGAAATTCTGGCCATTGACGACGGCAGCACAGACGCCACCGTCAAAAAGCTTCTGGAAGCCCGGCAAACGCTGCTGCCCCGCCTACGCATCATCAGCCATCCGAAGCGCCTCGGAAAATCAGCCGCCCTCCGGACCGGCATTACTGCTGCCAACGGGCAGTGGATCGCCACCATTGACGGCGACGGGCAGGATGACCCTTCCGCCATTCTGACAATGCTGGAGCGTGCAACATCGACGCAAGGTGCACCGCCTCTGGTGGTGGGCGTCCGGCGCAAGCGCAATGACCGTCTGTCCCGCCGGATCGCCACGCGCTTCGCAAACGGGTTGCGCCGTCGCCTCCTGAACGACGGCTGCCCCGATACAGGCGCACCGCTCAAGCTCTTCCCGCGCGACCTCTTTCTAAAAATCCCACAGTTTGAAGGCGTCCACCGCTTCCTACCCGCCCTGCTGGGACATTACGGCGCGCCTCTGATCTGCATCGAAGTCCAGCATCGCGCCAGACTGCATGGCAGCTCGAAATATACCAATTTCAACCGGGCTCTCGTGGGAATCCGTGACCTTCTGGGCGTCATGTGGCTCCAGAACCGCACGCACCTGCCCGATCACCTGACCGAACACTGAAACCGTCACCGGGTCCCGCTGCCGCGGTTCCCTGCCGCACGTCCGGCCTGACAGAACGGCGCGGAGAGTGCCCATGACCCTGAAACTCCGGCATTATGCTTTTCTGGGGCTTCTGGCCTTTCTGCTCGCCCTACCAGGCCGCACGACACTTCCGCCGCTTGATCGGGACGAACCGCGCTACATGGAAGCATCGGAACAGATGCTCCTCTCGCACAACTTCATCGACGTCCGCTTTCAGGACAAGCCACGCTATCTGCAACCGGCCGGAATCTACTGGCTGGAAGCAGCCTCAACAGCAGCAGCAGAAAAAATCTTCGGTCCTTCCGTTCTACGCAAAACCTGGCCGTACCGGATTCCAAGCCTGCTCGCCGCAGCGACGATCATACCGTTAACAGCCTGGATCGGCGCGACCCTCTTCGGAGGTCCCACCGGCCTGATGGCCGCTGGCCTGTTAATGGTCTCTACCCTGTTCGTCGCCGAAAGCCATATGGCGACCATCGACACCGTCCTGCTGCTCGACATCCTCTGCATTCAGGCCGCGCTTTTATGCGCCTTTACAGATCGGCAGAAAAATCGCCCAACGCATCTCCGGGTGGCCATTGCCTACTGGCTCGCTCTGGGTGTGGGCCTCATGCTCAAGGGCCCCGTCGTCCTCATTCCGGGATTCGGTACCCCGCTGGCCCTGTGGCTGATGGAGCGCGACCGGTCATGGTGGTCTCGTCTTCGCCCCCGCTGGGGCTGGCTCATCATGCTTGCCGTCGTCGTTCCCTGGTGCGTCGCCATTGAAGTCATCAGCGGCGGAGACTTCTTTGCCCGCGCGGTCGGGCGTAACTTTCTTGGCAAGGTGGCTCATGGTCAGGAAGCCCACGGGCTTCCCCCCGGCTTTCACCTTCTGGTCTTCGGACTGGCCTTCTGGCCCGGATCGCTTTTCGCCGCCCTCGCCATCCCGTCCGTCTGGAAGAACAGAAAACTGCCACAGGTCCGCTTCCTGTTGAGCTGGATTCTTCCCCACTGGCTGGTGTTCGAACTGATCGCGACCAAACTCCCCCACTACGTCCTGCCAACCTATCCGGCGATTGCCATTCTCACCGCAGCCAGTCTGATGCTCTGGCCCATTCCCAAAACCCCGCGATGGGCCAAAGCCCTGCTTGGTGCTTACGGCGTCTTGTGGACGATTATCGGTCTCGCGTTCTGTTTCGCTGGGAGTGTCGCGCTCTATAGCCTTGAACATAAAGTCTCTCCCTCAGCCCTTATCGCGCTGGGTGGCGCCCTGCCATTGATGCTCGGCGCCGTCGTAATGCTGCTGAAACAGGAGCGCAAACAGGCCGCCTTCTGCGCCATGGGCGCCGCCGTCATCGCTCATGCAGGTCTCTTTCTGGGGGTTATCCCTAACCTACAGACTATCCGTCTCAGCCCCAGAATCGCTGACCTTTTCGAGAATGTTCGCCCTTGCACGAACAGCATCCTCGTGTCTTCATCTTATTCAGAACCAAGTCTTGTCTTTCTTGCGGGTCCCAACACCCAACTTATCGGGCCAGCAGCCGCCGCAGAGTATCTACACGACCATCCACAATGTAGTCTGGCGTTGATTGATCGCCGCGATGAGGCCGCGTTTAATAAAGCCTTAACCAAATATGGCCTCGATAGTGTTGAATATGGTCGCCTCCAAGGCGTCAATTATTCAAACGGGCACCATCTTGATTTAGGGCTTTTTGCGCCTCGATAAACCCGCACATTCTAAAATTCAGACGGCACTGGAGAAAATACGGGATCTTAATGGCACGTCTCGCGTATCATGGTACTGGAGCTTTTCATGCCTTACACTCCGATATTTGATGAGAAAAAATCATCTGGACTAAGTCTTTGAAGGCGACAGTTTTTATTCTAGGATTGAAATACTATTTCAGAATTAAAATATTAATAACTTGTCAGGGGAAAATTAATGATTATCTGCCAGATTGATGAGTTTTCTGTTCATGGCATCCGAGGATGGGCAACAGATACTGAAAATCCGTCACAGCCTGTATTCCTTCACGCGTTGGCAGATGGTCAGGAATTTCTTCAGTTCCATTGTACAGATCTGCGTGACGATGTTCACGCTTCCGGCATTCCATCCAAAAATACCGGCTTCCAGATACCAATGCCTCCCAGCCTTCTGGATGGCGAAAAACATAATATCACCTTCAAAAACCGCCTCAAACAAATTGAACTCTACTCACAAAATCAGAAGCTGGAGCATATCTCATTCTCTGGCAGGCTTCCGGTAGAAACACGTTCCTTTGTCGATGGTCTGAAACAAGGCGCCTTGAGCGGCTGGGTTGTCTGCGGCAACGACATTGAAGGATGGAAGGGAAACCAACAAATTCTCGTGACCTGCAATGGTCAGAAAATTGCCCAAATCGAAGCCAACAGATATCGTGGGGACGTCGGAAAAGCGCTGTCCTGCGATCCCTACTGCGGTTTCCAGTTTTCGCCGCCGGATCTGTATCGCAAACCCTACGAGCAAGAATTCCGTTTCTACGTCCTGCCCGACATGCTGGAAGTGACCAACAGCCCCTGCCTGACCAGTTTTGTTACGGACGCAAACGAATCTCTAATTATAGACGTGATTGATCAGATTGACGCTCTACATGTGGAATTGACCCGTCTGCGTCGCAAGGTCCGGGAAATTCTTCCCCAACCCGGATTTACCATTGCCGATTATCATTCCTGGGCAACGGCCTACTTCCCGGTTCTGCGAAAATATGTCGATCGCACCCGCGATAATGATCTTATCGCCGGAGACCCACTGGTCAGTATTGTCTGCCCGGTCTGGAATCCGGATCTTACGGATTTCACAGCAGCTATCGAAAGTGTCCGTGCCCAGACGTGGCAGAACTGGGAACTCATCCTTGTTGATGACTGTAGCAAAAATGCCGAGCTGCGCGCCGTCATCGAAGATTTTGCCAAGGCTGACCCTCGCATCAAGCCAATATTCCAAGAAAAGAATGGCGGCATCAGCATTGCGACCAATGCGGGCCTCGAAGCTGCTCAGGGTGAATGGGTCGCATTCTTCGATCATGATGATCTGCTTGCAGATGTCGCTGTCGAATACATGCTGCGGGAAGCGACGAGAAGCCGCGCCGATCTGATCTATTCAGACGAAGATAAAATTGACGCCAGCGGTTATTACCGGGAACCCGCCTTCAAGACCGACTGGAACTACCGGCTTCTTCTCGGCGTCAACTATGTCTGCCATTTCGTGATGATCCGTCATTCTGCCCTGCAGAAAGTCGGCGGCCTCAACAAGGACTATGACGGCGCACAGGACCACGATTTCCTGCTCCGCGCCTCCGAGCATATTCCCGCTGAGAAAATCCATCACGTCCCCGAAATTCTGTATCACTGGCGCATCACCGCCAATTCTACAGCCTCCGACATTGGCAATAAGCGTTACGCCATTGATGCGGGCATCAAGGCCGTGAACGATCACCTTGAACGTCGTAATCTGCCTGCCAATGTCGATTCCCAAATGGGAATGACACTCTACACAGTGGACTGGCAGTTCAATCAGTCTCCGTCGGTCACGATCATCATCCCTTACAAGGATGAAATTCCCACCACCGAGCGATGCCTGGATGCCATCCAGAAATATACCCGATATCCGAATTACAAGGTCATTCTGATCAACAACTGGTCGATCACGAAAGAGGCAGAGGCTTTTGCAAAAAAAGTCGACGAGATTCCCAATGTCGAGATTCTGACTGTCAAGGAGCCCTTCAACTATTCCCGCATCAACAATCTCGCGGCAAAAGACGAAGCGTCTGATTTTCTTCTATTCCTCAACAACGATGTCTTTGTTGAACAGGAAAACTGGCTCGAAATTCTGGTCAACGAAGCTCTCGCAGATCCGCAGGTCGCAATCGTTGGCGGTAAATTCGTTTATCCCAATCAGACCGTCCAGCACGCCGGAGTCCTTCTCGGGATCGGTGATGTCGCCGGCCATGCCCATGTCGGCATCCCGCGAAACGAAGGCGGTTATGCCGGTCGTGCCTACTTCCCACAGGAAATTTCGGCTGTAACCGCAGCCGGAATGCTGATCCGTCGTCCGGCCTTCGAACTGGTTGGAGGCTTTGATGAAGAACATCTCAAAGTCGCGTTCAACGATATCGATCTGTGCCTGAAAGTTCGCGACGCTGGTTACAAGGTCATCTGGACACCTGACTTCTGTGCAGAGCATCATGAAAGCCTGAGCCGCGGCAGCGACGATCGCCCTTCAACAGAGCGCCGCTTCTTCCACGAAACGCAGTTCATGATTGAAAAATGGGGCAAAACGCTCCGTACGGACCCATTTTACAACCCGCATTTCACCCTCGATCGACAGGTCTTTTATGATCTGACAATCCCGGGCGTGGACGAAACGCGTTATCCCCCTCTCGCGTCTTCCAGAAAGAAAATTCGCCCTCTCTGGGACGCCCCGATATTCACGGTTGAACCGAAAAAGGTGTCTCCTGCCACGGAAAAGCCCGCGACGAGAAAAACTCAGACTAAAACCCGAACCAAAAAGCCTGCCGCTGCCACATCGGCTGAATAACAACGATTTTCCCTGATCAATAAACCCGACAGGCCATATGTTGCGCAAACATCGTGCAGCATATGGCCTGTTTTATATTGAAAATCGAAGACGCATTTCCGGACGGGTCAGCGACAGGAAAAAGCAATTTTCGCACATTGCTTTATTTAAAGAAGAGAGAGAACCGTGGTGGAGCTGAGGGGAATCGAACCCCTGACCTCCTCATTGCGAACGAGGCGCTCTCCCATCTGAGCTACAGCCCCACGGTTGAACGATAGTTCTCCTCTTCCTTCACGCTGTCAAGCAGACCTGAGCGCAGGATGTTGTTCTGTGCTATTGCTATGGCTACAAGCGTTTTCCGACCGGCCTTTCGGCTGCCCTAACCGACATTCGACGAGGTTTTTTGCATGGTTGCCCTGCACACCATTATCCTGATGCTGATCCAGGCTTTCGTATGGATTCTTCTGGCGTATTGCATTTTGTCGATGCTGCTTGGTTTCGGCATCCTCGATATCCGCAACCGCTTTTTCTATTCCATTTTCAACACATTGGCCAAGATCGTCGAGCCTGTTATGGCGCCGATCCGCAGTATCCTGCCCAACACAGGTGGCGTGGATTTTGCGCCCATGGTGGTCCTGCTGTTGATCCAGTTTCTGGTCTATCCCGCCGTAAACCGGATCTTTTTCATGCTCGCAACCCAGAGCAGCTTCTAAGAGCTTTTATCTCAGGGCGCGCCACACCTCTTCCAGCGCCTCAATAAGGCTATCAGCGGTTTCCTGATGCAGCATCCCGTCCGGACGCTGCATCAGGACCGCCCATTTTTCTCCCCGCTGGCGCTCCATTTTGACGGTCCAGTCCTCAGGAAGGCGGGAGAAAACCCGTTCCATGCGGGCCTCAGCCGTTAACGGCTTTGCGTAATTATGTCCCATCGCTGATTGCTTTCGCCTCTCCGACCGAGATTTTCCGGATCAGCCCGTACCACCTACCGTCAGACCCGAAATTTTCAGGGTCGGCTGACCAACGCCCACCGGCACACCCTGACCAGCCTTACCGCAAGTTCCAATCCCCGGATCAAGCGCCACATCGGACCCAATCATGGAAATCTGGTTCATGGCATCCGCCCCATTTCCAATCAGGGTCGCCCCCTTGACCGGACGGATGATTTTCCCGTCTTCCACCAGATAGGCTTCCGAAGCCGCGAACACGAATTTCCCCGACGTGATATCAACCTGCCCACCACCAAAATTCACGGCATAGAGGCCCCGTTTGATCGAACGGATCATCTCGTCCGTCGTGGCACTCCCTTCCAGCATCAGCGTATTGGTCATGCGAGGCATCGGAGCATGAGCATAGGACTGACGGCGCCCGTTTCCGGTCGATTTCGTCCCCATCAGACGGCCATTCAGACGATCCTGAAGATAACCCGTGAGAATGCCATCCTCGATCAACACCGTCCGGGACGTCGGCGTACCTTCGTCATCAACACTGAGCGATCCCCGGCATTCGGGCAGTGTTCCGTCGTCAACCACTGTCACACCCGGAGAGGCCACACGTTTGCCGATCATTCCCGAAAAGGATGACGTCCCTTTACGGTTAAAATCTCCTTCCAACCCGTGGCCTACGGCTTCATGGAGCAGAATGCCCGGCCAGCCCGGACCAAGCACCACATCCATCTCACCCGCAGGTGCCGGCGCGGCATCCAGCGTGATCAGGGCCTGTTTCAGCGCTTGATCGACCGCATCCCGCCATGTTTCCGGAGCCAGCAGACGGTCCAGTTCGTACCGCCCACCCAAACCACAGCTTCCGCTCTCGCGCTGGCCATCCTTTTCCACAACGACCGACACGTTCATTCGCACCAAAGGCCGCAGATCCGCAACATCGCCCCCGGCATCCGCCCGACGCATGATCTGCACCGCCTGCCATTCGGAACTCAGCACGGCACTCACCTGCACCACACGGGAATCCAGCCCCCGCGCATAGGCATCAATTTCGCTCAGAACCGCAGCCCGGGCCGCAAAATCCGTTCCCTCAAGCGGACGGGAGTCTCCATAAAGCCGCTGGTTCGTCGCCTGCGGCCCCGGCGCCATCACACCACTCCGTCCCTGCCGAACAGCGCCGACCGTGCTGACGGCCCGCGCCAGAGCGTCGCGGCTGATATCGTCGGCATGGGCAAATGCCGTCTCCGTTCCCAGAACAGCCCGCAAACCGAAACCTGAAGACGTGTTGAAACTGGCCGAACGGATCGTCCCGTCATCCAGACTGATGCTCTCGTTTTCCCGATATTCCAGAAAAAGCTCACCGTCATCCACACCCTCAAGCCCCCGATTAACGAGCGCCTTGGCGTCATCGCGGGTCAGCTTTGAATCAGGCCGCCCGAAAAACAGGGCATCGGTCGTCGCAAGAGCGCCCAGAGCATCAGCAGCAACAGACATGAAAAATCTCCAGACAGAAAACGGGTGACGGAACTGAGCTTTTAAGAAAGGGCTTTTTGCAGCCGTTTCAAGGCTTCAGACAGGATCTCGGGCTTTTTGCAGAATGCGAACCGGATCAGGTTCTGCGGCGGCGCATCCCCTTCAGGATCATAGAAGGCTGAGACCGGGATCGTCGCAACGCCCGCATGCTCAACCAGCCAGCACGCGAAATCCACATCATTACGTCCGTCCGCATGACGCGAGATATCTGCCACGATGAAATAGCTCCCATCGGCGGGCAATGTCTCAAAGCCCAGACGATGCAGACCGTCCCGCAACAGATCCCGCTGCGTTTCCATCTGGGCGGACAGAGCCTGATAGTAACTCTCGTCCTTGTTTAGCCCATAAGCCACGGCCCGCTGAAGGTTCGGCGCGGTCGCGAACACCAGAACCTGATGCGCCTTGGCCACTACGGATGCCAGAGCGGCCGGCGCGGTCACATAGCCGACTTTCCATCCCGTCAGGGAGAAACTCTTGCCCGCACTCCCAATCCGCATGCACCGCTCCCGCATTCCCGGCAGCGTCATCAGGGGCATGTGTTTCACGTGAAACGTCAGGTGCTCATAAACCTCATCGCAGATCGCATACGCATCATGCTCCCGCACCAGATCCGCAATCAGTTCAAGCTCCTCGCGGACAAAAACCTTCCCGGACGGATTCATCGGCGAATTGAGCATGATCGCCTTGGTCTTCGGTCCAAACGCCGCCCGCAGTTCCGCTTCCGGCAAAGACCAGTGCGGCGGTTGAAGCCGCACACAGCGCGGAACGGCTCCCAAAAGCCTGAGCGCTGGCAGATAGGTGTCATAAAGCGGTTCGATCACCACCACCTCATCCCCCGGCTCCACCACCGCCATGAGGCAAGCCGCCAGCGCTTCGGTCGCCCCGGATGTCACAACCACTTCCGTCGCCGGATCAACCTCCAGCCCATAGAAACGCCGGTTGGAAGACGCCACAGCCTCGCGCAGCTCAGGCAGTCCCGTCAGCGGCGCATACTGGTTACGCCCGTCCTGGAGCGCCTCCGCAGCCACCTGAATAATATCCTGCGGCCCCTCCGTATCCGGGAACCCCTGCCCCAGATTGATCGCTCCGTGCTTCACGGCAAGCTGGGACATGATCGTGAAAATGGTCGTCGGAAGACCCGCAAGATACTGATTCGGAGTTTTCATTGATGAGGTCCAGAGCACACGAAAAACACAAAGTCCCTCACCATTGCAGGCCAACGCTGGGCTGAAAAGCCTTTCAGTCCTGCATCCGTGTTTTCCGACGCATATCACGTAGCAGGACCTGCCCCAGCCCTCGCATCAGAAGCATTGCCAGCACGATCAGAACAATCCCGACACCACAGGACACAATGGCCGCTTCCCATGAAAGTGGAATGGCATTTTTCGGTGCACCACCTGTCGTAACCGTGATCGTAAACAGGCCCTCATTCCTGACGAACACGTCCTGCGGAACAAAAAACCGCAACGCAGGCATCGCCGTGAGCAGAAGCCCCGTCAGACCGAACACAATGACAACAAGGCCACCTGTGAACGCCAAAAGGCTTCCCGCAGCCAGTCGCAGCAGCACCCAAAGCAGAGCAAACGGATTGGACTGCTGTACCCCAACAGAGAGTTCATGCCGGATCGTAAAGCGTGCGGCGAGCCTGTCCGGCTTTCCCAGCTTTTCCAAAAGCGCCTGTACGGCCCCATCGCCCAGCCGCGCCTGCGCTGCAACCTGCGCCCGCACTTCAGAAACAATCAGATCCCGCTCGCTCTCGGGCAGGCTCAGCAGGCCGCCCCTGAATTCATGCAGATAACGTTCAACCGGCAGGGACAGCAGATCACTGTCTTTCCAGCCATCCAGAGATTCGGCAGCACGGGTCATGAGGATATTTCCCAAAAAGAGTCTCGCTGCCCTCTTTGCATGCAAGTTCCGGACCAGACGTGGAAAGCTTTGATCCGCTTCCGCAAGATTCTACCTCAAATCCGCAGAATGGCGTAATTTCCCATACTCGACAGACGGGCATTTGTCGCTTAATCGTTTTGCAGCCGTTTACACGATGCAAGGCGACAGATCGATGGCCAAGAAAGCCCCCACTTCCTCTACCGTGAAACCGAAGGCCGCTCCGGCGCGCCGTCCCGCAAAGGCCGCAGCGCCCAAGGCTGCTCCGGCAGCGTCCGGCAAGCCGCCCGCTCCGAACCCGCTGGCCGTAGCCCGCGTCTTCGAGATGATCCAGGAGCACGCGGCGGAATTCGTCGATCTGCGCTTCACGGACCCCAAGGGCAAGTGGCACCACACGACCCAGACGGTCTCAACCATCGAAGACGATACCTTCGTCGAAGGCTTCATGTTCGACGGCTCGTCCATCCAGGGCTGGAAAGCCATCAACGAGTCCGACATGGTCCTGCTGCCGGACCCGGAAACGGCCGTCATGGACCCGTTCTCGGCCAAGCCGCAGCTGATCCTGTTCTGCGACATCATTGATCCGAAGACGGGCAATTTCTACAACCGGGATCCGCGCTCGACCGCAAAGCTCGCAGAAGCCTACCTTAAGTCGGCTGGCTTCGGTGATACGGCATTCTTCGGTCCGGAAGCCGAGTTCTTCATCTTCGACAACGTACAGTTCGGCACAGGCCCGAATTTCGGCACGTATCAGCTCGACAGCATCGAAGGCCCCGGCGCATCCCTGAAGGCATATCCGGAAGGCAACATGGGTCACCGCCCTGTCGTCAAGGGTGGCTACTTCCCGGTCCCGCCCGTGGACAGCGAGCATGACCTGCGCGCCGAAATGCTCTCGACGATGGGCGAAATGGGCCTGCCGATCGAAAAGCATCACCACGAAGTCGCACAGTCGCAGCACGAACTCGGCACGAAGTTCGACACGCTCGTGAAGTCCGCAGACTTCATGCAGATCTACAAGTACTGCGTGCACAACGTTGCCCACTCCTACGGCAAGACGGCCACGTTCATGCCGAAGCCAATTGCGGGCGACAACGGCTCGGGCATGCATGTCCACCAGTCCATCTGGAAGGACGGCAAGCCGACCTTCGCCGGTGACAAGTATGCAGATCTGTCCGAAGACGCGCTGTTCTACATCGGCGGCATCATCAAGCACGCAAAGGCCCTGAACGCCTTCACGAACCCGTCCACCAACTCCTACAAGCGCCTGATCCCGGGCTTCGAAGCCCCCGTGCTTCTGGCCTACTCCGCAGCGAACCGTTCGGCGTCGTGTCGTATCCCGCACGCGACCAACCCGAAGGCCAAGCGCGTCGAAGTCCGCTTCCCGGACCCGATGGCGAACCCGTATCTCGCCTTCGCCGCCATGCTGATGGCCGGCCTCGACGGCATCCGCAACAAGATCCATCCGGGCGATGCCATGGACAAGGATCTGTACGAACTGCCGAAGGAAGAACTGGCCCAGATCCCGACGGTCTGTGGTTCGCTCCGTGAAGCGCTCGAAGCCCTTCAGGAAGACCACGCATTCCTTCTCGAAGGCGGAGTCTTCACCAAGGACCAGATCGAGAGCTACATCGACATCAAGTGGCCGGAAGTCTACAAGTTCGAACACACGCCGCATCCGGTAGAGTTCGAGATGTACTACTCGGTCTGATCCGGGTCACAACATCGCTTTAACGGAAAGCCCGGCCTTCGCGCCGGGCTTTTCTGTTTTCAACACCCCACCCCAAGACGACCCGATGATCCCTCCTGCCCTTGAGGCATTTTCCTCGTCCGCCCTGCCAGTTCTCGACATCGCGGGCACGATCGTCTTCGCGATTTCCGGTGCGATCGAAGCCGCTCGCGCGCGCCTGACCATCGTAACGTTCATGTTCTTCGCGGCCATCACAGGCGTCGGTGGCGGAACGGTGCGGGACCTGCTGATCGGTGCCCCCGTTTTCTGGATGCACGCTTCCGTCCCCATTGCCGCCTGCCTGCTTTCAGCAATCGCCGTCTGGTTTACCCCGGCCCGCTTCTGGCCAGCCCTCGCGGTGGAATGGTTCGACGGCCTTGGAATCGCAGCCTATGGCGTCTTCGGCTCAGCCAAGGCGCTGGCCTACGGCATTCCGCTGATTCCGGCGGCCCTCATGGGAATCGTCAGCGCCTGCATGGGCGGTATTTTCCGGGATGTCCTGGCAGGCGTGCCGTCCATCATCATCCGACCGGAACTCTACGTCACAGCCGTCGCGCTGGCGTCAGGAAGCTATGTCTCCCTGACGGCGCTGGGCCTCAATACAAGCTTTGCGGCCGCAATTGCCGTCGTGGCTGGCTTCAGCCTGCGCGCCGTAGCCCTCATCAAAGGACTCGGCCTGCCGCATTACAAACGATAGGCGGCAGGCCCTTCAAACGCCTCTTAGGCGATAACGTCGAAACCAACATCTTCGACAACATGCTGCAACGCCACCGGCGTCACTTTCTGCTCATCGTACTGAATGGCAGCCTGCCCCGGATCGAGCGTTACTTCCGCCGACGACACACCCGGAACATTGGACAGGGCAGACTGCAACTTGCCCGAACATCCATTGCACGACATCCCGTCAACCTTGAACGTCACCATCGAAACCATCAGAGACTCTCCTGTCTTTAAAGGCTGCTCCGCAAAGCAGTCGATCCCCGAAATGGGGCATATTCCCACAGAAATGAAAAACGCTTTTTCAGACCGCGTCCGCAGCCTCATCCAGTGGCCGGACTTTCATGATGTCGAGCTGCGCATCCAGTTTTCCAAGTGCCTCACCCAGAGCCTTGAAATGCGGTGACGCCAGATGCGCCTCGAACCCGGTTTCCGAAGTCCAGACTTCGGAAACCACAAGCCGGCCAGTCTTTTCGATATCCCTGCTGACCACATACTGGCGGCAGGCTTCTTCCTTGCGCGAAGACACGATACAGGCCGCAAATGCGTGCTCTGCCGCTGCGGCATGGTCCGCCGCGACCGTGACAACAGCCGTGATGTGAACCGTCTGACTCATGGGGGAATTCCTCATCAACAATGGCAACTGCCCGGCCGCGACCTTTCCGAAGACGGGCAGTGTTTCACGTGAAACCATACCGCACACTTTTGTGAGAAAGAACCCATGCCGGGTATCACAGCAAAAGAGCCCGGACAGTAAAAAGGCGCCCTCCCGAAGGAAGACGCCTTTTCCTGAATACCAGACTGAGAAAGCTGTTCAGCCTTCAGCGTAGGTCGAAATATCCGGGCAGGAACAGACGAGGTTCCGGTCCCCCCAGGCATTGTCCAGACGCCCGACCGGCGACCAGTATTTCGACGTGTCCACACCGCCGGGGAAGCACCCGGCCTCGCGGCTGTACGACCGATCCCACGCGCCAGCCAGATCCGCCGTGGTATGCGGCGCAAAGCGCAGCGGGCTAGCCTCCATCGCCACACGCCCGGCTTCAACTTCGGCAATCTCCGCGCGAATGGCGATCATCGCATCGCAGAAGCGATCCAGCTCGCCCTTGCCTTCAGATTCCGTCGGCTCGATCATGAACGTCCCCGCTACCGGGAAGCTGACCGTCGGCGCATGGAACCCGTGGTCGATCAGACGCTTGGCGATATCGTCCACCGTTACACCGACCGTATCCTTCAGCGGCCGCAGATCCACGATGCATTCATGCGCCGTAAAGCCGTTGGTGCCGCGATACAGAACCGGATAATGCCCTTCCAGACGCGACGCGATGTAGTTCGCATTCAGGATCGCCATCGTCGTCGCCTGACGCAGACCCGCGTCGCCCATCATCATGATGTAAGCAGCGGAGATCGGCAGAATGGACGCGGAGCCGTAAGGTGCCGCGGACACCGCAATACCATGCTGTCCCGGCAGATACGGAGCGAGGTGCTTTCCCACACCAATCGGCCCCATGCCCGGCCCGCCACCGCCATGTGGAATGCAGAACGTCTTGTGCAGATTGAAGTGCGACACATCCGCGCCATACAGCCCCGGGCGCGCCAGACCAACCTGTGCATTAAGGTTCGCGCCATCCAGATAGACCTGTCCACCTGCTTCATGGACAAGCTCGCAGATCTCGACAATCCGTTCCTCGAACACGCCATGCGTGGACGGATACGTAATCATGATGGCCGCCACGCGCCCGTCATGCTGCGCGATCTTCGCCTTCAGATCCTCGACATCGACATTGCCGTTCTCATCGCAGGCCACAACAACAACCCGCATCCCGACCATCTGCGCCGAAGCCGGATTGGTCCCGTGCGCGGACGCCGGAATCAGGCAGACGTCCCGGTTCTCGTCCCCACGCGCGCGGTGATAGCCACGGATCGCCAGAAGCCCGGCATACTCCCCCTGCGCGCCGGAATTCGGCTGAAGCGACACGGCGTCATACCCCGAAATCGCACAGAGCGTGCGCTCCAGATACGTGAACAGCTCGGCATAACCCTGAACCTGATCGGCGGGCGCGAACGGATGAATCCGCGAAAATTCCGGCCAAGTGATGGGGATCATCTCCGCCGTCGCATTGAGCTTCATCGTGCACGAGCCCAGCGGGATCATCGTCCGGTCCAGCGCCAGATCCTTGTCCGCCAGCGCGCGCATGTAGCGCAGCAGATCCGTCTCGGAACGGTGCGCATGGAACACAGGATGCGTCAGCAACGGAGCCGTCCGCGACAGCCCCTCCGGCAGCGCATCCGTCACATTGAGCGCCTGCTCGACAGACGCCAGATCCGCACCCTCACCCGCAAACGCCGCCCAGACTGCGCGGATCGTTTCCGGCGTCGTGGTCTCGTCACAGGACACGCCAATCCGGCCATTCCCCGCATCACGCAGATTGATGCCGGACGCCACGGCCCGCGCCAGAACCTGTGGCGCAGCAGCACCCGCCTGAACGGTGATCGTGTCGAAGAACACGTCCGTCTCAACATTCGCGCCCAGAGCTTTCAGCCCGGCAGACAGGATCGACGCCATCCGGTGCGTGCGCGCCGCAATGGCCTTCAGACCTTCCGGACCATGATACACCGCATACATGGATGCGATGATCGCCAGCAGCGCCTGCGCCGTGCAGATGTTGGATGTGGCCTTCTCGCGGCGGATATGCTGTTCGCGCGTTTGAAGCGCCAGACGATAGGCGGGCTTGCCCGCACTGTCGCGCGACACGCCAACCAGACGCCCCGGCATGTGTCGCTTGAACGCATCGCGCGTCGCCATGAACCCCGCATGTGGGCCACCAGCCCCCATCGGCACGCCATAACGCTGCATCGAGCCGATCGCGATATCCGCGCCCAGAGCGCCCGGACTTTCCAGCACGACGAGCGCCAGCGGATCACAGGCCAGAGCCGCAATCGCACCCTTCTCATGCAGCGCCGCAATCACGCCGCGTAGATCCCGCACCTGCCCCGAAGACCCCGGATAGGACAGCAGCGCACCAAACACGGAGGACGCATCCAGATCCTTCTCCGGATCACCCACCACAATATCCCAGCCCAGCGGCTCGGCCCGCGTGCGGATCACGGCAACCGTCTGCGGGTGCGTGTCGGCATCCACGAAGAACGCCGTCGCCTTGGACTTGCCCACACGCTGCGCCAGCGCCATGGCTTCCGCACAGGCCGTGCCCTCGTCCAGAAGGGACGCATTGGCGATGTCGAGCCCCGTCAGATCCGCCACCAGCGTCTGGAAATTCAGCAGCGCCTCAAGACGGCCCTGACTGATTTCGGGCTGATACGGCGTATAGGCCGTGTACCAGGCCGGATTTTCGAGAATATTCCGCTGGATGACCGGCGGCAGAACCGTATCGTAATAACCCTGCCCGATCATGGACGTCAGAACCTGATTGCGCGACGCAATCTGACGCAGACGCGCGAGCGCATCCTGCTCGGTCAGGGCCGCACCGATCCCGTGATCCCCTCGATCGAGAATGGCGGCCGGAATGGTCCGGTCGATCAGGTCATCGAGACTGGACGCGCCAACGACCCGCAGCATCTCCCCGATTTCGGAAGGGCGCGGGCCGATATGGCGGGAGCTGAAATCTTCGGTCTGGGCAGGCCACAAGGTCGTCACAGGCAGGTTCTCTGGCATTTCATGAAAAGCGGAAGCAGGAATTTGGGGCAGGCTGAAAGAAAAACGGGGCCTGCCAGCGCAGACCCCGCAAGCCTCAGAGGCTCTTGTACTGCTCGGCCGTCAGCAGGCTCTTGAGGTCGTCCGGGTTGGAAACCGTCATGCGGAAGATCCAGCCCTCGCCTTCCGCATCGCGGCCCACCAGCGTCGGATCATCGGACAGCGCCTCGTTGAAGCCTGCCAGCGTGCCCGCCACCGGCGCATAGATGTCGGACGCCGCCTTCACGGACTCAACGACAGCCGCCGCATCACCGGCAGCAACTTCCGTGCCTTCGTCTTTGGCTTCAACGAACACCAGCTCGCCCAGCTCTTCAGAGGCATGCGTCGTGATGCCGACAGTCGCCTGCTCGCCATCGACGCGGATCCATTCATGGGACTTCGTGTAATAGGTCGTCATTGCTGCTTTTTCCTGATCTGAAAGTCTACTGTAAGTTCAGCGCTTGAAGCCGGGTGCCACGAACGGCATCGCCCGCACATGCAGCGGCACATACTTGCCCCGCAGTTCCGCAAAGACGGGTGTGTCCAGCGCCGCATGATCCGACGCGACATAGCCCATCGCAACAGGAGCCTTCACGCTCGGGCCAAACGCCCCGGACGTAACCACCCCGATTTCCTTCTGCCCCTCGGCATCGGCAAAGAGCTTCGCCCCTGCCCGCACCGGAGCCCGACCTTCCGCCAGCAGCCCCACGCGCTTACGCGACACGCCATCGCGCGTCTGCTTCAGCACAACTTCCGCACCCGGATAGCCACCAGCGCGAGAACCACCCTCACGGCGCGCCTTCTGGATCGCCCAGCCCAGCGAGGCCTCGACCGGCGTGGTCATGACGTCAATGTCATTGCCATACAAACACAGTCCGGCCTCAAGACGCAGCGAGTCCCGCGCGCCCAGACCAATCGGCAACACATCTGGCTGCGCCAGGATTGCGCGTGCGACCTTCTCGGAATCCGCGCCCGCACAGCCAATCTCGAACCCGTCCTCGCCCGTATAGCCGGACCGCGACACCGTCACCTTCACGGGCCCAGTCGCAGTGGCCAGCTCGGTCTCGATCACATCCATGAAGCGCATGTCCTTCACGGCCGGGCAAAGCGGTGCCAGAGCCGCTTCCGCAGCGGGGCCCTGAAGCGCCATGAGCCCCCGATCAAACTGGCGCGTCACAACACAGCGCTCAGACAGCGCCGCCTCGATCCGGTCCGCATCCTGAACCTTGCAACCCGCATTCACGACCACCAGCAGATCATGGCCCATATTCGCGACCATCAGATCGTCCAGAATGCCACCCTCGTCATTGGTCAGCAGTCCATAACGCTGACGTCCGGCGGCAAGCCCGACATAATCGGCAGGAACCAGCGTCTCCAGAGCCGCAGCGGCGTCCTTCACATCGCCGCTTTTCGCGGCAATGCGGATCTGCCCCATATGAGACACGTCAAACAGACCGGCCTTCTCGCGCGTATGGAGATGCTCCGCCATCAGCCCCGCAGGGAACTGGATCGGCATCTCAAAGCCTGCGAACGGCACCATCTTCGCGCCAAGTTCCAGATTCAGATCGTAAAGGGGAGTACGCTGGAGGGAATCGCTCATACGAAAAAGCCCGGTCCATTCTCTCTAAAGACGTGAAGATGCAGACGCCCCCGGCACTCCGCAGAACGCGGCCGGAAAAACGTCGCCCCTTCTGTCCTTTCGCCTGAGATCGCTATCCCGTCGGCGGATGCGTCAAGCGCACCTCTCTCCAGAATGTCCTGACCGCCTCGGTCCTTTGGCCTGAGAGTTTCCGGGGCGGTTGCTCCTTCGGCGCCAGCCTCTCGGCCGGTCTCTCCCGTGTCGGTCGCCCCAATCCTGCCAGTTTCCGAAAAACTCCGCAATCGTTACGATCGCTCCTGCGTTGTGTCCCGAGACCTTAAATGCACAAAGGAGACCTCCATGGCTGGCGAACTGACGGTCATTGCCGAATTCGAGACCACACCGGCAACCTATGACAGATTTCTTAAGGTCTGCGCCTATGATAGCGAACGCTCCGTCGCCGACGAATCCGGTTGCCACAGCTTCACGGTCCTCTCTCCCGAAACGGAAGCCGACACCGTCATCCTGGTGGAAGTCTATACCGACCGCGCCGCCTTCGAAGAGCACCTCAAGACCCCGCATTTCGAGGTCTTCGCAAACGCTGTAAAAGAACTGGACATCAAGGAACGCAGCGTCCGCTTCCTGAAGAAAAGGGCTCCCTGAACAATGCATCTTTCAAACACGAAACGCCTCCTCGCCATCACCCTCCTGTGCGGCACGGTGTCCGCCTGCGCGTCCCATCCGCAGCATAATCCGCGCACGCGCCTGATCGGCATCCCCAACCCCGCCAGCGTCTATTGCACGCAGCAGGGCGGGCGACATGGCGACGTGCGGACTGCGGGCGGCGAAACCGGCACCTGCACCTTCCCGCCCAACCAGATCTGCGACGAATGGACGCTCTATCGCGAGCACCGCTGCGTCGCGCCTCTGGCCAAAATGAAGCCCTGATTTTCCAGCCCGGTCAGGCCCGAACGGGGCCGCCGGGTTTTTCATTTTCTAAATACATAACACGTTATGTATTTCATCCACATGATCCCCGGAATCCGCATGACCGCCCCGTCTCCCCTGAGCGCCCTGACCACACGCACCACCAGACTCTTCACGCTCCTGCTGGAACGCGCCCTCAAAAAGACGGGCCTGCGAATCGGTCAACTCCCCGTGCTGCAAGCCCTGCAGGACGGGAAGGCGCTCAATCAGAAAGCCCTCGCGGATTTTGCGGATATCGAACAGCCGGGCATGACGACACTTCTCGCCCGGATGGAGCGCGACGGCCTGATCCAGCGCGAACCAGACCCAACAGACCGCCGCAGTACACTGGTCACACTGACGCCGGACGGCCAGCGGAAAAGCCGGAATATCGTTCCCATAATGGAACATTTAACCAGTACAGCACTCAAGGGGTTTACACCCCTTGAACGCGATATTCTCGTAACACTTCTGGAACGGATCAACAGCAGCCTGAAGAGCCAACTGTAACCGCCTGCCCCTTTAACGAAGAGGCAGGCGCGAGATCATTTTCCGGTCTTCGGAAGATGCTCGGCAATATAAGGCGGCAGATTGAATGCCCCGACATGGATCTCCGGCGTCCAGTAGCGCGTCGTGCCCACGATCTTCGCAGCGTCCGCACGGGTCCGGATCTGCTCAACCGTCTGCGTGTTCGGCGCCTGCCCCTTGGAGGCCACACCCAGCGTCATGAACCCGCCGACATAGGTCGGGACAGCCGCGACATACGCACCGACATGCGGGAAGAACTTCGCACGACGCAGGCTCGTCTCATGCAGTTCGTCCGCCTGCATGAACGGAACGCCACACTGGTTCACGATCAGCCCTTCGTCCGAAAGGATGCGCGCGCAGTTGCTGTAGAACTCGTCCGTGAACAGCACTTCGCCCACACCGATCGGATCGGTGCTGTCGACGATGATCACGTCGAACGACCCATCAGCCGCCTTCAGAACATAGTCGATGCCGTCGCCGACAATGACCTCGGCCCGCGGGTCGTTCCACGCATCTCCGGCAATGTTCGGCAGATACTGCTTGGACAGCTCGATCACCGCACCGTCAATCTCGACCATGACAGCCTTCTCGACCGTCTCATGCTGCAACACGCGACGCAGAACGCCACCGTCACCCGCACCGATGATCAGAACGCGCTTCGCACAGGGATGCGCCAGCAGAGGCACATGCGTCAGCATTTCCTGATAAACGAACTCGTCCCGCTCAGTGATCTGGATAACGCCATCCAGAACCAGCACGCGACCGTGGCTGGAGCTTTCGAATACTACCACGTCCTGAAAATCGGATTTTACCCGTGCGAGTTCGCGCGTAACGAGAAAACGCTGTCCCCAGTCCGGGTACAGTGTCTCGTTGAGCCATGTTTCAGCCATGGATCATCGTTTCCTTGTCGGAGTATATTGAAAAAGGGCCGGTTTCACCCGGCCCTTTCATCAGTTCAGACCGCCTTTGCGGCCTTGTCCTGCACGCGGCCCCGCCGAACGGCATCGACCTCGATCCGGCCGGCCTGGAACAGGCGCTGCATCACCGGAATCGACAGGTTCGGATCACACACGCCGCACATGAACACGTCCACAGCGGCATAATTCCGTTCCGGCCACGTATGGATCGAAATATGGCTTTCTGCCAGCACGATCACGCCCGACACGCCGCCATTGGGCGTGAAGTGGTGAAAATGGCTGTGCAGAATCGTCGCGCCAGCTGCAACCGCAGCTTCACACAGCGTTTCATCGATCCGCATCGGATCATCGAGATTCCGGGCGTCCCAGAAATCGATCAGCAGGTGATTGCCAGCAAAACGCTCGCCATCACGCTCAATGAAGTAATCTTTGCGCTCATCCTCGACGAAGTGAGCGGCGCTGTTCTGGATATCTCTCGGGAGTTCCGATACCATCCCCAGTTGAGCAAGTGCGTTCATCACGTACCCCCAAACCAGTAGACAGCCTGTTGGGCAAAAAATGCCCCCTTGGGCCAGGAAGCGCGCTAGTTACCGGCCCCTCCCCCCTGATGCAAGCACTTTATGGGGCGATTCCCCAATATGTCACATATCTTTTTCGCCCCATGTCCCTGTTGCATGAGAAAGAGGTTTTCCCTTTCCTGCACACAGGGCTGAGACCAAAAATTTCACAAATCCCCGAGCCCCGAAAACAGTTCGGGCGCCGGATCTGCGGGAAGCGAATCCCCCCAAATCCCGACGCCCGACAGACGCTGATACGTCCCGATCCAGAGAGGCCGAATCCGGCCCTCCAGACCCGCCTGATCAGTTCTTGGTCTTGTCGACCAGCTTGCCCTTGGCAATCCACGGCATCATCGCACGCAGCTTCTCACCGGTCTTCTCGATCTGGTGCGCGTCGTTGCGGGCGCGGATGGCCTTGAAGCCAACGCCACCGGACTGGTTCTCAAGGATGAAGTTACGAACGAAAGTGCCGTCCTGAATGTCCGTCAGAACGCGCTTCATCTCAGCCTTGGTTTCCGGCGTGATGATCCGCGGACCCGTCACGTACTCACCATACTCCGCAGTGTTGGAGATGGAGTAGTTCATGTTGGAGATGCCACCTTCGTAGATCAGATCCACGATCAGCTTCATCTCGTGCAGGCATTCGAAATAAGCCATTTCCGGCGCATATCCACCTTCAACCAGCGTCTCGAAACCAGCGCGGATCAGGTCGACCACGCCACCACACAGGACAGCCTGCTCGCCGAACAGATCGGTTTCGACTTCTTCCTTGAAGGTCGTCTCGATGATGCCTGCACGGCCGCCACCATTGGCGCTGGCATAGGACAGGGCGATTTCGAGCGCATTGCCCGAAGCGTTCTGCGCCACAGCCACGAGGGACGGCACGCCACCGCCACGCTGGTATTCGGAACGAACCGTGTGGCCCGGGCCCTTCGGCGCGATCAGGAACACGTCCAGATCCGGACGGGCTTCGATGATGCGGAAATGGATGGACAGACCATGCGCGAAGGCAAGGGCTGCACCCTGCTTCAGGTTCTTCTCAAGGCTGTCCTTGTACAGGGCGCCCTGGCCTTCATCCGGCGTCAGAACCATGACCACATCGGCCCACGCGGCTGCGTCTTCCGGAGACATAACCTTGAAACCAGCCTCTTCAGCCTTCTTGACGGCAGAAGACGTCGGACGCAGGCCGATGACGATATCCGTCAGGCCGCTGTCCTTGAGGTTGTTGGCGTGAGCGTGACCCTGGCTGCCATAGCCGATGATCGCGACTTTCTTGCTCTTGATCAGATTCAGATCGGCATCGCGATCATAATATACCCGCATCAGACAGGCTCCTTGTTAAGGTGAAAGACTGAAGGACCGCGCCCAATGGCGGCAATCCCGGTGCGCGAAACCTCGGCCAGACCAAGGGAGCGCATCAACTCGATGAACGCGTCGATCTTTTCGGGCGATCCCGTCAGTTCAAACACGAAACTCGTGGCCGTCGTATCCACTGGGCGTGCGCGGAACGAATCCGCAATGCGCAGGGCCTCCGTCCGGCGCTCGCCGGACGAGACAACCTTCACCAGCGCAAGCTCACGCCCCACATACGGGCCTTCTTCCGTCAGGTCGCAGACATCATGCACCGGAATCAGGCGCTTGAGCTGTGCCTTGATCTGCTGGATCACCATCGGCGTGCCCGACGTCAGCACCGTGATGCGCGAGAGCTTCTGCTCCGCATCCACCAGCGCCACCGTCAGGCTCTCGATGTTATAGCCCCGGCCGGAAAACAGGCCCACCACGCGGGCCAGCGCGCCACTTTCGTCCTCGATCAGGACGGAAATGACCGAATTCTGGATTGTCTCCGTCATCAGACCAGCATCTTCCCTTCTTCGGTCAGTCCCGCCGCTTCGGAATCCTGATCCGGACCCAGCAGCATCTGGTTATGCGCCGCACCCGATGGGATCATCGGATAGCAGTTCTCGCCTTCCGCCACACAGATATCGGCCACGACCGGCCCATCATGCGCCAGCATCCGGCGAATCACGTCATCCAGTTCGCCCACATGCGTCGCCCGCATCCCGGTCGCATGGAACGCTTCGGCCAGCTTCACGAAATCCGGCAGTGCTTCACTGTAGGACTGCGAATAGCGCGAGCCATGAAGCAGTTCCTGCCACTGACGGACCATGCCCATATAGTGGTTGTTCAGGATGAAGATCTTCACCGGCAGGCGATATTGCGCGATCGTCCCCAGTTCCTGGATGTTCATGAGCGTGGACGCCTCACCGGCGATGTCGATCACCAGCGCATCCGGATGCGCCACCTGCGCGCCCACGGCGGCTGGCAGACCATAGCCCATCGTCCCCAGACCACCGGACGTCAGCCAGCGGTTCGGCTTGTCGAACTGGAAGTGCTGGGCCGCCCACATCTGGTGCTGCCCGACTTCCGTGGAGACAAACGTATCGCGGCCCGTTTCCTTCGCCAGCTCATACAGACGGCGAACCGCGTGCTGCGGACGGATGATGGCGGACGGCGTCATGTCCTGCGTGAAGCCGAACCCGTCCACACTCCGCCAGGACGCAATCTGGTTCCACCAGGCCGACAGATCCGGCGCAGGCGTCTCACCCCAGCCTTCAAGCAGCGCTTCAAGCGTATCGCGCACATCGCCTTCGATCCGCACATCCACCGGCACGATCTTGTCGATCTGGCTCGGGTCGATATCGGCATGAACCTTGAACGAATTGGGCGAGAATGCATCCACACGCCCCGTCACGCGGTCATCAAAACGCGATCCCAGAGCGATCAGCAGATCACAGCCATGCGTGGCCATGTTCGCCTCAACCGAACCGTGCATGCCCAGCATGCCCAGGAACTGCGGATCGGGAGACGGAAACGCCCCCAGCCCCATCAGCGTGGACGTCACCGGAAAGCCGGTCTTGCGCGCCAGACGACGCAGCAGGTCCGACGCTTCCGGCCCGGAATTGATGATGCCGCCACCCGTGTAAAAGAGCGGACGTTTCGCCGTCTTCATGGCTTCGAGGGTCCGGGCGATTGCGCTCGCATCCGGTCCACCCTGATGACGCAGCCGCTGGAGGCGCGACAGTGCAGGCTTCGTCAGCGGCGCCTTGCCGACCGTGATGTCCTTGGGCAGATCGACCAGAACCGGCCCCGGACGTCCCGAACGCGCAACCTCGAACGCCTCACGCACGATCTGTGCCAGCGTTCCGGGCTCCCGGACGAGATAATTGTGCTTGGTCGCAGGGCGCGTGATGCCCGTCGTGTCGGCTTCCTGAAACGCATCATTGCCGATCAGCTTCGTCGGCACCTGTCCCGCCAGACAGACGAGCGGAATGGAATCCATCAGCGCGTCCACAAGCCCGGTCACGGCATTGGTCGCCCCCGGACCCGACGTCACCAGAACCACGCCAACCTTGCCCGTCGAGCGCGCATAAGCTTCTGCCGCATGAACGGCGGCCTGCTCGTGACGCACAAGAATGTGGCGAATCCGGTCCTGCTTGAAAAGAGCATCGTAAATCGGAAGGACAGCCCCACCCGGATATCCGAATATGACCTCCACACCCTCTTCATCGAGAACGCGCAGAAGCACTTCCGCGCCATTCAGCGCCTCGTTGCCTGTTCCTGCGTCTCTTTCAGCAGCCGTCACCGTTTCCTCCCAAGGTATGAGCCGCCGGATTTAGGACGACAACGCGGCGGCGTCAACTCGTTCCGATATAAAGTTCTCTATTTTTTCATACTCACTTTCCGAATCTTGCGCAAAATGGGTATATCTAAGCAACGAAATCATCGCGTCACCCTCTTTCCCCAACGCATGATGTCGGAACCACGTCGCCTGCCGCCGCGTATAGCGGCCGATGGCAAGGACCGCGGATTTCCGCGCGTCCTCAAGCGTTTCTTCCCCCCGCAGCACGGAGATCAGTTCAGGCACGCCATGAGCACGCATGGCAGGTAGAACCGGATCAAGCCCCCTCTCCAGCAGACGGGACACCTCCTCCAGAGCCCCCGCCTCCAGCATCTGCCCGAATCTGAAGTCGATCGCCCGGCGCAACCCCTCCCGCTCCGGATCAAGTTGCACGGACACAAACCGGCACGGCGCAGGCGCCAGACCCGGCTGTAACCGCCACCAGGCCAGCCCATGCCCCGTCCCCGCCCAGACCTCCCAGGCCCGCGAAATCCGCTGCGTATCGTTCGGGCGCAGACCAGACGCCGTTTCAGGATCAACCTGCATCAGACGCGCATGCAGCGCCTCCGGCCCGATCTCTTCGGCCAGCCCCCGCGCTTCGGTCCGCGCAGCGTCTCCGGGGTCCGGCACCTCCACCAGACCATCCGTCAGCGCCCGCAGATACATCCCCGTCCCACCACACAGGATCGGCATGCGCCCCACAGCCCACGCCTCGTCCATTTCCCGCAAGGCTTCTGACCGCCACCAGGCCACACTTCCCGGCACAGCGGCATCCAGAACGCCGTAAAGCCGGTGCGGCACGAGCGCCTCATCCGCGTCGTCAGGCCGGGCCGTCAGAATCCGTAGATCGCGGTAAACCTGCATGGAATCCGCATTGATAACCGTACCGTCAAAGCGTCGCGCAAGGTCGATCGCCAGTGCTGACTTGCCGGAGCACGTCGGTCCGGCCACAATGATCGCAGTTTTTGTTGTCTTCGGGGCGTTCATTCTCCCCTCCTGCCACACGTGCCGGACCGTTACGAGATCTCATGTCCCTTCCTGCCGTCCTGACCCTCATCGCAGACCGGAAATCCGGTCCCCTCAAACCCGAGGCCATCGACATGGCCCGCGCGCTCGTCAAGGGCAACGCGCCCATCGTCCTGTCTCCGGGCGAAGCGGTCGACATTCCCTGCCCGCCGCCGCGCCCCGGTTCGGCCAACATCACCACGATCCGCGCAACGCTCGCGCCCTATCGTGTCGACGCCCTGCTTCTCAAAACGCGCGGTCGCCGCCGGGCCGTCCTCGTCGCGGACATGGACAGCACCATTGTCACGGGCGAAACGCTGGACGAACTGGCGGACCTTCTGGGCTGCGGGGAAGACGTCGCGGCCATCACCCGCGCCTCCATGAACGGCGAGTTGGATTTCGAAACCGCACTCGAACATCGCGTGGCCCTTCTGGCCGGAAAGCCCGCTTCGGTTCTCGAACAGGTCTGGGAATCCGTCACCCTGACGGAAGGGGCCCGGGAACTCGTGCAGACCATGCGCAAGCATAATGGCCGGACGGCTCTCGTCTCTGGCGGCTTCACATGGTTCACCCAACGCGTGGCCGAGCTTTGCGGATTCGACGAGAATTACGGCAATGAACTGGAAATCGAAGACGGCAAAATCACCGGCCGTCTCGCGGCCCCGATCCTCGGCCCGGATGCCAAGCGCGACCACCTCGAACGCCTGACTTCAGAGCGCGGCGTGCAGCTTCGCGCAGCCCTGACAACCGGCGACGGCGCCAACGACATTCCCATGCTCGCCAGCGCGGGCCTTGGTCTGGCCTTCCACGCCAAACCCAATGTCCGCCGCATCATTCCCACACAGATCAACTTCGCCAGCCTGCGCGCGCATCTCTTCGCACAGGGCTATCATGCGAAAGATTTCGTCACGGACTGAGCGGACCTCAAACCCGCAAAAACGAAAAAGCCGCCGGAGACCCTCTCCAGCGGCTTTTTTTCGATCAGTACCCCCAGGTGTAAGGCGGTACACCCGAATAGGACGGCGCGGCGTAATAGCCAGGGGCATAACTCGGCGCATATCCGTATCCGCCGTACCCGCCCCCATAGCTATAAGGCGAAGCCTCGATCGCCATGCCGGTCGCAACGCCAAGTCCGACACCAAGGCCCCAGCCGCCAAAGCGCGGCCCACCCC
>NZ_JAERLZ010000015.1:0-44376 GCF_018256175.1 Gluconobacter sp. Dm-44 | reverse complement strand
GGGTCGGGAAGTCGGAATAATCCGCAGGAAACGGTCGAAAACTGCCTTTATGAGCGATTACGCCAAGCTGCTCGAAACGCTCTTCTACCTGCAGCGGGATATCATCTTCGAAATGGACGATCACCGAGTGAAACAGCTTGCTCCCTGGCCGCATATCGAAGGAAAATGCGAGGTCGATGTCAGCACGGATGGCTTCCAGTGTGATGACCTGGGCGGTGTGGACATGGCCTGAACTCAGAATGTCATCGGCAATATCGTGAAGTTCCAACAGATCGGCCTTCGGGGCAGGGCGTGAGACAAATGTTCCCACACCCTGCGCGCGGACCACGATTCCTTCGGTCATGAGTTCGCGAAGTGCCCGATGGACCGTCATGCGGGAGACGCCGAGGAGTTCGACCAGTTCGCTCTCGGAAGGAAGTTTTTGACCCTCTTTCCATTCTCCGTCCTGAATACGCTCGGTAATATAAATTTTGACCTGCTCGTAACGGGCAGGAGATCGTTCCCGGGAGACGTCTATCTTCATGTCGCGGGCTGTCCTTCAGCTAGAGAGCGGCAATCCCAAAAACATCCTGGCGAAACTGTAATTAAGACAAGAGGTTGTATGGATAAGATGATGTAATTTTATATCACAGGGTCCAGTTTACCGTCAAAAATTCGATGAAGCGGTCTTCTGCCTCCGATCCAGTATGAAAGTTCGTGTGGCCCGGCGATATCCCATAGAAGCATATCTGCGGCCTTTCCTGTTGTGAGCGTGCCGGTGATGTTCTGAAGGCCGAGCGCCTGACTGCCGATCCGGGTCACGGCGGAAAACGCCTCTTCCGGGGTCATGCGGAAGAGGGTGCAGGCCATGTTCATGATACCGGTGAGACTGACGCTTGGAGAGGTTCCGGGATTGCAATCCGTAGCAAGTCCCATCGGAACATTGTGTTTTCGGAACAGGTCCACGGGCGGTATGCGCGTTTCCCGAATGAAGTAGAAAGCTCCGGGGAGCAGCATGGCGACCGTGCTGGCTTTGGCGAGTTCCATAACATCGTCTTCCACGACATATTCCAGATGGTCGGTCGAAAGGGCGCCGTAGCGGGCAGCCAGCCTTGTTCCCCCACTGTTCGAGAGCTGTTCGGAATGGAGACGGACGGGAATTCCCAGCTCATGTGCCGCCATGAAGAGGCGTTCGATCTGATCGGTGGTGAAAGCAATATTTTCACAAAAACCGTCAATGCTGTCGATCAGCTTTTCTTCCACGGCCTGAGGGAGAATGTCCGTGATGAGATGGGAGACATAATCGTCCTGACGGTCCCTGAATTCCGGTGGCAGGGCATGTGCGCCGAGGAAGGTTGCGTGAACGCGTATAGGCAGGGCGTTCCCGATGGCACGGGCAACGCGGAGCTGTTTAAGTTCGTCTTCCAAAGTAAGGCCGTAGCCAGACTTCATTTCGACGGTCGTCGTGCCTTCGGTAATCATGCGGCGTACGCGGCGGGCCGTTACGTCGAAGAGTTCGTTTTCAGATACGCTGCGGGTTGCGTTGACCGTCGAGAGAATGCCGCCGCCCTTGCGCGCGATTTCTGCGTATGAGACGCCATTGAGACGTTCCGCAAATTCCAGACTGCGATCGCCAGCGTAAATGACATGGGTGTGGGCATCCACAAGGCCGGGCGTCATCCAGAGGCCATGTCCCGAACGGATATCATGTGCCAGAGCCTGTGGAGCTTCAGGAAGGTCGCGGGCGGCCCCGACCCAGCAGATCCGTCCGTTTTCAATACCGATGGCCGCGTTGTGGATGCAGCCATAACCGTCCTTTTCCGACATCAGTGCCGGATCGGCAGTTGCGACATGAATGTCTGTCCAGAGCGTATCCCACATTCGCTTTCTTCCTTGCGGCATCAAATCCGCTGTGGTGGTATATACAAGTCTTATAATTCCATTATCATCATGCAACCAATGGAAAAAGCAAAGACTTTCCGTGTGCTGAGGGAAGGAATGTTGAGGTTATGGAACTGTTTGCTGAGCAGGCGCTTCTGCCGGACGGCTGGCGTAGAAATGTAAGGATTTCTGTTTCTTCTGCCGGACGGTTTGACGCAATCGTCCCGGACGCCGATGTGCCTGACGGGGCTGTACGCAAAGCGATTGTTGTTCCGTCACAGCTGAGCCTCCATTCTCATGCGTTTCAACGCGCTATGTCAGGGTTGGCTGAAAGCCGTCAGAATCCGGCGGATACGTTCTGGACCTGGCGCCGGCTGATGTATCAGCTTGCCCATCGCATTTCGCCCGAGCAGATGCAGGATATTGCAAGCTACCTGTATATGGAAATGCTGACGGCTGGATATACGCAGGTCGCGGAGTTTCACTATCTGCATCATGCGCAGAGTGGCGCGTCCTATGGGCAGGTGGCGGAAATGTCTCTGCGGTTAGGGGAGGCGGCGCATGCGGTTGGGATTGGCCTGACGCTTTTGCCGACGCTTTATGAGCGCGGCGGCTTTGATGGTCGTCCTTTGCAGGAGGCGCAGGAGCGTTTCGCGACTACGCCTGAACTCATTGAGAAGATCATCAGCGAGACCCGGTCGGCTTGGTCGGAAACGCCGCTACTCTCTGTAGGGCTGGGACTGCATTCGCTGCGGGCGGTTGATCTGAAGACGGTTGCAGATCTTCTGTCTGCGCAGACAGGGCCGGTGCATATCCATGTGGCCGAGCAGCAGAAGGAAGTGGAGGAGTGCATTGCCTCCGTCGGCGCGCGGCCTGTGGAATATCTTTTGTCTCAGGCGGATGTGGGTGAGCGGTGGTGTCTGGTTCATGCGACCCATTTGTCCTCTTCCGAAGTTGTGGATATGGCGCGTTCCGGAGCTGTGGCGGGGCTCTGTCCGATTACGGAAGCCAATCTGGGAGACGGTCTGTTCCCGCTGGCATCTTATATGAATGCGGGAGGCCGTTTCGGAATCGGGAGCGACAGCAATGTGCTGATCAGCCCCTGGGAAGAGTTACGGACTCTGGAATACGGTCAGAGACTTTTTACGCAGACGCGATGCGCGGCTCTCCCGGCCGAGGCGCTGGGATCTACGGGGGGATGGCTATATCGGCAGGCGCTGGATGGCGGACGTCGTGCCTGTGGGTTGGAGTCCTGGGGGCTGGTTGTCGGAGCGCGGGCTGATCTCTGCGTGCTGGATGAGGACCTGTTGCCGCTGCCGTATCTTCAGGACGATGCCGTTCTTGATGCTGCTGTTTTTGGATCACGCCAGCCTCCCGTGAAAGATGTGCTGTGTGGTGGTCAGTGGTGCGTGCGCGATGGACGACACCTGAACCATGACGCCGTAACGGCGGCGTTCCGACGTACCGTGCGGGTTCTTCTCGATCTCTGATTCCATAAGGAAATCCTGACCATGACGGATATTTTTTCCTTTGTTCGCGGGACCATGCCGGTGCTCGTGACCTTCCCTCATTCCGGCTCTCATCTGGCCCCTGGCATGGAGCGGCGTATGACAGAGCGCGGGCGTCAGTTGCCCGATACCGACTGGTATATGGAGCATCTTTATGCAGGCGCCTTGTCGAAGGGCCTGGGCGTGTTGAAGGCCAATCATTCCCGTTATGTGGTGGATCTGAACCGGGGCGCGGATGATGCGGCACTTTATCCGGGACGTCCAAGCACGGGGCTTGTGCCATCGCTGACATTTGACGGGCAGCCCATTTATAGGGCTGGGCAGGCACCTGACGAAAGTGAGATCGCCGAGCGCCGGGAAACGTACTGGCGCCCCTACCATGATGCGGTTGCGCAAGAGCTTGAAAGATTGCGCCAGAAATGGGGATGGGCGGTTCTGTGGGACGGGCATTCCATCAAATCCACGATTCCCCGGTTGTTTGAGGGTGCGCTTCCGGATTTGAATCTGGGGACCAATAGCGGGCAGTCCTGTGGCGGGGAACTCCAGACGCTTCTGGAAAAACGGTTGGCTGCGAATGTGAGGTACAGCCACGTCGTCAATGGCCGTTTCAAGGGCGGATACACGACGCGACATTATGGGCAGCCCGAGCATGGAATCCATGCGATCCAGCTCGAAATTGCGCAGTCCACTTATTTGCGGAGCGAAGAGGCGCCGTGGCCGATTGATCTGGAGAAAGCGGTGCGCCTGTCCCGGATGATCGACAGTCTGCTTGAAACTGCGTTGTGTTGGAGGCCGGAGACGGCACATTCGGGAAAATAAATCCCGATGTCATTTCATAAATGGATTGACAATTCCGCAGAGCGATTTGAGTATTGGTATATACAAGTTCATACAGGATGAAGCCCATGAGTGATCCCGGCAACCGCCTTTCGAATGATCGTGTCATCCGCGCCCCGATTGGCCCTGAGCGTTCGGCAAAAAGCTGGCAAACAGAGGCGGCGCTCAGAATGCTGATGAACAATCTGGATCCCGAGGTCGCGGAAAAGCCATCCGAACTCGTTGTTTATGGTGGTATCGGTCGGGCTGCCCGAAACTGGGACTGCTACGACAGGATTGTCGAGGCGCTGCGCGATCTGGAAGATGACCAGACGCTTCTGGTGCAGTCCGGTAAGCCGGTTGGCGTGTTCCGGACGCATGCGGATGCCCCGCGTGTGCTGATCGCGAACTCCAATCTCGTGCCGCACTGGGCCACCTGGGAGAAGTTCAACGAACTCGATCGGGCCGGGCTCATGATGTATGGGCAGATGACGGCGGGGTCGTGGATCTATATCGGCTCGCAGGGCATCGTTCAGGGGACATACGAGACCTTCGTGGAAATGGGACGCCAGTATTATGGCGGCAGCCTGAAAGGGCGTTGGATCCTGACGGGCGGTCTGGGCGGCATGAGTGGTGCCCAGCCTCTGGCAGCTGTCATGGCCGGTGCGTCCATGCTGGCGGTTGAATGTGAACCGTCCCGTATCCGCAAGCGTCTGGAGACGGGATATCTGGATCGTCAGGTCGATACGCTTGATGAGGCTCTGGCCATCATTCAGGATGCCTGTGCGAAAGGTGAGGCGGTTTCCGTGGGGCTTCTCGGAAATGCCGCGGAAGTCTTCCCCGAACTGGTGCGGCGCGGCATTCGTCCGGATGGCGTGACGGATCAGACCTCTGCGCATGATCCGCTGAATGGCTATCTGCCGGCGGGGTGGTCGCTGGAGCAGGCTGAAAAGATGCGGATTACTAATCCGGCGGCAGTCGAGAAGGCAGCGCGGGAGTCCATGCGGCTTCAGGTTGAGGCCATGGTGGCATTCCACCGTCAGGGTATTCCGACCTTCGATTACGGCAACAACATTCGTCAGATGGCTTTTGATGAGGGTCTGGAAGACGCTTTCGCCTTCCCGGGTTTCGTGCCGGCCTATATCCGCCCGCTGTTCTGTCGGGGTATCGGTCCGTTCCGCTGGGCTGCGCTTTCGGGAGATCCGGAAGACATTTTCAAGACGGACCAGAAGGTCAAAGAGTTGCTGCCAGACGACAAGCATCTTCACAACTGGCTCGATATGGCCCGGGAAAAGATCCACTTTCAGGGGCTGCCCTCGCGTATCTGCTGGGTTGGTCTGGGGGACCGTCACCGCCTCGGGCTGGCGTTCAACGAAATGGTTGCCAGTGGCGAACTCAAGGGCCCGATCGTGATCGGTCGTGATCATCTGGACAGTGGTTCGGTGGCCAGTCCGAACCGTGAGACCGAGAGCATGCGGGACGGCTCGGATGCCGTATCCGACTGGCCGCTGCTGAATGCGCTTCTGAACACGGCATCGGGCGCGACCTGGGTGTCGCTGCACCATGGTGGCGGCGTCGGCATGGGCTTCTCCCAGCATTCCGGCATGGTGATCGTAGCGGACGGTACGCCCGATGCGGCGCGGCGTCTGGAACGGGTGCTGTGGAACGACCCGGCTACGGGGGTCATGCGGCATGCTGATGCCGGTTACGATATTGCAACAGATTGCGCCCGCGAGAAGGGCCTCGACCTTCCCATGATCACGCGCGGAGCCTGAGACCATCATGACGACCAGCATTTTTACACTCACGCCTGGCAAGATCACGCTTAGCGATCTGCGGGGCTTCTATTTCGGGCAGATGGATGTTCGCCTTGACGATGCGACCTTCGAGGTTCTGCAACGTGCAGCGGAATCCGTGGAGCGTATCGTCGGGCGTGGCGAGCCGGTTTATGGGGTGAATACGGGTTTCGGAAAACTCGCGAAAACCCGCATTCCCGATGACCGCCTGCGAGATCTTCAGCGCAATCTGGTGCTGAGCCATGCTGCGGGGATCGGCCAGCCGATGCCGGAGCGTGTGGTCCGGCTCATCCTGCTGCTCAAGGCCAATGGACTGGCGCGTGGCTATTCGGGTGTGCGTCCGCAGATTGTGCAGCTTCTGCTGGACATGCTGAACCGGGGGGTCGTGCCCGTCATTCCGGAAAAGGGATCGGTCGGGGCTTCGGGCGATCTGGCTCCGCTGGCGCATATGTCGGCTGTGGTGATCGGCGAGGGCGAGGCATTTTACGAGGGGCAGCGCCTGAAGGGTGACGAGGCTCTGAAAGCTGCCGGACTGGAACCTCTGGTTCTGGGAGCCAAGGAAGGTCTGGCTCTTCTGAATGGCACGCAGGCCTCTACCGCGCTGGCGATTGCAGCGCTTCTGGATGCCGAGCGTCTGTTTCACGCGGCGCTCATTACAGGCGGCCTGACGCTTGATGCGGCGCGCGGCACGGATGCGCCGTTCGATCCACGTTTGCATGAACTGCGCGGACAGAGGGGACAGATCGAGTGCGCCGCGGTTTATCGTTCGCTGATGCAAGGCTCTGCCATCCGCGCGTCGCATCTTGAAGATGACGAGCGCGTTCAAGACCCATACTGCCTGCGGTGTCAGCCTCAGGTCATGGGAGCGTGTCTGGACAATCTGCGTCAGGCGGCGCGGGTTCTGGTGATCGAGGCGAATGCGGTTTCGGACAATCCGATCCACTTCCCGGATACGGACGAAATGATTTCGGGTGGTAATTTCCATGCCGAGCCTGTGGCCATAGTTGCGGATCTCATGGCGATTGCCGTGTCCGAGGTGGGCGCGATTGCAGAGCGGCGTCTGGCGCTGCTGGTCGATGCGCAGATGAGTGGCCTTCCGCCATTTCTGGTGCAGGACAGCGGGTTGAATTCGGGCTTCATGATCGCACAGGTCACGGCTGCGGCTCTGGCGTCCGAAAACAAGACGCTGGCGCATCCGGCGAGCGTGGACAGTCTGCCGACTTCGGCCAATCAGGAGGATCACGTCTCCATGGCGACGTTTGCCGCGCGTCGTGTCGGCGATATCGTGGATAATGTCCGGACGATCATTGCGGTTGAGTATCTGGCGGCCGTACAGGGGCTTGATTTCCTAGCCCCCCTTGAAACGTCTTCGCCACTGCTTGCCGTCGCGAAGACATTGCGGAAAACTGTGCCTTTCTTTGCGCAGGACCGCCTGTTTACGCCGGATATGGAAGCGGCCCGTACGCTTATTATCGACGGCGCTCTGAAAGACTGTGTCGGGTCGGGTGTCCCCCTGCCTGTTTTTGAAGACTGATCAGATCGGGAGAATAACGGGGATGAACCATCATGGCATCGCGGCGCTGCATCGTCGGGCTGATAGGGTTCTTCCCCGTATTTTTCGTGATTACGTAAATGGCGGTTCTCATTCGGAGCGTACCGTCCGCGCCAATCGTCTGGCCTTTGACCGCTGGGCGGTTGTTCCGAAATGTCTGGTTGATGTTTCAGCCTGCGATCTGTCCGCGCCTTTTCTGGGAAGCACGCACCGGCTTCCCTTCATGTTCGCACCGCTGGGGTTTGGCGGCCTCATGTGTCCGGACGGCGAACTCCGGGCTGCGCGGGTCGCGGCTTCGGCGGGTTTGCCGATGGCGGTGTCTACATTCGCCATCCAGTCGCTGGAGACGCTCTCCCGGGTGTCTGGGGTAACGCTCGCGGCACAGATCTATGTCTTTCGCGACCGGGGGATGACCCGCGACATGCTGCGTCGGGCGGAGGACTGCGGCATCCGGACCATCATCCTGACGGTTGATACGCCGATCACGCCGCTCCGGCTGCGCGACGTCCGCAATGGTTTTCGCAATCTGACGCGTCCGTCCCTGCGGCATATCCTGTCCATGGCCACGCATCCGCGCTGGACGGCGGGGATGCTGAGGAACGGGATGCCGAAAATCGGCAATCTGGCGCCCTACGGCATGGGGAACACGCTGATGGAACAGGCCAGAAATGCAGCGTCCCAGATTGATCCAACCCTGACCTGGAAGGATCTGGAGTGGCTGCGGTCTGTCTGGCCGGGGCAGCTTGCTGTCAAGGGAATCATGGATGCAGGCGATGCGCTGGCCTGTCAGAAAGCGGGCGCGCAGACGGTCATCATCTCCAATCATGGGGGGCGGCAGATGGACCCGGCCCCGTCATCGCTTTCCGTCCTGCCGGATATTGCCGAAGCCCTTAAGGGCGAGACGGAGATCATTCTGGACGGAGGTGTTCGCTGGGGTGGGGATGTTGTCACCGCTTTGGCGCTGGGTGCTCAGGCCGTAGGGATCGGGCGCCCTTGGGCCTGGGCGCTTGCCGCGGGGGGCGAGAGAGGGGTTCGCAGTCTGGTGAACGGGCTGGGCGACGAGATCCGCGATGTCCTGCGTCTGGGCGGGATGGTCGATGTTGCGTCGCTTCGGTCTCAGGGCAGGGCGATGCTTCGGCCTGTCAGCTGATACCGTAGGCGATCTGACCCGGTTTCAGGATGGTCAGTTTAAACGGAAGTTCGCTGAGAAAAACGTCGCCATAAGCGAGTGTGTCGTGCTGCTGGTGCGTCAGGACGTTCCACTCTCCCGTGACGGGGATAAAACCCCGCAGGCTCCCCGCCGGGGGATTTCCTGGTGTGATCGTGATCAGGTTCGGACCGTTTCTGTCTACAGGGCGCATGAGATTCAGAACCTCGACTGGACCGTCAAGAGGCATACCCGTCAGAGGCAGGGTTCCGTCAAACTGGATGAGGTCACCGAGTTGGCCTAAAACAAGAGGCAGTGTGTCGGACGTGGGAAGAAGACGAACGCCATTTCCCGCCAGAAGTCCCATTTGTCTGAACAGACCCGGGAAGCTGGAGAATGGCGCAACCCGGCTTATGGTGGCGACGCTCAGTCTCCATTCAGGCCGTTCAATCAGCAGTCGGGTTATGCCGGCGCCGTTCTTCCAGAGGGTGCCAGGGAGGCTGTTCAGACGGATGTGACAGAGGGTCATGGGGCGTCTGCGGGAACGAGTTTTCCGGGGTTGAGAATATTCTTCGGGTCCAGAGCGGTTTTAATGGCGCGCATGACGGAGAGGGCTGCGGGGTCGTGCTCTTCTGTCATGAAGAGCTGCTTTGCTAGACCGATTCCGTGTTCGCCACTTGCGGAACCGCCGAGTGAGAGGGCGCGGCGGATGATTTTATGGTCCAGTTCGAGGGCACGTTTTTCGGCATCCGCGTCATTGGGCGGGATCAGAATGACAGTGTGGAAATTGCCGTCACCGACATGGCCGACAATGGGGGCTAGCAGGCCGGAAGCGTCAATATCGGATCTGGCGCCTGTCATGAGTTCCGTCAGGGCGGCAATGGGGACAATGGCGTCGGTTGTGATGCCTTTGTAACCGGGGCGATACGCCATACAGGCCCAGAAAGCATCATGGCGTGCTTTCCAGAGACTGTTACGTTCTTCAGTAGCGGTGGCCCAGCGGAAAGACTGTCCGCCCTGACCTTCCACAAGATCTCGCAGCACGGCTTCCTGTTCCGCAACACTGGCGGGTGAACCTGTCAGTTCGAAGAACATGGTGGGGAGGGCCTCATAGCCCTCAAGATGGGAATACTGAATGCAGGCATCCATCTGGATATCGTCGAGCAGTTCCATCCGTCCGACGGTCAGACCGCACTGGATGACAAGAACGGCCGTTTCCACGGCGCTGGCCAGTGTTGGAAACTGGCAGACCGCAGCGCCTACGGCTTCGGGGATGGGATGGAGTTGCGCCTGCACTTCCGTAAGCACGGCCAGCGTGCCTTCCGACCCGATGAGCAGGCCGGTCAGATCATAGCCCGTGGCAGCCTTGCGGACGGCACCGCCTGTATGAAGGATGCGCCCATCGGCCAGAACGGCCGTCAGGCCCAGGACATTCGCCCGCATGGTGCCATAACGCATGGCACCGGTTCCGGAGGCCCGGGTGGCGCACATTCCACCAAAGGTTGCCTCTCCGCCGGGATCGACCGGGAAGAAGAGGCCCTGTGTCCGTAAATGGAGGTTCAGATCCTGCCGTGTCACGCCAGCCTGAACGCGACATGTCAGGTTTTCGGTCGAGACATCGAGGATGTCCGTCATCATGGAAAGATCGAGACTGATGCACTCCGGAACAGGTGTCAGCTGTCCTTCAAGAGAGGTTCCACCGCCGAAGGGAATGACAGGAACATTTTCCTCATGACAGATTTTCAAGGCGTCCGACACGTCCTGCGTGGTGCGGGCGAACAGAACATAAGCCGGCAGAAGGGTCTGATCCGGGTGACGCCACCCTTCGCCATGGGCGTGATGCTTCCGGACCGTCGCGTTGGCCGTCAGGCGATCTCCGAAAAGAGGGGTGAGACGCCGCGCGGCGCGTTCGGCGGCGGAAGAACCGATCATGGCGCTTTCCTTTTCAGGCTGCAGAAGAATGTAAGGGTTTGCGGACATGGTCGAAGGCCTGCAGGAAGGCATGACTGTCTTCGGAACGCGCAATGCTGACCCGGATCCAGTTCTCGTAGCCTGTTTCCTTCCAGGGTTTGACGATAATCCCGTGTTCGAGAAGACGTCCTGCCAGATCTGAAGCAGATTCGCGTGCGTCGAAGAACAGGAAGTTAGCGAAGGACTGTGCGACGAAATAGCCGCGCTTTTCCAGAGCCGATTTCAGGGCACGACCTTCGGTGAGGGTTGAATCCACCGTCCTGAGCATGTGGTCCTGATCGAGCAGGCTCAACCGGGCCATTTCCAGCGCTGCGCTATTGCTGTTGAACGGATCGCGGACCCGCGTCATGACGGCCGTAAGTCCGGGATCAGACGTCAGCGCGTAACCAACGCGCAGCCCGGCCAGACCGTAAGCCTTCGAGAAGGTTCTCAGAACTATCCATGGGCGGGACTGTTTTTCGAGAATGGACAGACTATCAGCATAATCCTGGCTGGAGCGCGCATATTCCCAGTACGCTTCATCAATGACAATCAGCGTGTCCGCCGGGCAGGCGTCGATCAGTGCCTGCATGGCGTCGCCTGTCATCATGCAGCCGACGGGATTGGAAGGGTTTGAGAACATCAGGACTTTGAGGGGAGCAGATGTCACGGCCTGATGCAGGGCAGGAAGATCGAAACGGGCCTCTGGCGTCATTGGGATCGCCTCTGCCCGGGCTCCCATCATCTGCGGCCAGATCAGATGCAACCCGAAGGAGGGCAGAACCGTGACGAGGCGATCTGCGGGGGACAGGAAGGCTTCGCAGATCATACGGATAATCTGTTCGGATCCGTTTCCGATAACAATCCGGTTTGTGTCGATTCCGGTCTGTCGTGACAGCTCTTCCCGCAGTCCCTCCGCGGAAGCATCCGGATAGCGGAACAGGCTGGATGCAATTTCGGCCCAGTGGCCCAGAGCAGCAGGTGACGGCCCATAAGGGTTTTCGTTGCTCCCCAGCTTGGTAATCCGGGAAATCCCGTATTTTGCCCTGACGGCCTCTTCCGATAGGCCGGCATTATAGACTGGGAGGTGACGGACTTCAGTCCGGGCCAGGCAGAGGGAAGATGTCTGGCAGTCAGAAGCGGCAGTCATGCGATAGCTCCACGGGAAGAAAGGGGGTATTGTCTATCTTGTAAAGACAACCATAGATTCTTTGGGATATCCAGAGCTGGAAAGGATCATAAGGCTGTTTTTCTGATCTTTTGTATAGCTTTTTCAGAGGGGGGAGGGAGCGCTGCTTCTGAATAGGAATGTGAGGATTAAAATATTGATTTAATGCGATTTAACTGGATTTTTCAGAGGGTGGTCTAAGTTGTCTGAATGGTGTCGGCTACAGTATGGGGAGTAAAAAATCGGTTCGATACCAGAATAGACATAGACAACCCTTTTTTGGAATGACATGGTCTAATCTGAAAAGGCGACATGCCTCTCAGTTCTCTTTGTGGCCTGTCAGCGGCTGATCGTGTCTCCTCAACGACTGCTTTGGGAAAGTACGGGAAGATGATGTCTAAAAATAACATTCCATTACCGGACCATGAAACCTGTTGTTTTCCCGTTTCAGGAGTGAGGCTCCAGTCGGACAAGGCACGAAAGGGAGCATCTTCATTTCTTGTCTGGGTGCTCGCGACGACTGCATTTTCCTGTTGTTCAGCTCAGGCGGCCGTTTCCAAGACGCAGGCCCATACTGCGACCCATCATAATGCAGGCAAGACACCGCAGACGGTTCCCGCTCGCCCGAAGACGGTACGGGCCCGTCGCGTCACTGCGCGCGAGGCACTGGAAAGCGAGAATATGCAGGTGACGGCCCGGCATGTTCCTCGTGGTGCCGTTACAACGGTATCAGCGGCAGCATTGGCAGATGCTGTGCCTGGCACCAACCCACTCAAGATTCTGGCACGTCAGCCGGGTATAATGTTCCAGTCTGACGATCCGCAAGGTGTGGATACCTGGTCTACCCAGTTTTATATGCACGGTTTTCTGCAAAATCAGATCGGCATGACGCTGGATGGCATCCCGCTGGGCGATCAGGAGTTCCATACGTTTAATGGTCTCAATGCCGTCAACGCTATTTCGGCTGAGAATGTTGGACGTCTGGATGTTTCCATGGGGGCCGGGGCTGAATCCGTCGCCAGCACAAGTAATCTGGGTGGTTCTGTCGAATATATTTCCTCCGATCCCAAGCGCAAAGCGGGTGGCCTTGCGTCCCAGACATTTGGTTCAAATAACGGTTTTCATACGTTCCTGAGAATGGATAGCGGCGATCTGAACAAGAGCGGAACGCGATTTTACGTCTCTTACATGCGGAACGCGCAGGACAAATGGAAAGGCGGCGGCGATCAGTTTGGACAGCAGGTTAATGCAAAATTCGTTCAACCTATTGGTGAGCGGAGCAGTATTTCGTCTTTCTTCGATTATAACCTGACGCAGAGTTACCTGTATCAGGATATGTCCTTCGATATGCTGAAGAACGGCGGATACAGGATCGATAATTTCTACGGAACCCCCAATGCTTACAGGAAAGCGTATTTGTCCGCGCTTTCGGCAAATGGTCTACCGGGAGGGGCGTTGCCGCCAGGTTATTCAAAGATGTCCGATCCGTGGGACGCCTCCTATTACGATGGCGCACTGGTCGAACGTGATTATCTTGGGGGCCTGAAGGCCAATCTGGCTCTGACAGATCGTCTGAGGTGGGAAAGTGTCGTATACGGGCATGGTCAGTATTTGCGTGGAACATGGGCGAACCCGTATGTTTCTTCCCCGAATGGCGCGCCGCTGATTGATCAGGCGACCGTAACCCACTCTCAGCGTTTTGGTTTTACCTCTGCGCTTCATTATGAAATCGCACATAATGATATCAGTGGCGGCGTCTGGTACGAAAACTTTCATACTGATGTCGGGCGTTTCGCTTACGAGGAGCCATTGCTTTCGGATGTGGAATCCGGAAAGGCCAAACCTGTTAATTCGGTGGGAGAACTTCCTGATCCATACGCTACGCTATGGGGACAGAACTTTAATTCGAACAGCTTTACGGCTTTTGTGCAGGACACTTACCATGTCCTTCCCAATCTTTCCCTGCATTTTGGTTTCAAGTCACTTCTGCAGACCGTGAGAGGCGGACAATACGCCAATGACGAGAGTTATACGGGCGTTGGACAGATTGCCGGTGGCAGCATCACGACCGCCCGGGCGTTCCTGCCGCATTTCAGCGGGGACTGGCATTTCCTGAAGCATCACGAGCTGTTTTTCGATATTGCCGAAAACGTAAAATCCTATCCTGTTCAGGCGTTCAAGGAAGGAGCGTCGCCCTTTTCCGTCTCGCAGTCTGCCTATAACCAGCTGTTGCAGCATGGGGGACTGAAGCCTGAAACCGACTGGAATTTTGCCGTCGGGTATCGCTTCACGCACAAATATGCACTGGCGTCGGTATATGCCTATAGAACGAATTTTCACAATCGTTTGCAGCAGGTGACGTCGGGTTCGATCGTCAATCCCGTTTCCACGGTTGCAAACGTCGGCGGCGTGACCATGAACGGTGTGGATGCCGGGCTCACAGTGATGCCCGTCAAGGGACTCTCGCTGTATAACAGTATCAGTTACAATCATGCGACCTATGACAATAACGTTACGGAAACCGGAACGACCTATCACATCAAAGGCCAGCAGATCGTTGCCTATCCGCGCTTCATGTATAAAGCCAGCCTGGCTTACGAGTGGCAGAATTTTTCCGCACATCTCGATACCCAGTTCCTCGGTACGCGCAATTATAGCTATACAGGGGATATGAAAATTCCTTCTTACTGGATCGAAACGCTGGGTGCCCGGTATCGCTTCGGCAATCTTGGAAAATATTCCAAAAGCCTGAATTTTGTGCAGAACCTGACGTTCGAGTTCAACGTCTATAACCTGACGAATACGAAATATATTTCTACGATGGGAGAGACGGGCATTCCGATGTCTGGTGATTATCAGTCGTTTCTCGTTGGCGCGCCGCGCCAGTATTATGGCACGCTCAAGGCTGAATTCTGATGATAACACAGGGTCGCAAGGCTGAGTTCAACCCGTCCGTCGAAGTCCATACGATCTACCGGATTCCGACGGAACACCGGCATGGACGTGTCCGCGACCTGTTTACGGTCTGGTTCAGTACGAACATGACGCTCCTGACCATCGTGACAGGGGCGTTAGGGCCAAAGATTTTCGATCTGTCCCTGATCTGGGCGATTGTGGCGGTTATAGCGGGTAATCTGGTTGGCGCGGTTTTCATGGCGCTTCATGCCGCGCAGGGGCCGGTGCTCGGTGTGCCGCAGATGGTGCAGAGCCGGGGGCAGTTTGGTGTCTGGGGGGCAGTGCCCATTATCGTTCTGGTCGTGCTGATGTATATCGGCTTTGCGGCCTCGAACTGTGTCGTTGGCGGCGAAGCGCTGGACGACGCACTCCCTCTGCTCGGGCGCATTCCCGCAGTTCTTCTGCTGGCGTTTATCAGTCTTGTCCCGTGTATTTTGGGATATGGTGCCATCCATGCCTGTTCGAAGGTCGTGACGTGGCTGTCCGGAATTGCGGTCATGTACTGTCTGATCGTGGGGTTCTGGCATATGCCGGTCACACTTCTGACGGAAATGCACGGCTCGATCGCTGGCTTCTTCGGCATGTTTTCGATCTCGGCGCTCTGGCAGATCGCCTATGCGCCTTATGTTTCAGACTCTTCACGGTATCTGCCTGAGGATAGCCTGTCCGTCAGGAACACATTCTGGGCGAGTTATGGGGGCACAGTCCTGGGGACGATTTTGCCGATGGTTCTGGGGGCCTTTCTGGTTCTGCAGTGGCCCGGGGAGAGCGTTGTGCAGTCCTTGGGGCATCTGGCGGGAACGTGGGGAGCTCCGGTTCTGGTCGTGCTGTCCGTATCGATCGCTCTGGCCAATGCGATGAGTGTCTATTGCGGGGCGCTGTCGAGTATCACGATCATTCAGACTTTTCTGCCCGAATGGCGCGCCGCATTAAAAAGCCGGGTGATACTGACATGCGCGCTGCTTGGATTGTCTCTTTTCTTCGCACTGGGAATGGCGGACAGCTTCATGAAGTCCTATGCCGCTTTTCTGGATATACTCATGGCCGTCATGGTGCCGTGGACTGCGATCAATCTGTATGATTACTATATTTTGCGTCATGGCGATTATGATGTTGAGTCGTTCTTTCAGAAAGACGGCGGCATCTATGGTTATGTGAACTGGGCCGCTGTTGGAAGTTATGTTCTGGGTGTTCTGGTTGAAATCCCTTTTCTCAAGAATGAATTCTTTACTGGGTTTTTGGTTCCTTATGTTCACAAGGTGGATGTTTCCTGGCTGGTCAGTCTGATTGTGACCACTCTGTTTTATGCATTCGTGTCTCGAAGGAGCAGCGTCGGTGATGTCTCCCGTACGTCTTCCTGCTGATATGTCACGAGGCGGCTGGCACCGATGGGGTCAGTTCGGTCTGCTTGTTGCCGGGGTCACTGCATGCGGACAGGGCGCGTCTGCGCAGTCCGTTCAGCGTTATTCTGATCCGAAAGATGATTTTCCGATTTCGACGGCTGTTCAGGTCCCGGCCGGATCAGCAACGGTTTATGTTTCAGGGTTGGGTCCTGCGGCGGACAGGATATCCGGCACCACAACCGCCGAGCAGATGCAAAGCGCATTGGATCAGATCTCGGCGGCGCTGAAACATTACGGGATGACGCTTCAGGATATCGTGCAGATGCATGTCTATCTGGTCGCTGATCCACGGCTGGGACATATGGATTTCGACGGCATGATGCAGGCCTATCGGGCCCGGTTCCGAAGCGCTTTTCCTGCACGGACCGTCATTGAAGTTCCGCATCTGAGTAATCCTCACTGGCTTGTCGAAGTGGACGTAATTGCATCCAGAAGCGATGCAAAAGATAAAAAATTTCCCACGAAATGATGTGTCTGGCGCGATTTTAAAATGTCGCCGGATTGTGGTTTCGACTTTGAATTTTCAGGCAATCAACAGGAGTAGAGCATGAACGTAATCAAACGGACGCAGCTTTCCCGGAAGCGGATTGGCAAGGCCGTGCTGAAAAGCGGCTTCCTGCTGCTGGCTGGCGATCTGACGCTCGAGCAGGCGGTGGGTGCACCTGAAAATCATACCGCCATCCATCAGGCCGCAGCCGATCAGGCTCTGGATCTGGCTGAAAAATCCATTGCTTTGCGCTCAGTGGCAGGGCCGGGCAACCAGACGCCGGACGTGGCCGCATTGTTCCGTGATGCGCTGATCAAGGGCGGCTTTGCGCCGTCGGACATTACCATCACCCCTTACAAGGATACGGCCTATCTGATCGCCCGATGGCCGGGTCAGGACCCGTCCCTCAAGCCGCTGGTGATTTCGGGACATATGGATGTCGTCGAAGCCAAGGCCTCGGACTGGACGCATGATCCGTTCAAGCCACAGATTGAAAACGGCTATCTTCTGGGCCGGGGCTCAACGGACATGAAGCTGGATGACACGCTGGCCATTGCTGCGCTTCTGGAACTCAAACGCGAAGGTTACAAGCCGCAACGGGATATCATCCTTGAGTTTTCCGGGGATGAGGAAACGACGATGGCGACGGGCGCCATCATTGCGGACAAGCTCTCCAATGCCGAGCTGGTTCTGAACATGGATGGCGCAAACGGGACACTCAACGAGAAAACGGGCAAGCCGGATTATTTCACCTGGGAAGGAGCGGAAAAGAATTATGCAGATTTCCGCCTGACTGTGACCAATCCGGGGGGGCATTCTTCTGAACCGCGACCGGTGAATGCGATTGATGAACTTGCGGCAGACCTTCTGCGCATTCAGCAACATCGTTTCAAGCCAGAGGTGAACGAGCTGAGCCGCAGCTATTTCCAGAATGCCGCCCGCTGGCAGAAGCCTGAAATGGCCGCGGCCATGAAAGCTTTTGCGAAAAATCCTGCGGATGAAAAGGCCATCCTTACCCTTTCTTCGGATCCATCTTACATCGGCCGGATCGGGACGACCTGCGTTGTGACCATGATCGATGGCGGTCATGCGCTCAATGCGTTGCCACAGAAAGTGACGGCGAATATCAACTGCCGGATTTTCCCGGGCCATCCGCGCGCTGCCATTATGGAAGAACTGCGCAAGGCCGCGCAGGACCCGTCCATGAAGATTGAGGATGCAACGGAGGGATCGGTCCAGACTGCTGCCTCTCCCATGCGTCCGGATGTGGTCAAGGCTATTGAGCACGGGATGCAGGTTGCCTACCCGGGAGTAGCTGTCTTCCCGGCGCTGTCGTCCGGCGCGAGTGATAGCATGTGGTTCCGCTCTCACGGTGTGCCAAGCTACGGGATCAGCCCGATTTTCATCAAGAACTCGGATTCCTTCATGCATGGTCTGAATGAACGTACACCGGTGGCCAGCATTGCGCCCGCTCTGGAAGATCTTCTGGTCATAATTCCGGACCTGTCTCACTGAGAGGGGCCGGATCGTGTGAGAGGTTGAGTATTTGTTCGATCTCGTGATCCGTAACGGTCTGCTGGTTGATCCTGAAACAGGTCTGGAGCAGATCGGGGATGTAGCGGTGCGGGACGGCGTTATTCACCATGTTGGTGCTGTTTCCGGCATAGCTAAGCGTGAAATCGATGCGACAGAGCTCGTGGTGGCCCCTGGCTTCATCGATCTTCACGCCCACGGGCAATGTATTGCGTCCGATCGCATGCAGGCGTTTGACGGAGTGACGACCTCTCTGGAGCTGGAGGTCGGTATTCTGCCGGTTTCTGACTGGTATGCCCGCCAGCAGGAGCGTGGCCGGGTTCTGAATTATGGCGCCTCGGTTGCGTGGGCCTTCGCGCGGATCAGCGCAATGATCGGTCGGCCAGTAGAACCGTCTCTTTCGTTCATGGGGAAATGTTATGACGACCCCCGATGGAGCGAGAATACGGCGAGCGTTGCGGAACTGAGGACTATTCTGTCGCTCGTCGAACAGGGACTGGAGGAAGGCGGTCTGGGCATCGGGATCCCGCATGCCTATGTGCCCGGAGGCGGTGCAAAAGAGCTTGTGGAGTTGTGTTCGCTCGCAAAGCGGCATGAGGCTCCGACCTATACCCACATCGCCTATTCTTCGAACATTGACCCGCGCAGTTCCATCGAGGCCTATACCCGTCTGATCGGATATGCGGGCGCGACAGGTGCGCATATGCATATCTGTCACTTTAACAGCACGAGTCTGCTGGATATCCGCCGAGCGGCCGAGCTTGTTTCCACTGCACAGAAGCAGGGACTGAACATTACGGTTGAGGCCTATCCTTATGGAACAGGCTCTACCGTCATAGGATCGCCCCTGTTTGGAGAGGTCGCGTTCAGGGAGCGAACCGGCAGTGCATATACATCAATCCAGAAAGTTGATGACGGCCATCGGTTTAAAAGTCGGCAGGAAATTCTGGACGTACAGCGGGAGCGGCCCGATACGCTTGTGCTCTGGCACTTTCTTGACGTGCAAAGCGACTCGTCGGCGCAGGACCTGCTGGATGTATCCGTTCTCTATCCGGGAGGCGTGATCGCATCCGATGCCATGCCCTGGACGCTCCCGGATGGCTCCGTTTACGAGGGTAAAAGCTGGCCTCTTCCGCAGGAGGCCGTGTCTCATCCCCGTTCGTCAGGGACTTTTTCCCGCTTTTTGCGAGAGTATCTGCGGGAGCGCCACAAGGTTTCACTCTGTGAGGCCATGCGTCGCTGTTCGCTAGGGCCAGCACGGATTCTGGAAACGGTCTGCCCGCAAATGGCGCGGAAGGGGCGTTTACAGGAAGGATGTGATGCCGATATTGTCGTTTTTGACCTCAGGACGATAACGGATCGTGCAGATTTCGCAGCCATGAATCGCCCTTCGGAAGGCGTACATCATCTGCTGGTCAATGGTCAGAGCGTGATTTCGGAGGGCGAACTCAACCGGGACGCTTTTCCGGGGCAGCCGGTTCGTAATCATGTCGGGGTACTATGAGGCAGGGCTCTGGTCTGGAACAGGCTGCGGCAGTCCCGGTATATGTGGTCGGCGGTTTTCTGGGTGCGGGGAAAACCACTCTGCTCAATCGGCTGCTCAAAACGCAGAAACGTCGTCGTCTGGCCATTCTGGTCAATGATTTTGGGGCGATTGATATTGACGGATTACTGGTGGAGCGGCGGGACAGCGATGTTCTGACGCTGAAGAACGGCTGCATCTGCTGCTCTTTGCAGTCGGATCTGTTCTCCACGCTGAAGATGCTTCTGTCTCGCAGTCCCGTGCCTGAGGCGATTTTTATCGAATGCAGTGGGGTTTCGAAGCTTCAGGAAATGCGCAGGGCGCTGGCAGATCCTATTTTGTGGCAGTATGCGGCTCTGGAAGGCGTGATCTGTGTCGTCAATGCACTTGATGTGATTACGCAAAGCGGGATCACAAGAGATTTTTTGTGGAAAGAGCAGATCCTTTCTTCGGACATGACCGTCCTGTCCCATACGGACAACCTTGGGAAGGATGCTATTCAGGAAGCAGAAGCAAAACTTCAGGCGCTTCATGGCGGGGTACCCGTTCTGTCTTGTGCTAACAGTCTCCTAACCCATGAGGCTCTTTTTCGTCTTCTCGAAGGGAAAACGGAAAAGTCTTTTTTCCGGGCTGAGGATGACGTGAATGACGACTTCATCAGTCTTGCATGGCGGCGGAACTCTCCGGTGAACCTGACAGGCTTCCGCACTGTAATTGACCGCCATGCTGCGGTTTTGCTTCGGGCGAAAGGGATCCTGTATCTCGCTACAGCTCCGCAGCGTGCGTTGCTTTTGCAGATGACAGGAGCGCGAATTACCATTGGATTAGCGCCCGAGAAAGCTCTGTCTGATCCAGATACCCGGCTTGTCTTTATCGGTCGGCAAGGAATGTTGGACACACACGCGCTGAAAGACGATCTTGATACCATTTCCGCCTGAGTACAGGCGTTAGGCCAAACGCTGCATCGTCAATCTTGAAGAACAGGAGAAAAGAAATCTTCGTTTCTCCTGTGATATATTTCAGGAAATGTCAGGATATTCGTTGCAGAGAAAGTAACGCCGTTCCTCGTCTTCATCTATTTCTGGAAAACGCGCCGAGGGCTCAAGAAAGAAGTTGTCTTCATGGTCGTCACAGAGAGACGAAACCTCACCGCTGACCGTGAGACCACTTCCATCTTCGCCCCAGAACTGATGGATTGTGCGGGGAGGAATACAGACGCTCTGTCCCGGCTCGAGCCGGACGAGGTCACCCGGATTGAGCTGACGGACAATACCGTCAACATGGATGGGGAAACTTTCCTGCGCAAGCTTGTTGTCTGCGCCTGCTTTTGTGAGCTGCACTAAAATAACGCCGCCTGCACGATTGATGATGTCTTCCATTTTCGTACGATGAAAATGTGCGGGCGAGCGTTGTCCTTCTGGGTCGAGGATCAGTTTTTCAGCATAACTCTTCGTGTAACCCGGACGGCGAAGCGAACCATTTCTAAGAGTGAACAGGGTACGGCCGATCCGGGTAAAGTCACCCTGTCCAAAATCCGTTACATCCCATCCCAGCATGCAGTCACGGATCTCATTCGCTTCATGGCCCTTCGTGGCCCAGTCCTTTGCAGACCAGTAGGCAAAGTCAGGGAGGCTGATGCCATGTTTGCGAAAGGTATCGATTGCCAGATCGATGCTCGAATTAATCTGTGAGCGTTTGAGCAGCATTGTCTTTTCCTTACAAAGAGGACGAAATAATCAGATTCAGGTAGCGGAAACACCCGGATGCGCTCCGGAGAGCTCGGGAGACCGTTGATTTTTCTGGGTAGGATGGCTTTTGAAAAAAGCCATCAGAATGGCTGCCGCCAGAATGAATGCCGACATGAAAGCGAAGCTGAGGCTGACGCTATGGGTTCGCGCCTGAATGTATCCAATGATCCAGGAACCGAGAAAGCCGCCCAACGCACCTGCGCTGTTGATGACGCCCATCGCAATCCCGGCGGCTTCACGGGGGAGAATATCCGGGGCGATGGCAAAAAACGGCCCAAGTGGCGCCTGCATCGTGGCGCATCCAAGAACCATGCAGAGATAGGCGAGGGTGAAACTGTATTCGGCCAGCCAATAGCTGCCGAAGAAGCACAGCGCCGAAACAACCAGAAGCGGCCAGACAATATTTTTGCGGATCTGATAGTGGTCTGAAATATACGAGACGACGATCATCAGAACTACGGAGGCTGCATAGGGTCCGGCTGCCAGCAGTCCGGTATTTCCCATGCTTGAGCCACCACTATGGATAATATCGGGCAACCACATGATGAAACCATAAGCAGTCACGCTCCATAAAAGAAGTTGAGCGCTCAAGTTAAGCACACGTCCGTCTGTGAGGACTGACCATATGCTTGCGTGACGCTCCGGAATTTCGCGCTGTTCAATGGCGAGTTGTTGCGCAAGAGCTTCGCGCTCTTCAACTGTCAGCCATTTTGCCTGTGCTGGATGGTCAGACATCGTCAGGATCCAGACAAATGCCCAGAGAACGGAAGGAATTCCTTCAATGATGAAGACGTTCCTCCACCCATATTGCGAAATGAGATATCCGGTGATCGCGGACATCCACAGGACGGTCACCGGGTTGCCAAGAATAAGATAAGTGTTCGCACGAGAGCGTTCACTGCGGGTGAACCATTCCGTAAGCAGAATCAGCATTGCGGGAATGATCAGGCTTTCCATACTACCCAGAAGAAAGCGATCCAGAGCCAATAACCAGAAATTATTGATCAATCCGGTCAGAGACGCCAGAATGCCCCAACCCAGAATACAGAAAAAGATCATTCTTGTTGGGCTATGCCGGCGCGCATAAGCCGCAGCGGGAACCTGAAATGAAAAATATCCCAGAAAGAAAAGCGATGCGAGCCAGGCCGCACGATTGGGCGAAATCTGCAAAGCCTCGTTAAGGCCTGCTGCCGCCCCGAAACCGTAATTTGTGCGATCAAGGTAAGCAAGGCTGTAGGTTACGAACACGATCGGCATGATGCGCAACCAGCGACCGGACGGACGTGTTCTGGAAAGATCAATGGGCATGAGAGACCTCGTCACACGTTTTCCTGCTCCACCGAGCGGGTGATCACGAAGTTCTTTCCGGTTCCGAGGCAAACTTCCAATTCTATTTCACGATGAAACTGATCACAGGGCATGATCAGGAACTCATATCATGGAACTCAAACATCTCCGTTCATTCTCGACACTCGGCGAAACGCTGCATTTTGGCCGTGCAGCGGCAAGGCTGAACATTGTCCAGCCCGCTTTGAGTGGTCATATCAAACATCTGGAAGAAGAAATCGGTGTCCAGCTTGTAGATCGGTCACGAAATCACGTTTTTATGACTCTCGCCGGGCAGAATTTTTTGACAGAGGCCCGGCGTATTCTCTCGATCCTTGATGAAGCACAGAAATCAACCAAACATATTTCTGCCGGGACTGTTGGAAGTATCCGTCTTGGCTTTGTCTCCTCCATTATTCCCATGTTTGGTGGAACGCTTTTCCGACATTTTGCGGAGCGGTACCCCTTTATCCAGTTTGATCTGATGGAAATGAATTCGGTCCGTCAGGTTGAGGCGATTGCAGAGCATCGACTGGATATCGGATTTGTACGTCTGCCTCTTCAGCATCTGGAGGTTGATATTTGCTCCATTGGGAAAGAACAGTTTTTTGCTGTTTTGCCCTCTCACCATCCCTTGGCAAAGCGTGCCTCGTTGATTGCGTCCGACCTGAGTTCGGAAACGCTTCTGATGTTGGAGCGCGAAAATGCGCCGGGTTTTCATGACGCTTTGCTCAGCAGTTTTTATCAGAATGGTCTGGTCCCGCTTGAAATCAAATATTTTCATGAGTTCACAACAGCCATTCATCTGGCATCTCTGGCAGGGCTGGGCGTTGCGATTGTTCCTGCCAATGCCACTTACAGCGCGCCGTCTGAAATTGTTCGAATTCCACTGGATTTGGGAAAGACGTTTTCGGAAATCGGGATGGCCAGTCATGGAAAAAAACCCCCTCTGGCGCGCAATGTCTGCCTTCTTATTGAGCGTTTCGTGTCCGAGGCCTTGCCGTGCGGACAAGGTGGCAAGATATCACTTGGGACGTAGTGTCGTTACACAATCATCTAATATCACATAAAAATGTTTCAAATCGTCCGATATGTGGTTTCAATCCCATATTATGGGATGTATATGCGAAAGTATGACCAGATCCGATAGCAACAGCAGCAGAGTGGATATGTCTCCTGACGGAGCGTCAGAGTGGCCTGAAGGTACTCAGGCCTTGGGCCGGGGCCTGTCCCTGCTACGCGCTGTCGGTGAAGGATGCGATACGCTGAATGCGCTGGTTGATCGTCTGGGGTGTACGCGCAGCACGACACATCGGCTGGCGTCAGCGCTCGTTCAGATGCACTGGCTTTCTCAGGATCATTCGGGCGCTTATCAGCTTGGTCCAAAAGTTGCGGAACTTGGGGCTTTGGCCCGGCAGGAACATCCAGTTCTGGTTCTGGGGCGTCCCATTCTTCAATCTCTCGGAGCTGCAACACAGGATACGGTCCATCTCGGGATCAGAATGGGAGAGCGTGTTCTGTATCTTGACAAGGTTGACGGACAGAGAGGGTTGGAAATGCGCTCCCGCGTCGGGCAGAGCATGCCTCTGGCCCTCACGGGAGTTGGCCGCGCCCTTATCATGGATGATGATGAGGCATCGTGGAGGCATTTGTACGATGTTTCCGGCGCTGATCCGCTTCAGTTCAAAAGCTGGCTGGATCGGATGCGGCACTACCGTGCGAACCGCTGCGTCTTTGACCTTGAAGATAATGAACTGGGCATCAACTGTGTTGCTGTCCCTGTTCGTGATGTCACGGGAGATATTGTTGCGGCCATCAGTGTGGCCAGTGCAACGCCCTATCTTCCCCTGAAACGGATGGAGGAACTCGCTCCGGTAGTGCAAAAAGCTGCCGAGACGGTGTCCCACCATCTTGGCTGGAAGGATGGCATCATATGAGCGGGTCTTCTGCCGGACTTCCGGCCCTCCTTGCGTTGGACTGGGGCACGTCTTCTCTCCGGGGCTGGCTGATGACGGAGAGCGGTCAGATCCTGAAGGAGTATCAAAGCAAACACGGAATTCTAAATTTGCCGGAAGACGGATTTGCCGCGATCCTTGAAGGCCTTCTGGACTTATGGAGCCTTCCCGTTCTGCCCCCGGCAATCGCCTGCGGGATGGTTGGTAGTGCGAATGGATGGGCGGAAGCGCCTTATCTTTCCTGTCCTGTTTCTCCGGATGCACTGGCGACGTCCCTGAAGCCGGTTCAGACAGGGCAGGGGGTGCTTTCGATCATTCCGGGTGTTCGCGATGATGGGGCAGTTCCCGACGTCATGCGCGGTGAAGAGACGCAGATTCTCGGTGTTCTCGCCCTTCGTCCTGATCTGGCTGAGGAAGTGACGATTGTTCTTCCCGGCACCCATTCGAAATGGGCACAGATCCATCAGGGGCGGATCGTCGGGTTTCGGACGTTCATGACGGGCGAACTCTATGCTGTGCTGAAGGCACACAGCATCCTCGGAAGGTTTAGCGCTCCAGAAAGGCCGTCTGATGCTGAATCCATCATGGCTTTCGAAGACGGTGTCCGGATCGGGGCGTCTGAAGACAGTGTTTCATCCCTGCTGTTTTCTGCACGGAGCCGCGTTTTGGCCGGGCGGCTCTCGCCTGCTGCCGTGCCCGATTATCTGTCGGGCCTGCTGATCGGGAACGAGGTCTATTCCGGCCCCCGTCTCAAGAGAGGGGCGTCGCACAGAACCGTTCTGGTTGGCGATGACGCTCTCTGCGCGCGGTATCTCAGGGCTTTTCGTCTGCTGGGTCAGCGTGAACCCGAGGTTCTCGGGAATACAGCGCCAGCGGGACTGATGAAAATTGCTCATCTGGCGGGACTGGTTCCGGATGGAGCCAGATCCCAGCCATTTTCAGGAGTAGGTGCATGAATATGTTCACTCATGCTTTGAAGCGCTGCCCCCTGATTGCCATCCTTCGCGGGCTTCGTCCGGAAGAGGCGCTTGGGGCAGGGCAGGCTCTGGTGGATGCGGGCTTCACCATTATTGAAGTCCCGCTCAACTCGCCTGATCCTTTTCGCAGTATTGCCCTGCTTCAGGAGACATTTGGCGATCGGGCTCTGATTGGCGCCGGGACCGTCACATCTCCGGAAGCGGTGCGGGATGTGGCGCGCCACAATGGCAAACTGATTGTCATGCCACATGCAGACGTCGCCGTTATTCGTGAAGCCAAGGCTCATGGCCTGATCTGCACGCCGGGAGTTTGCACGCCTACGGAGGGATTTGCGGCTCTGGCTGCCGGGGCTGATGCGCTGAAAATGTTTCCTGCCGAACAGCTTGGCCCTCATGTTCTGGCCGCATGGAAAAGCGTGTTTCCCGCGGGTACGGCCTTTATTCCTGTCGGTGGTATCCGGCCTGAGACGATGCAGGAATATTTCAGGGTCGGCGCGGCCGGATTTGGACTGGGATCGGCTCTGTATCGCAAGGGCGACAGCGCGGACACAATCGCGGCCAAGGCCCGCGCCTTCATCGATGCGCTTCCCGCATCGTCCAGCTACTGAATCCATCATTTCCGAATTCACGACAGGACATCATCATGAAGATTACGGCACTCAAGACCTATATGGTTCCGCCGCGCTGGCTGTTTCTGAAAATCGAGACGGATGAAGGTATTTTTGGCTGGGGCGAGCCCGTCGTCGAAGGTCGGGCCGCGACTGTGGCGGCCATGGTCGAGGAACTGTCCGATTACCTGATTGGCAAAGACCCGTTCCTGATCGAAGACCACTGGAATGTCATGTATCGTGCGGGTTTCTATCGGGGTGGCGCGATCCATATGAGCGCCATTGCCGGTATTGACCAAGCGCTTTGGGATCTGAAGGGGCGGGCGTTCAATGTGCCGGTCTGGCAGCTTCTGGGCGGAAAGTGTCGTGACCGCATCCGTGTCTATTCATGGATTGGTGGAGATCGTCCGGCTGACACCGCACGCGCGGCTAAAGAAGTCGTGGATCGCGGTTTTACGGCTGTGAAAATGAATGGCACGGAAGAGCTCCAGTTCATCGACAGCCATAGGAAAGTGGATGAAGCAATTGCCCGGGTCGCGGCCATCCGCGAGGCAGTGGGGCCGTATGTCGGGATTGGTGTGGATTTCCACGGGCGCGTGCATAAGCCGATGGCCAAGGTTCTGGCGCGGGAACTTCAACCGTTCGACCTGATGTTCATTGAAGAGCCTGTTCTGAGCGAAAATTTCGAGGCTCTGCGGGAAATTGCCGCCCAGACCTCCATTCCCATTGCGCTAGGTGAGCGTCTGTTTTCGCGTTGGGATTTCAAGCGCATTCTGGAACAGGGCTGCGTCGATATCATCCAGCCTGATCCCTCCCATTCCGGGGGCATTACGGAAACGCGGAAAATCGCTGCCATGGCAGAGGCTTATGACGTCGCTGTCGCTTTGCATTGTCCGCTCGGCCCGATCGCTCTGGCGGCCAATCTTCAGCTGGATGCCATCAGTTATAACGCGTTCATTCAGGAACAGAGCCTCGGTATTCATTACAACAAGAGCAATGACCTGCTGGATTATATCGTCGATCCTTCAGTGTTCTCGTATGTGGATGGACATGTCGCCATTCCTGACGGCCCCGGTCTGGGGATTGAAATCAACGAGGAGTACGTGAAGGCCAAAGCTGCTGAAGGACATCGCTGGAGAAATCCTGTCTGGCGCCATGCCGACGGTTCTGTGGCAGAGTGGTAAAATCATGATGCAGGATGCGGCTGCCATGACATTCACAGACAATCTGGCGATCTATCCCAGCCTGCGCGACCGTGCCGTCCTGATTACGGGCGGTGCGACCGGGATCGGAGCGGCCATGGTCAGGGCGTTTGCCCGGCAGGGCGCAAAGGTCGCTTTCTTCGATATTGATGAAACCGCTGGTGAAGCACTGACCGCGGAACTGGCAGGTGTGCCGTTTCCTCCCGTTTTTGTGCCATGCGATGTTACGAATGTTGAGCGGTCAAGATCAGCTTTCGCGGAAGCGCAGGAGCGTGTTGGAACGGTCGATGTTTTGGTTGCCAATGCTGCGAACGACCGTCGGCACATGCTGGAAGAAGTGGACGAAGCCCTGTGGCAGCGTCTGACGGATATCAACATCAAGTCGCAGTTCTTTGCGGCCCAGACAGTCGCACCCGTCATGGTGCAGAAGGGCCGGGGGTCAATCATCTGCCTCGGCTCAACAGGCTGGATGCAGAAGAACGCAGGATATCCCATCTATGCGACCTGCAAGGCCGCTGTGCATGGACTGGTCAACGCGCTGGCGCGTGAACTGGGGCCGTCCCGTATCCGCGTCAATGCTCTGGTGCCGGGATGGGTCATGACGGACAAGCAGAAAGCGCTCTGGCTGGATGCCGAAGGGGAAGCGGCGATTGACCGCAGCCAGTGTATTTCTGACCGGATACAGCCAGAGGATGTCGCCAGTCTGGCGCTGTTTCTGGCCGCCGATGACAGCCGGATGTGCACGGGGCAGAAATTTGTTGTGGATGGCGGCTGGACCTGAGCCTGTTCGCATCTGCTTTTTTCGTTTTTTAAACACACAGAATGTGCGGCCGACAGGCCGACATGTTTCGAAAGAGGACCAATACCGTGTCTCATGAGCACATTCTGTCCCAGCCCGTTTCGGCGTCCGACCAGAACGTGAGTGCGTTCCAGCTACTGCGTCCATACTGGCGGGTCACGCTGGCGGCGTTTCTGGGCTGGTTTCTTGATGCCTTCGATCAGGTGGCGCTTCTGCTTTGTCTGCCGGATATCGGAAAGGATCTGGGTGTCAGCCTGACGGCAATGGGAATTATCATCACAGCCCAGAGTGTCGGGCGTGTGGTGGGCAATACAGGCTGGGGCTGGCTGTCGGACCGGTATGGTCGCAAGCTGACCTTTATGATCGGTGTGATCTGGTTCGCGGTCTTTTCCGGCGCAACGGCCATGACATGGACGTATCTGGCCATGCTGGTGGTCCAGTTCATGTTCGGGATCGGCTTTGGCGGCGAATGGACTGCTTCTGCAGCCCTTCTCATGGAAAGTGTGCCACCGCGTGCGCGTTCTCTGGCGTCGTCGTTGATGATGTCGGGATATGAATGCGGCTTCTTCGCCGCTGCAGCGGCGCAGGCCATTATTCTCCCGATCTGGGGGTGGAGGGCGCTGTTCCTGATCGGGGTCGTACCCGCACTTCTGGCGATTTTTATTCGTCGCGGCGTTCCGGAAAGCCCGGTCTGGCTCAAGCTCCAGTCCATGCCGAAACAACAGGTCCAGCGGCGGAAGTTTGGCTTCCGTCTTGACGGAGCAGCGCTTCAGGCTCTGATTTTCATGGCCTTCGTTCAGTTCCAGAATGCTGCGATGTACAGCTTTTATCCGACGTTCCTGCGCTCAGACCGTCATATGTCTCCGGCTGATGTTTTTCCTTTCATCGCGGCGTACTGCATCGGCTCCCTGCTGGGGAAACCACTGTGCGGAGTTCTGGCATCCCGCTTGGGAGACCGAATGGTGTTCATGCTGTATTTCGCTCTGACGGCGCTCGGGATCTGGCCGTTTATTTCGGCACATAACATGACGGTCATGCTGGCTGGGGCGTTTGGCGTCGGCATGTTTGGGAACAGCATTTTCGCTCTTATTCCGCATTATCTGTCACAGCGCTTCCCTTCCGAGACGCGGTCGCTCGGGATGGGCACAAGCTACGCAGTCGCGGCTTTGGGGCAGGGTGTGGCAGGCTTTCTGGTGCCAATGCTGGGGGTGATCTACGGGTTGCCTGCCGCCATTATCGGAAGTGTTCTGGTTGGTACGGTTCTGGTGGCGAGTATTGTGGCCTATCGGCCTGCGGTTCTTCCTGGCGCAAAGATGGAAGGCGAAGAGGAGCATGTGGTCGGATGAATACGTCACTGTTTCCGGGAGTGGTTCCCGCTCAGAAAGACTATCTCGCGCGCGTGGCCTATGCGCCTGTTCTGTACGACCCGACGTTCGATGGCTTTTTGCCGAACTCTGATACGGAACGTCTTGCAACAGGAATGGCATGGGGGGAGGGGCCTGTCTGGTTTGGAGACGGGCGCTTCCTGCTGTGGAGCGATATTCCCAACAACCGTATCCTGCGATGGACGGAAGAGACCGGGCAGGTTTCGGTGTTTCGTGGCCCCTCTGGCTTTGCCAATGGCAATACCCGCGACCTTGTGGGGCGACTGATCACCTGCGAGCATGAGACCCGACGCGTCACGCGGACAGAGCATGACGGCACGATGACCGTCATTGCTGATAGATTCAGCGGGTGCCAGCTTAATTCTCCGAATGATGTGGTGGTCGCCGCTGATGGTGCCATTTGGTTCACCGACCCGGATTATGGCCTCAGATCTGCCTATGAAGGGGGAGGGCGGGGCGAGCAGGAACTGCCGACCTCCCTTTACCGGATCGGGCCAAGGGGCGGAATTCAGCTCATTGAGGATGGATTTCTTAATCCCAACGGGCTGGCATTTTCCCCCGATGGCAGCATTCTCTATCTGATCGATACTGGAGCCTCTCCAAATCTGATCTGGGCGTGTCAGTTGAATGAGAGCAGGGATCGGGTGACTGATCGTCATATTCTGATCGATGCTGCGCAGGGGTTGGGTGATGGCCTGCGCTGCGATGACGCTGGAAATCTCTGGTGTGGGTGGGGCGGAACTGAGGGAAATGGCGTCAAGGTCTTTGGAAAGAACGGCGAAGCCCGGGCTTTTCTTCCGCTGCCCGAGCGGTGTGCCAATCTGTGTTTTGGCGGCCAGCGCCGTAACCGCCTTTTTATGGCTGCGTCGCACAGTCTTTATGCTGTGTATGTGAATATCGGGTAATTTATGAAATGCTCAATGCGGCACTGAGCAAGCCACTGATTGAGCCTTTTATCTGGAGCTTTTGGAGCATCCCAGACCTCATATTTCTGTTACCTATAACATGAAAAATTCCAATCTACAGAGAGGCATATTCCCTGATTTTCATAGAAAATTTTCAATAAAATATATTTATATCAATATCATATAAAAAATTTTGGTGATGGGGGATCTAACCTTCGTAATTATCCCAATCAAAAAAGTATCACTTTTTAGGAAAAAATACCCTATACGTTGTTATATATAACATATAATCCCTACTCTTAATCACATTTGATGTTGGAATGTGTGGCAGGAGACGGTTGGGTATGGCTCAGGCACTGGTGCTCGAAAAGAAAGGTGAACTCTCCCTGCGCGAGATTCACCTTCCATCGGAACTTGGCGCAAATGACGTCCGGATTGCCATTCATACGGTCGGTATCTGCGGCAGCGATGTGCATTACTATACACATGGCGCCATCGGACCTTTCGTTGTTCGTGAACCCATGGTGCTGGGACATGAGGCTTCTGGGACGATAACGGAAGTCGGAAGCCATGTCAGATCGCTGAAAGTTGGTGACCGGGTATGCATGGAGCCCGGCATTCCAGACCCACAGTCCCGCGCAACGCTGATGGGCCAGTACAACGTAGATCCCGCCGTCCGCTTCTGGGCGACGCCGCCCGTTCACGGCTGTCTGACGCATTCCGTCGTGCATCCAGCCGCCTTCACCTTCAAACTACCGGACAATGTGAGCTTCGCTGAAGGTGCGATGATCGAACCGCTTGCAGTTGGCGTACAGGCGTCGGTCAAGGCTGCCATTAAACCTGGTGATATCTGTCTTGTGACCGGGTGTGGCCCTATCGGGATCATGACCGCATTGGCCGCACTTGCCTCCGGGGCGGGGCAGGTTTTCGTCACGGATCTGGCACCCGCCAAGCTTGTTATTGCCGGACAGTATGACGGTATCAGGCCCATCAACGTTCGTGACGAAAAGCCGCGTGATGTTGTGGATGCCATCTGTGGATCTGACTGGGGCGTGGATGTTGTTTTCGAAGCGAGCGGTTTTACCGGCGCTTATGACGATGCTCTGGCATGTGTGCGGCCTGGCGGAAGCATTGTCTTCGTCGGTATGCCTCTGCAGAAGGTTCCGTTCGACATCGTAGCGGCGCAGGCCAAGGAAATCCGCATGGAAACGGTGTTCCGCTACGCGAATGTTTATGAGCGCGCCATTCGACTCATCAGCGCGGGAAAGATCAATCTCAAACCGCTTGTGTTGGAAACATTCCCTTTCGATCAGGGGATTGCCGCGTTTGAGCGGGCTGCCGAGGCTCGACCAAGCGACGTCAAACTCCAGATTGCTCTCTGAGAAGCGGTGCCATCATGTCCGTAACACAGAAATTATCCAGACAGAGGCCGTTGGCTCCGATTTCCAGCCGTGTATCAGCGCTTGGAACGATCAGCTCCCTGACAATAAAACCGCCTGTCAGTGAAGGAAATACGCGTCCTGTTTACGAGATGATCCATGCGGACCCTAACACCAGTTTTCGCTGGCATCAGCATGACTATCCCGGCCCGCTGGCCCGTTGGAACCATCATCCGGAATACGAACTGCACCTGATCACACAGAGCGAAGGTCGTGCGATCATCGGAGACCATATCGGGAGTTTCGGACCACGCCAGCTTGTTCTGGTCGGGCCGGATCTGCCGCATGGGTGGTTCAGTCCTTTAAAGCCGGGTGAAGTGCTCACAGGACGCGATGTCGTCCTTCAGTTTAGCGCTAAATGGATTGACTGTCTGATGACGCTTTGCCCGGAACTGGGTGGACTGAGAAATTTGCTTCAGGAATCTGCTCTTGGTGTCGAGTTCACTGGCCCAGAAGCACTTGGTCTGGGAGAGAAGCTTAAGGCGATTGGCACTTTCCAAGGTTCTGGGAGGTTGGCTGCCTGTCTGGATCTTCTCGTCACACTGACGTGTGCACCTTTCAGAACACTGTCGCTCAAAGTTGAAAGCAAAGGGCTCGATAGTCCGGAAATGCAACGTATGAGCGGCGTCATCACATCCCTCATGGCCATGGACCCGTCCGAAATTCGCCACGACCATCTGGCACAGAATCTGGGACTTTGTGCCTCAACATTCTCGCGCCAGTTCCGGGCCGCAACAGGAGATACGTTTATGTCTTTCTTGCATCGGTTGCGGGTGTGTCATGCGTGCCATCTGCTGGCCAGTTCCAGGCTTTCAATCACCGAAATCGGTGCGGCTTCCGGCTTTAACAACCTTTCCAATTTCAACCGTATTTTCCTGCGTCTGCGGGGCTGCACTCCACGCGAGTACCGGCGTCAGGCCCGCGAAATGACGGCCTTTTCGCCGACAGGCGCCGCAGATTTTTTGAATTGATCGACAGGGGAGAACAGACCATGCCAACACTTCCACAACGATTTTCCCTCGATGGTCGCAAAGCGCTTGTCACGGGTGCGTCCCGCGGGCTTGGCGTCACGATCTGCGAGGTTCTGAGTGCTGCCGGGGCCGATATTATCGCCGTTGCACGGTCTGAAGCTGATATGGCTCAAACACGCCGGATCGTGGAAGGGCATGGTCGTCGCTGTCTTACGGTTGTTGCGGATCTTGGGGATCCGATTGCTCCTGATACTGTAGCCCAGACGGTAAGGGCTGCATGGGGTGGTGTGGATATTGTCGTCAACAATGCTGGCGTCAGTTTCCCCCGCCCTCTTGTGGAGCAGACCGTCGAGGAGTGGGACACCGTGCAGGCCATCAATCTGCGTGCACCCTGGCTTCTCGCCCGTGCTTTTGCGCCAGGCATGATCGAACGCAAACGCGGGAAGATCATCAACATCAGTTCCCAGGCCAGTTCTGTCGCGCTGATCGACCATGGTGCTTACGTCGCCTCAAAAGCCGGCTTGAATGGTCTTACCAAGGTCATGACGGCGGAGTGGGCCGCTCACAACATCCAGGCCAATGCCATCTGCCCCACAGTCGTCTGGACGCCTATGGGTGAACGCGTCTGGAGCGTCGGCAACAAGCTGGAAAAGCTGCTGGGAAAAATCCCCGCTGGTCGTGTCGCAACACCGGAAGATGTCGCGGATACAGTTCTGTATCTCGCCTCCGATGCATCGAACATGGTCAACGGACAGGAAATATTTGTCGATGGCGGATACACGGCCCTTTAGGTCGGCACATCCTCAAATAGAGACAGATAACTTTACGGCTTTGACAAGGCCCTGTGCAGGAAATGGCCAGCACCGGGCATGTAGATCAACAGGTGTAACATGAAGATCAAGACGCTTCCGCTGACCATTCTGTCTCTCGCTCTTGGCGGGACAGCCCTGTCACAGCCGGCTGCCGCGGCCGGGACACCGCTAAAAATTGGTGTTTCCTTTCAGGAAATGAACAACCCGTACTTCGTCACCATGAAAGACGCCTTGCAGGAGGCCGCTGCCACAATCGGCGCCAACGTTATCATCAGCGATGCACATCATGACGTGTCCAAGCAGGTGAGTGACATTGAGGACATGATCCAGCAGGGCGCACAGATCATCATCATTAACCCAACCGATACCGTGGGTGTTACGTCCGTCGTAAAGACCGTTCATGACAAGAATATCCCGATTGTCTCGGTGGATGCTCAGGCTGGCGGTCCGTTGGATGCGTTCGTCGGTTCCAAGAATTACGATGCTGGCTTCAAGGCCTGCGAGTATCTCGCCATGACGATCAAGACCGGCAATATCGGCATTATTGACGGCATTCCGGTCGTGCCAATTCTGGAGCGTGTCAAAGGCTGCAGGGACGCCATTGCCAAGCATTCTGACATCAAGATTGTCAGCGTCCAGAACGGCAAGCAGGAGCGTGATCAGGCCCTGACGGTGGCGGAGAACATGCTTCAGGCCAACCCGGATCTGAAGGGAATTTTCAGCGTCAATGACAATGGGTCCCTCGGCGTGCTGTCAGCCATCGAATCCAATGGATCGGACGTGAAGCTGGTTAGCGTTGATGGCAATCCGGAAGCCATGAAGGCCATCAGCAAGCCCGGTTCCCATTTCATTGCCACGGCGGCGCAGTTCCCCCGGCAGGAAATCCGTCTGGCACTCGCGCTCGCGCTCGCAAAGAAATGGGGTGCGGAAGTGCCGAAGGTTCTGCCAGTCGATGTCGAACTGATCGACGCGACGAAAGCCAAAACGTTCAGCTGGTAAATTCCAGGGGCGCGCTGGATTTCGGAGAGAACATCATGACACAGACCAGTCAGATAGCGTCAGAGCCTCTTCTGGCCCTTGAAGGGATCTCCAAGAGCTTTCCGGGAGTCAGGGCATTGCGGAATGTCAGCCTCAGTCTTGAGCAGGGAGAAATCCATGCTCTTCTGGGGGAGAACGGCGCTGGAAAGTCCACGATCATCAAGATCATGGGCGGGATTCAGTCTCAGGATGAAGGGCAAATCTTTCTCAACGGAAAAGAATGCCATTTCTCCAGCTACAAGGATGCCATCAGCGCAGGCATCGGGATTGTTTTTCAGGAATTCAGCCTGATTCCTGAACTTGATGCCGTGGATAATATTTTCCTCGGACGCGAAATGCGGAACGCTCTCGGATTTTCCCGCAAAAACGAAATGACACGCATCGCGCAGGGAATTTTCGAACGGCTCGGGGTCAGAACACGGTTTGACGTTCCCGTCGCGCGTCTCAGCGTGGCTGAACAGCAGTTTGTGGAAATCGCGAAAGCTCTGTCACTGGATGTACAGGTTCTCATCCTCGACGAACCAACCGCGACCCTGACGCCGACAGAAGCCGAACTGCTCTTCAACGTCATGCGGCAGCTTCGGGATCAGGGCATCGGCATTTTCTTCGTGTCGCATCATCTCGAAGAGATTTTTGAAATCTGTGACCGCATTACGGTGCTGCGCGATGGTGCGCGTGTGGGTGTTTTGAAAACGTCCGAGTGCACGATGGACCATCTGGTTGAGCGGATGGTCGGTCGGAAAATTGAAAATACGTTTCCGCCCAAGCCCGCACTGCATATTGCCGAGCGAATTCTGGAAGCTGAAAATATCCGCTTCGTCAGTAACGGACACCCCAACAGTTTCTATCTGCGAGAAGGTGAAATCCTCGGTTTTGCCGGGCTCGTCGGTTCGGGCCGAACGGAGACGGCTCTGGCGTTGATCGGCGCACTGCCATGTCCCGGAAAAACGGTGCGGATTGAGGGCAGGGAAGTGTCCATGGGGAATCCTGCACAGGCTCTGCGTCACGGTATCGGAATTCTGCCCGAAAGCCGAAAAACCGAGGGTCTGATCCTCGGCTTCAGCATCCGGGACAACATCTCTATCAACAACCTGGCGCAATATACCCGCCCGATCGGCACGATCGACACTGTGCGGGAGAAGCGCAAGACACAGGAACTGATGTCTGCCGTCCGCATCAAAGCGCCTTCGGACGAGACAACTGTGGTGAGCCTTAGTGGTGGCAATCAACAGAAGGTTGTAATCGCGCGCTGGCTGAACCGCCGGAGCAAGATCCTGATCTTCGATGAACCCACGCGTGGCATCGATGTCGGGGCCAAGGCAGAAATCTATACACTTATGCGGAACCTCACGGCAGAGGGCTACGCCATCATCATGATCTCATCCGAGCTTCCGGAGATCGTCGGCATGTGTGACCGCGTGGCCGTTTTCAGCCATGGCGTCATCACGACGGTTCTAGAAGGGGATGCCATCAGTTCGGAAGAGGTAATGCGTCATGCAACAGCAAGCGTTAAAAAGTTCGCAGTCGATGCACTCTCTGCTTGAGCGCTACAGAGCATCGAAATTCGCACGGTCAACGGCGTTTCTCCCGGCGGTTGGGCTGTTCGTGGTCGTGGCCTGCATGATCGCGCTCAACAGCCGCTTCCTGTCCTTCGGCAATCTCGAAAACGTTGCCAGACAGGTCTCGATCAACGCCATCATTTCTGTGGGCATGACTTTTGCCATTCTCACAGGTGGCATTGACCTCTCCGTAGGAGCGGTCATGGCGCTGGCGGGAACCATCACGGCTGGCCTGTTGGTTTCTGGCCTGAACGCCGGGCTGGCCATTCTCGCTGGGCTGGGTGTGGGGGCGCTTTTCGGGGCAGGAAACGGAGTCTGCATCGCCCGTCTTGGAATGCCGCCGATCATCGTCACTCTGGCATCAATGAGCATCGCCCGTGGGTTGGGGCTGATCTACACCAACGGCTATCCCATCTCGGGCCTTCCGGACTGGTTTGCATTTATCGGGCGCGGGAAGGTTTTGGGAATCCAGACGCCCATTCTCATCATGCTCGTGGTTTATGCGCTGGCCTATCTGTTGCTCCAGCGCATGCCGATCGGTCGCTATATTTATGCCATAGGCGGCAATGAAGAGGCTGTGCGCCTCTCAGGCATTGATTCCCGTAAATATAAAATCATCGTTTATCTGATCGGAGGCTTCACCGCCGCTCTGGCTGGTGTTGTTCTCTCCTCCCGCCTCATGAGCGGTCAGCCGAACGCAGGCGTCGGCTTTGAACTCGATGCCATCGCAGCCGTGGTGCTGGGTGGCACCTCAATTTCCGGCGGCCGCGGTTCCATCATCGGAACCCTGATTGGCGCCATGTTGCTGGGTGTTCTGAACAACGGTCTGAACCTGCTTGAAGTCTCCCCTTACGTTCAGAACGTCATCAAAGGCGCCATCATCCTCCTCGCAATTTTCATCAGTCGTCAGCGCGGCACAGCGTCCGCACACTGAGACAGCATCACAGGATAGGGCATATGACACAGTCTCTTCAGGGTAAAATTGCCGCCATCACCGGCGCAGCTTCGGGCATTGGTCTCGAATGTGCCCGCTATCTCATCGAAGCGGGGGCAGTGGTCTATCTTCTGGACCGTGACGCCACAGCACTCGAAGATAAAACGGCAGAACTCGGCAGCCAGGCTCATGCAATTATCGTCGATCTCTTCGACTACAAAACCGTAGATGCTGCGATTGCACAGATCGTTCAGGAGCAGGGCAGGATTGATATTTTCCACGCCAATGCTGGCGCTTATGTGGGCGGCAATGTCTGGGAAGGCGATCCTGACAGCTGGGACCCCATGCTCCACCTGAACATTAATGCAGCCTTCCGCTCGGTCCGCGCCGTTCTGCCGCAGATGATGAAGCAGGAAAGTGGCGATATCGTCATGACCAGTTCGATTGCGGGCATAATCCCTATTATGGCTGAACCCATCTACACCGCCTCGAAACATGCTGTGCAGGCCTTTGTCCACACAGTGCGCCGTCAGGTTGCGAAGTATGGGATTCGTGTAGGAGCCATCCAACCTGGCCCGGTTGTCACGCCTTTGCTGAAAGACTGGGATCAGGCACGGCTTGAAGCCAACATCAAGGCTGGGGCCTTAATGGAAGCCAAGGAAGTTGCCGAAGCGCTGATTTTTATTCTGACCCGTTCAAAGGGTGTCATGGTGCGGGATCTGGTCGTCCTGCCACATAACTTTGATGCCTGAAATAGAGGAGGGGTGAGTGAAGAAACCGTTGACCAGAGCTGTTTGTACGACGGCTCTGATCAACGGTTCTCTATCGCCAGTCAGATGAAGGGGCAGGTCGGCCAGCGTGTGCATCTAAAGTCAGGACGGGATGAAGGACATTACGTCCACGCAGGAATGATGGCCCCGTGATAGGCTTCAAGCAGCTTGGCGCGGACATTGGGTTTTTGAAAAGCGCTCACCAGTGGCTGAACCCAAGTGGCATGGGCGTAGGGCTCGTTTACGGCGATAAAATTGATATAGGGATTGTTGTCCATACTCTCGCGCGCCAGACGCTCCGATTTAAGGTCGATCCCGGCTTTGTAGGCCCATTCCGTAATCACGACGCCCGCATCCAGATCTGGCAGAGACCGAGCCAGAACAGGATCATCCAGTTCCTTGATCGTCAGGTTTTTCGGATTATCGGAGATATCGAGTGCGGTTGGCATCTCGCCCGCGTCAGGTGAAATCTTCAGTAACCCAAGAGATTGCAGGAGTTTAAGCGCACGTCCTTCGTTCGTAGGGTCGGCGGGAACGCCAATCGTTGCATCATCAGGGATTGTGGAAAGTGTTTTCCATTTTTTCGAATAAAAGCCGATCGGTGCGAAGTAGGTGTTTCCAACAGGCACGATATGAGAGCCCAGTGCAGTATTCTGAGCCTGAAGGTACGGACCGTGTTGAAATGCGTTGGCGTCCAGATCTCCTGCCGCAAGGGCCGCGTTGATCGGATTGCCTTCAGAAAAAGTGACGACTTCGATGGTCAGGCCCGTCGCGCGGGCATTTTCCTGAACAATACGCCAGATATCCTCGTCTTCACCGGACAGGATCCCGACCCGTACAGGCTTCGACTGCGCTTTTGCGGATGCTCCAATGAGAGATGTGGCAGCGAGGAGCGTGAGCAGTTTGCGACGCCCCAGAGAAATACCGGATATGGGCTGTGTCTGGCTGACAGGGCGATTACGCATGGTGCAGGACTTTCGAGGGAACGGCAGAGAAAAGATCACTGTGATGTCGGGCCGCAACATCGGGATGAGAGCGTAGCCGCCCTTTGAGTGTGTTCTGTCCGATCTGGGAAAAGAGGGGGTTGTCGGGATCCTGCGTGATCCCGGCGCTGGAGTTTGCCAAGGCGTCCGGCAGCGGGAGGACTGGCATCGTGGCGTCGAGTTGTGCGCCGAGGAAAAAGGCTGCGGACAACCTGTCCCGTCCTGAGCTTGGGCTGATGACACGATGGATCGCAGCCTTGAAATATCCGCTTGTGGCGACTTCCAGCAATTCGCCGATGTTGACGATGAACGTCTCCGGCTGTGGGGGGGCCTGAAGCCACTCACCGTTTGCCAGTTCCACTTCCAGCCCGCCTTCATTGTCCTGAAGGATGAGCGAGAGGAGGTCGCTGTCTTTATGAGCGCCCACGCCCTGCCTTTCTCCGCCGCCATGCTGGCCGGGATAATGGATGAGTTTCAAAAGCTGGTAAGGCGTTTTGCTGACGACGGGATGAAAGGCATTTGCCGCCTGCCCCAGAGAGAGCGCAAGCGCTTCGAGCAGGCGCCTGAGAACATCCAGAACCTGCTCCTGCCATGACAGAACAGTCGCCTTGAGCTCTGGGAGTGTTGCTGGCCACTGGTTGGGGCCCTGCAAACGCATATAAGCCGGTTTGCCCCTCAGATCTTCCACAATGGCTCGTTCGGGACCGATATCGAGTTGTTCGCGCCAGTCCGCCTTGCCGCGTGTGATTTCTCTACCGGCGTGATTATACCCTCTGAAATGTGGAGAATTCACCATAGAAATCTGTTCTTTATGCTCCATTGGCAGAGAGAAAAATTCCTGTGCCTGCGTCATGAGGTCGGCATTCAGATCCGCCGAAATCCCATGTCCTTTCAGGTAGAAGAAGCCGTATTCGTGGGCGGCGTTACGCAGAGATTCAAGGAAAAACTCGTCTGGCGTCTGCTGATCCTGCCACAGGGACAGGTCGATGGTCGGGAGAGAAAGAGTGCTCTGCGTCATACACGTAACCACTTTCGGCTCTGAATTTTTGCCTCTGGGACCTGTTTTGCGACAGGTTTCAGGAGCATGTGTCCTCATATAGTCCTCCATAAAACGCGATATATATTAAATCCACATCAATATGTTGTTTGACTCAAAAAACACTATGAAATAATCAACAAAAGACAAATCTCCTTGAAAGAACTCTTATGCGTAGTGGTTATGTCCTGGCGCCACTTCTTGTTGGCCTCTCATTTTCCGGGACCTTTTCGGGGGCCGTTGCGGCCGAAAACACATCGGCTCAGGATAGTTCCGGCGTGAAAAAACAGTCCAGAAAAGAGACTGTTGTCAAAAAAACCGTGCCTGCCGTCAGGACAGAACAGGCTGTGGCTGATGAACCGGAGCAGGTCATCGTGACAGGCACCCGAGACCCCTCTCAGACGGCGGCCCGCAGCATCAGCCCCATTACGATCATCGGGGGCAACCAGCTTCGGGCAACGGGCATGACGGACATCCGGGAGGCGCTGGTCCAGCTTTCTCCTTCCATCAGCCGTGAGGTCAACGGTTCGGATCAGGGATCGGTTATTGATGCGCTGAGCCTGCGGGGATTGAATGCCGATCAGACTCTGGTGCTGGTGAATGGTAAAAGACGGCATACGACAGCCGCCATCGCGGTAGATGCCTCGTCACAGCAGGGAACCACACCAGTCGATCTGGATATGATCCCGATTTCTGCGGTCGATCACATCGAGATACTGCAGGATGGTGCGGCTGCGCAGTATGGATCGGATGCCATCGCAGGCGTAATCAACGTCATTCTGAAATCCAACAATCACGGTATCCATCTTCAGGCTGTCAATGGCGGCTATGCTGCGGGAGATGGCTTTACGACTGGTGAAAACCTGAATGCAGGTTTCAAGCTGGGCAATCGGGGTTTCCTGAACCTCAGTGCAGAATTCAAGCATCAGGACCGCACACAGAGAACTGGAATTGACCCCCGGACGGGCAAAAATAACGATCTGGCAACGGGTCAGCCTCAGGTGACGCGTGAGTCCATCGAAACGAATTTCGGCTATCATTTAACGGATGCCATAGAGCTTTATGGTTTTGGAACATTCACGCACCGCGATGCCGAGCGCTGGGCTTTTCTGCGTGCTCCGAGCACTACTGCGGCTGACGGGCTTTTGGGGATGTATCCGAACGGGTTTGAACCCGTCGAAACAATGCCTGAGAATGATTATGGCTTCACGCTCGGTTTTCGAGGAAAACGACTTTACGGTTTTGACTGGGATCTGAGTTCCACGATCGGTGGAGATCACGATACGCTGGGAGATTATAATTCCGCGAACGCGGACGCTTATAAAGAGACAGGATATTCCCCATCGCGTTTCTATCTTGGAAGTTATTCCAACCAGCAATGGACGAACAATCTCGATATTCGGCGCGGCGTAGATCTTCCGTTTCTGTACAGCCCCTTGAATATCGCCTTTGGTGGTGAATATCGCCGTGATACCTATTCCATCGGTTCAGGAGAGCCGTTGTCGTATTATCTGAGCGGTGCGCAGGGATATCAGGGCGAAACGCCTCAGGATGCCGTTAACGCAGCCAGACACGTCGCAGCCGCCTATGTTGATTTCTCGACGCAGATCGTCAAACGCTGGCGGGTGGATCTTGCCGGACGGTTTGAGCACTATGACGATGTCGGAAATGCGCGGACGGGAAAAATCTCCACGCGATATGATATCAACCGCTTCATTGGATTTCGCGGTACCGCCAGCACCGGCTTTCGTGCTCCGACCCTTGCGGAACAGAATTTTGCGGCTTTCATCTCCAGCCCGAACTACGCAACCGGACAGATTGCGGCCAACTCACCCGCTGCGCGCGCTTTGGGCTCGCCTGGCCTCAGACCGGAAACATCCACCAATTTCAGTGTGGGCATGATCCTGAATCCGTTGCCGCGCCTTCACATCAATGTTGACGGTTATACAATCTACATCAAGCATCGGATCGTTGACGGAGGGTATGCTTCAGGTGCCCGGGCTGTAGAAGCCTATGCCGCAGCGGGCGTGGATACGTCCGGATTTTCTGGCGATGAATCTGCGGTCAGCACAAATTACTTCACGAATGGCGCCAGTACCCGGACAACCGGCCTTGATATTACGGCGCATTATTCTTCGGACTTTGGGCGTTATGGCAAAGTGGACTGGGATGCAGCCGTCAATTTCAACCATACCAATGTCAGAAACATTGCCCGAACCGGGGAGGGGGCTCCGGTTCTGAACGCTCAGCAGATCAGTTTGATGTCAACGGAAAACCCGTCCAACAAGCTGATTTTTGGAGGAACCTGGCGTCAGGGAAAATGGACGGTCGCTGTTCACGAAATCCGTTATGGGCATACAACGTCCAACCTGACATTCGTTTCGGGAAGCAATGCTTTTTCGACAACGGATTTTTACCATCAGATCAACCGTCCCCGCTTTGTGACCAATCTTGAAGTCGGCTATCAGGTTCTTCCCCAACTTCATCTGGCGCTGGGCGGCAACAATGTCGGAAATGCCCATCCCAGCCGTGTGCCGTCCTTTACGGCGGATTATAACAACAATCTCTACGACACACTCAGTCAGCAGTTGTCCGAAGAGGGTGGTTTTTACTATCTTCGAGCCGATCTTTCTCTTTGAATATGATGGTAATGCAGAATACGGGTGTGGCTGAAGCGAATGAAATGTTGAAAGTTGAAGGTCTGTCCAAGGCCTTCAACGGCCATTATGCGCTGGAAAATATCAGCTTTTCTGTTCATCGCGGTGAAATTGTGGGGCTCATCGGGCGTTCGGGAGCAGGGAAGACGACCTTGCTTCGCTGCCTGAATGGCGCAGAAACCCTGGATTCAGGCCACGTTCTCGTTGAAGGAAAAAATCTTAGCGTTCTTAAAGAACGTGAACTGCTTGCTCTTCGACAACGGATCGGCCTTGTTTTTCAGGGGTTCAATCTTCTCCAGTCCCGGACTGTGGCCGGCAATATTTCTCTTGGTCTGGAAATTTTGGGAGTTCCCAAAAAAGAGCGGCAACATCGTATTCAGGAGCTGATCCATCTGGTCGGCCTTGAAGGGCATGAGACAAAGCACCCTTCGCAGCTTTCTGGCGGGCAAAAGCAGAGGGTTGGGATTGCAAGGGCGCTGGCGGGTCATCCAGCTATTTTGTTGTGTGACGAAGCAACGTCGGCGCTAGACCCTGAAGCGACGACGTCAATTCTCGCCCTTCTTGAAACCATTAATCAAGAGCTTGGCGTCACGATTATTCTTATTACGCATGAAATGGATGTTATCCGCCGTTTGGCTCACCGAGTGCTTGTTCTCGATCAGGGGCGTATTGTTGAAGATATTTCAAATGAATTACTGAATAGAGGGGAGGCGAAACACGCCTTAACACGGTCCTTCATCAGTCGTGTGTCGGATAATGCAGAGGAAATGGAGGCCGCCGAATATGCATCATCAGGTTTTTGATCTGTTTTTCAAAGCCACGCTGGCGACACTCGAAATGGTTTTTGCGTCTGCTGCAATTGCCGTTCTCGTTGGACTGCCTCTTGCTGTTCTGCTCACCATCACGAGGCCGGGAGGACTATGGCCCGTTCGCCTCATCGGTCGGCTCCTTGGAGTTGTGGTTGATCTGACAAGAGCAGTGCCGTTCATTATTCTTCTTGTTGTCCTGATCCCTTTTACGCGCTTTGTCATGGGAACGGCTCTTGGGACTGCTGCGGCCATCGTCCCACTGTCCATTACCGCGATCCCATATTTCGCGCGGATTGCGGAAGTTTCATTGAGAGAGGTGTCTCCGGAACTGATTGACGCGGTTCGCGCGATGGGTGCGACACGGGCGAAAGTCGTGCGCTCGGTTCTTATTCCCGAGGCTCTGCCGGGGTTGGTCTCTGGTCTGACCGTCACGCTGGTCACACTCATCAGCGCCTCTGCCATGGCGGGCGTCGTGGGCGCGGGCGGACTGGGTGATCTTGCAATTCGCTATGGATATCAACGATTTAATACAGTCATGATGTTATGGGTGGTGAGTATTCTTGTTGTGCTGACAATTCTTGTTCAGATTGTTGGGAATGCGATTTCCGCCCGGCTGAGGAAGAATTTCATATAGAATGACCCACAGGTTCTGAAACGCACCCGCAATCTTCGCCCGGATGATGGATAATCTAGGCTCAGGACTCATTCTTTGAGGTAGAAGATGACGCTTGCTGCGATGTGGATTGCGGACATGAATGTATGAGCG
>NZ_JAERLZ010000014.1:0-47669 GCF_018256175.1 Gluconobacter sp. Dm-44 | reverse complement strand
GTGCGGTCGCCTTGGTAGTTCATGTTTCTGGCCTCCATAATGAGAACAGAAAGAGAACAAAGCAGAACGCGTCAATGATTCTCTGATGACACGGGATAAATCTGGGCGAGGGCAGGGGACGCTGACTTGGCGATGAATCCTGTGACGTCGAAAGGGAGGTGTTAGTGCAAAAAGTAGGCAATCCCACCTGATGACGTTAGAAAAAATATATTCTTATCAGTTACTTAGAGGGATATTTAGGCTGCCTTCACACGGCAGGGGTCACAGGTTCAATCCCTGTCGCGCCCACCATCCGAAATTCTTGGAAATCCTATCTCATATATTGCGATATAAACTCAGGTTGCGTTGGCAAGAAACAGTATAGTTTGTTCTGTATCCGTTCAGAAGATTTACTTTTTCCTGTTAAGTCGATTTCCAGCCTCATCATCCTGCAATATTCACTGTATTCGCAGACAATTTTAGAGATCTTGTACCAGCAAAAGGGTTGCGAGAAAAAGCATTACGCACCCAATAACAAGATCCAGAACCTTCCAGGATTTCGGCGTAGCGAATATTGGCTGTAAAAAACGTGCACCATAGCCTAATGCACCAAACCATAGAAAACTGGCAGATGCCGCCCCGGCTGCAAAAAAGGGCCTAAGGGGAAGTGGCTGCGCTGTCGACGCTGCGCCCATCAAGAGAACCGTATCGAGATAGACATGCGGATTAAGCCAGGTAAACGCTGCGACTGAGGTCAATGCTTTCGACAAAGCAACAGAAGCGCCTTGAGTGACTGTCATGCTCTCCGAGAGAGTAACCTGACGCAGCGTTCTTAGGCCATACCAGAACAGAAACCCAGCACCGGCGAGCGTAAATCCTTTCGCGATTTGTGGGAAAGCCTCCAGCAGAGCCCCCATTCCACTCACCCCCGCGATAATCAGGATAGCATCTGAAAAGCCGCAGAAAAGGACAATGGGACCGACATGCTCTTTCTTCAGACCCTGTCGAAGAACGAACAGATTCTGAGCGCCGATCGCGACAATCAGTGAGGCAGAAAGCGCAAAACCGGAAAAAAAGCTTGTAATGAAAGACATCATTCAGCCTCCTTACGGAGCGACTTCGAAAAAGGAAAACTTGTTTTTCTTATCCTGATGAAGCAATCCTTTATTGGTGTTGGATTATAATGCTCTTGCGGCCGTAAGCGCTGTCATCCGGGAAGGCTCCTTCGACAGTGCGGCCAGAAAATTAAACATTACGGCTTCTGCTGTTTCTCAGCGCGTCAGAGGATACGAAGACCGGCTGGGTGCTCTGCTGATTATTCGCGGCCAACCGTGCAGGCCGACAGAACTGGGCCAGGCCCTGGTGATCCATCTCGACAGGGTTCATCTGCTCGAAGCGGAAATCCCTCATCTTTCCTTCGCGTCAGGGCCCTTGTCTCCACCTGAGGTTACTCTGAGAATTGCCGTAAATGCTGATAGTCTTGCAACGTGGTTTCCAGGTGCAATCTCACGCTTTGCTATGAAAGAAGGAATTTGTTTGGACCTTCTTGTCGAGGATGAAACCTGTACGGCTGACCGCTTAAGATCAGGCGAGGTTATCGCTGCAATCACAGCCCAAACAGAGCCAGTCCCGGGATGCAGCTCCATCCAGCTCGGGGGCATGCAGTACGTTGCCTGCGCTACTCCTGATTTTGCAGCGCAATACTTCAGAACCGGAGGTACCGCAGCGGAGTTTCAGGAGGCACCGTGCATATGCTTTGACCGCGACGATGGTCTGGAGGCGCGATGGTTGCATGCTCTGCACAAGACAGATCTACCGCGGCGGATACATTACGTCCCCTCTACGCACGGCTTTCTGGATTTTACACTCAATAGTTTTGGATGGGGGTTACAGCCGCACGCCTTGGTGGACAGCTATCTATCTCAGGGAAATCTAATCGAAATCGTTCCTGGCCACCGTCTTACCGTAGATCTCCACTGGGTCATACCGAGATTCAAGAATAAACTGTTGAACGATCTTACTCTTCACTTGAAAAATGAATGCGACCTATATTCTTTTTTAGATCAAAACACGAACAGACCTGAAATATAATTTTTTTAAAAATAATATGTTTACATAATAACACTTACCTTGATAGTTCATCCTTCTGATCTTCAAGATTAAGGATGAACTGAAAGATCCCGAAAATCACTTTCCGCGAACACCAACAAATGGATGATCTGATCCGGGCGGGCAGGGGGAAGCATATCCACCGATTAACAACTGGACATGCGCAGCCAACGCGGATCGATCTGCTTCGATCCGCGTTGCGGCTTCAACACGGACCGCATCGTTCTGCCCCAGAAGTGCTCCGACATATCCGACCTCACGTCCAGCCTCGGCATCAGGCAGCGCCGACAGAGGCACGAACTGGACCGGAAGACTTAGAGTTTGGCCCTTCGTTCGGCTGGCATCGGCCTGCAAACCAAAAACAGGGGTAAAGCTTGACGTCGAGACGGAGAACGACCCCGACTGACTAAACGTGCCGGACAGATCCATCGTCACCGGCCCGGCAATCATGGCCACGACCGGATCGGACGTGTTCTGCGCGCACTGAAGCGCCCGGACGTTGGCGTCGAACCGGGCGGCCTGATCGGCCGTCCAATGCTGCACACCCGACACACTGACCACTCCGGCTTTCGTCAGATCCGCCTGCACCCCGGCAATGGCCTGACTGATTGTGACGGGCGCGACAGACCCGGCAGAACAGCCAGAAAAAGCAAGCATTCCACAGAGCGCCAGCCTCCTCATACCAGCGCCTCTCCACCCAGACCTGTCCACGCCTTCGTATTTGGGTTCCACATCGCCATAACACCCTGAGCGCCAGAGCCGATGGTCTTGTCCGTCACGACAGCACGCTGCCACGCAACAGGGGATGTCGGCAGTGTAGCGAAGGTGTAGGCGTTATAAGCCAGAACAAGAGGTTCTACTGCCAGAGTGGCCTGGTTCGTGGCGCGGGTAATGGATACAGCGGGCGTGGCCAGATAAGCAGAACTGTCGGAAGATGCGGCTGTAATATTGAAGGTAGCAGCACCATTTTGCGTAGATGGACACGATATCTTCCAATAAACGCCTTCCCAATCCTTTTCGATCCACGCAATACCGCTCTCGCCCCAAGTGCCATCTATACCAAACCATGGCGACGCAAGCGCCGTGTTTCCACTGGAATTATGCGTAAATAGATATCCTTGATAGCCGTCCTTGTCCTGTAACGTCAGGCAAGGCGGGTTATTGTCTTTTGATACTAATGTAAATCTGTTGTAGTTATTATTGGAGTTAAATCCAACATTAATACTGTGGTTATTCCCGATATCCCACATTGAAAACAGAGAATCGTCCGAGCCTGCATCGGAGGGATGCGTTAAAGCAGGAATATTTGAAATCGATGCCATTTGTAACGGCAGATAACTCGCGCCGTTCGCCGCAGTGTATCCTAAGGCGGTATTAATCGCCGCCGCTGTCAGATCCGTCGTACTTCCGCCTGAACCCGGCGCACCTGCCGGTGCTTGAAAAGAAACTGCTGGAGCGGTTGCACCATTGCTCATTGTCGCTGTGAGCGTAACCGTGGATGCCTGACCCGCTACGACCGTCCCTTGACTTACGGCGACGGACGCTATTCCTATGCCGGACTCGCCGGCAGGACCAGCCGCACCTGTTGCGCCCGTATCGCCTTTCGGTCCAGCTGCACCTGTAGCACCTGTAGCACCTGTAGCACCTGTAGCACCTGTAGCACCTGTAGCACCTGTAGCACCTGTAGCACCGGCTGGAGCCACGAATGTTGTCGGTGCCGTCGTCGTGCCATCAGTGAGAGTAGCCGTCAGCGTTACGGTCGAAGGCTGGCCGGTCGTGACAGGGTCCTGAGTCACATCAATCGATTTGACACCGACACTCTGCACACCGCCCGAGGAGAGCGATGCAACCCATTGATCGATGGTCTGGGCTTTGCCGCCTGACGTGACATTCAGTCCGGAACCATCACCGGCATACGTCCCGGCCGTCACGCTCTTGAAAGATGGCGTGCCAACCGGGGCGGCATCCTCAGTCGCCATGACGACCTGACCGTTCGACGAATAACCCGAAGGCAGCGCCTCCACGCCCGCGATCAGCACGTTGCCGTTCGTCAGGGTGTCGGCAGGGAAATCCGATGGTGGGGCGGTCGCAGCGGTAAGGTCCGTGATCTGCAAGACGGCCATTACGGAATAGACCCGGCCCTGCTGCGTCGTAATCTCGAAGAGGATTTTCTGCGTCGTATCCGGCTGGCCGCTCGCGAGAAATGCCACCACCATCGTCCCGGCGACGGCACTCCACATGACCGTAAGAGCATAATCTCCACTTGCCGTAATAACCTTGGCCGATCTGATGGCGACAAGCGTATCACCTGTCCCGGCCAGAAGCGCCGAGAAATCCAGCGAATAATCCAGACAGTCAGCAGACGACTTCGGACAAAAAGTGACTTGAGAGACGACTCCGTTGCATCCCTGCAAAGTAATCGTCCGCAGCGGAGATGGGGTAAGATTATGAATTGTGGTCATGCAGTCCTCATGTCGTTCAGAAACACGTCGAAATTTTCAGCGTTCCGGCGTCCTACCCGGAAGACCCAGCCAGCTCTGCTGCCGCGGCAGACCATAGGCTTCATCGCCCCTCAACTGATCTGTGGTCGGAGTTTGCATGCCACCGAAACGGCCGACAGACGCATGGGCGGCACCGAATACGAAGAAGCGGTTGCGCATGTATCTCCAGACATAAAAAAACCGCCCAAAAGGCGGTTAGGAGAGTTAGGTTGATGGGGCAGCACGGAAAGCATCTTCATAGAGAAGCAAAGTCGCGCGCACCGAGGAAAATCATGTGTCAATCCGACACTTTGCGCAAACTGCCTGTCTTATTAGAATAAGCGGTTGAACCGTTATCATTGGCTATAGCCACGCAATTCCCCCCTATAACGCACAACATTCCTTCTCCTGCCTTCATATGTAAGAAAACCATAGGATGCATGCGGCTATCGCGTTATGAAGATTTAACAGTTTTTCCAGAAAGCCGATCATGAACGCCCTGACACCCTCAATTCCGACTGGTTCATACAATACATGAAGCTTTTTTCCTTCAAAAAGGGAGTGTCAGTACCATCTTGCGCCGTCATGACGGGTGGAACAGGCGGAATTGGATGTGAAATTGCAGGGCTTCTTCTGGAAAAAGGATGGGATGTTCTTCTACTGACGCGCCAACCACGCAAAGCTGAAGAACAGATTTCCAGCAGAAACGGTCGGTTTGAGGCTGTTTATTGTGATCTTACCAAACCTGAAGATCTGGAGGCCATCAGTGCCGCCATTCTGGAAAGAAAAAAAAGTATCGGACTATTGATTCATTGCGCTGGAAAAATACAGCCCGAGTTGACCAAAGATCTCACTCGGCACAGCCTTGAAGAACAGATGGCGATCAATCTGACATCACCAATACTCATGACCAGTCAGTTGCTGCCAAACCTGTCCCCGGCTTCACATATCGTCTTCGTCAATTCCATTGCTGGCGTCATGCCCCTTCAGGGAAGTGCCGTGTATAGCGCAACAAAGTTCGGCCTCAGGGGTTTTGCACGGTCATTGGCGTTGGAGTTCAAAGCCGGAACAATCCGAGTTTCGTCTATCTTTCTTGGCGCCGTCGACACTCCAATGCTTGAACAGGAAACACGGGATGGTGGATCCGTACTCAACTTTGTCAACAAGCCTCTTCCGGCGCGGCATGTGGCCAGCCTGATCATCCGGACCAGCGAAGGAAGGGGACGTGAAATCTTTCTACCTGCGCTGGATGGGATTTTCGCTCATGCATGCCTGATCATGCCTTGGCTCCTACGAATGACCACCCCGATTCTAGAAAAAATCGGCCATATTGGACTGCGCCGCTTTCAAAAAAACAAACAACACTTCCATAAAATCTAGAAATTATTCCTGAATTCCCGATATTGTTTTGTATAAAATTTTTTACTCAATGAATAACATATTGAAACAAAGAGACACTACTCAGCCAAAATATCATCCATAGGAAATTTTAACGATTTATTGACGAAAAATATGAAGGGATATACGCTCTTTGTCATCTTACACTTTCGGAAGGCTGTAACGTGCCACGTGTAACGTTGACTGATTTTCTGCAAGTGACTCAATGGTCGAATGACCAGCTTGCGCACCGGATTGGCCGTACAACAGATGATATTCTGCGATGGTCTCATCATGACGCTGAATTGCCGAAGCCGCTTCAGCAATGGATAACGCGCGTCGTAACAGCCTTCCAAACAGAACCTCCGCCGCGCGGATATGCCATGGAGCGTTCTGCAAGCTGCTCCTTCAATGATGATGCATCAATGACTGTCGTATGTAGCGTCTGCAGTCTAGCTCCCCGCTGTAGACAGGGGGTCTACGCCAAAAACTGAAGCTGAGTTTATATTTCTGCGTAAAGCCGTTTCGAAAGACACGCGGCAGCCTGCCGAAACGCTTTAAAAAAATCGCCATCAATGGCGACGCTGCCGCCCGCCATCTCAATAAAACCCTCGACCATTCCATTCTGAAGCAGCCCTTCAGAATGGACCAGCATGCCATCGGGATCTTCCATACACCCTGAGGAGGGGGCATCACTCTCAGGCCTAGCGGAAAGGCTCTCATTCCACACATCCCGCCAGTAAGTCTCGACCTTCTCGGAATAGAGGCGTCCGTCTACGGTATAAGCCTCCATCGGCTTTCCAAGACCCAGCATGTAACCGATTTCAACCGCCGTTCCTGGGTCCATCTCCGGAGAACGACGGAACGGATCAATACAGAACAAACCTGCGGCACAACGGTCCATCAGATCACGGTCCGCGCGGACAAAGGCAAGAATAGTCTCCCGCCCCGGAGGCAGCAGACGTGCTTCGGCCTGCCCATCAAAAGGTGCAACACCCTCAAGACCATATTCTGCGCAGATCGATTTCAAACGCGCAAACAAATCAAGAGCCTGCGGCCTGAACACCAGATCACCGGCCAGATAGACTGGAATAGAATTCTCTGACATAGGCCACAGCCTCTACAGATTTCCGAAACGGAAATAAAGTCCCGCAGGATACACCCTTGGGCAACAAATATTCGGGCCATTATGTCTTGAAAAATACTGGCGGAGGGGATGGGATTCGAACCCACGATACGACTTACATCGTATAACGGATTAGCAATCCGCCGCCTTCAGCCTCTCGGCCACCCCTCCGCACTTTACGCGGTTTGCACTGCGTAAGCAGGAGTGTTCTTAGGGGGTAACCGCGTCGTGGTCAAACCCCCTAAGAACATTTTTTTCGCCTTACTCTGAAAGAAGTTTCTTCAGAGTTTCATTAACGAGGGCAGGGTTACCCTTACCCTTCATGGCCTTCATCGTCTGACCGACAAAAAAGCCGAAAAGCTTGTCCTTACCGCTTTTATATTCTTCGACTTTATCGGTGTTCGCCGTAAGAATATCGCGAATGGCGCTTTCAATGGCCCCTGTGTCCGTAACCTGACGGAGACCCTTACGCTCAACGATGGCAGAGGCAGAATCGCCCGTCTCGACCATGTCTTCCAAGACTTCCTTAGCGATCTTGCCATTGATCGTAGAGTTGGAAATCAGGCCCAGAAGCTCTCGCAGACCTTCCGCACTCACCGGGCTGTCTTCAATGGAACGGCCAGTGCGGTTCAGCGCTGCGAAAAAATCACCCAGCATCCAGTTTGCCGCCAGACGGGCATCGGCGCCACGCGCCACGGTTTCGTAGAAATCCGCAGTCGCCTGTTCAACACACAGAACGGAAGACTCATAGCGGCTGACACCGTATTCTGCTTCCAGACGAGCGCGCTTGGCTTCAGGCAACTCAGGCAGGGCCGCCTTGAGTTCGTCAACCCACGACTGTTCGATGACCAACGGCAGAAGGTCAGGGTCAGGGAAGTAGCGATAATCGTGCGCATCTTCCTTGCTGCGCAAAGAGCGCGTTTCGCTTCTGACGTGATCGAACAGGCGTGTCTCCTGATCGACGGTGCCCCCAGCTTCCCAGACTTCAATCTGCCGCTGCGCCTCGACTTCGATGGCCATCATGACAAAGCGGATCGAGTTGACGTTCTTGATCTCACAACGCGTGCGATATTCCGTCTCGTCCGGCTTGCGAACTGACACGTTCACATCGGCGCGCATGGACCCTTCCTCCATGTTCCCGTCACAGGTGCCGATATAGCGCAGTATCTGCCGCAGCTTGCGCAGATAGGCGCCAGCTTCTTCAGGCGAACGGATATCCGGCTCACTGACGATTTCCATCAGCGCCACCCCGGCACGATTCAGGTCGATGAAAGAGCGCGTCGGGTCCTGATCATGGATTGACTTGCCAGCGTCCTGCTCCAGATGCAGACGCGTCACACCGATTTCACGCGTGCTGCCATCGGTCAGATCGACAAGAACCTTACCCTTGCCAATAATCGGATGGGCAAACTGGCTGATCTGATAGCCGGTGGGCAGATCGGCATAGAAATAGTTCTTACGGTCGAAGCGACTGAACAGATTGATCTCAGCTTCGAGCCCCAGACCTGTACGGACCGCCTGTGCAACGCATTCCTGATTCAGAACCGGAAGCATGCCCGGAAAACCAGCATCGACGAGGCTGACATGCGTGTTCGGTTCGCCGCCATATTCCGCCGAAGCGCCGGAAAAGAGCTTGGCTTCGCTAACGACCTGAGCATGAACCTCAAGACCGACAACAATTTCCCATTCACCGGTGCTGCCGGTAATACGATAGCTCATGCCGACACTCCTGCATGAAGGGTGGGTCTGTGATGGAACTCCGCCGCCTGCTCAATGGCATGACCGGCAGCAATCAGCGTCTCTTCATCGAAGAACTTACCGATAAGCTGCAACCCAAGCGGCACACCGCGCGCATCCAGACCAGCCGGAACGGACAGGGCAGGGACGCCCGCCATGCTCGCCGGAACCGTAAAGACGTCATTAAGATACATCTGCACCGGATCGGTCGGCTTTTCGTCCCGCGCGAAAGCACCCGATGGTGCGGTCGGCGTCAGAAGAACATCGACATTCTCGAAAGCTTTCAGGAAGTCTTGCTGAATCAGCGTCCGGACCTTCTGCGCGCGCAGGTAATAAGCATCGTAATAACCCGAAGACAGCACATGCGTGCCGATCAGGATGCGGCGCTTGACCTCTTCACCAAAACCAGCAGCACGGCTGGCTTCATAGAGACCATCCAGCGAAGGTGCACTCACACGCTCACCAAAACGAACACCATCGTAGCGCGCAAGATTCGAAGACGCTTCGGCCAGAGCCGCGATGTAATAGGTGGGAAGGCCGTATTTCGTATGAGGCAGGGAAACCTCAACAATTTCCGCACCAGCATCCCGCAGCCAGGTCATACCCTGCTGCCACAGTGCCTCGATCTCCGCAGGCATGCCGTCCACATGATATTCTTTAGGAATACCAACGCGCAGTCCTTTGACGCCACGCTTCAGCGCAGCTTCGTAGTTCGGAACGGGCGTATCAACACTCGTGGAATCGCGCGGATCGAAACCGGCCATCGATTCGAGCAGAATGGCGCAATCCTGAAGATTACGGGCCATCGGACCAGCCTGATCGAGCGAGCTTGCAAAAGCGATCGTCCCGAAACGCGAACAGCGCCCATAAGTCGGCTTGATCCCGGCAATGCCCGTAAAAGCCGCCGGCTGACGGATGGAACCACCCGTATCCGTGCCCGTCGCACCCAGCACGAGCCCAGCCGCGACTGCTGCGGCTGATCCACCGGAAGACCCACCCGGAACCAGCTTGGCGTCAGAATCCTTGCGCTTCCAAGGATTTTCAACCGGACCGAACGCGGAGGTCAGATTGGCCGACCCCATGGCAAACTCATCAAGATTCAGCTTGCCCAGAAAAACTGCACCGTCTTTAAGCAGATTGGCCGTAACCGTGCTTTCATAAGGCGGTACGAAATTGCCAAGGATTTTGCTGGCCGCCGTAGTGCGAACGCCATTCGTGCAGAACAGATCCTTGATGCCCAGCGGAATACCGCAAAGGTTCCCGCCTTCGCCCTTGGCCAGAGCCGCGTCCGCAGCCTTGGCGCCTTCGCGGGCCCGATCGGGCGTGCGGGTGATGAAGCTGTTGAGCTGACCGTCCAGACGCTCGATCGCGTCAATATGAGCGTTCGTCAGTTCGACCGCAGAGATCTTGCGCGCCTTGAGCGCGTCCCGGGCCGAAGCCAGCGTGAAATCGTGAATGCCGGACATTATTCAACCACCTTCGGTACCGTGAAGAACGGACCTTCCCGTTCGGGGGCATTGGCCAGAACCTTGTCACGGCAATCGCCATCCGTGACCCGATCTTCCCGCAGACGGGGCTTTGCCAGACCCGTACCAATCATGGGATCAACGCCCGTGACATCCACTTCCTTGAGCTGTTCCACCCAGTCGATGATGGAGCCCATATCCTGTCCGAGAGTTTCAACCTCTCCGGGCTGGAGACCGATCCTCGCCAGTCTGGCGATGCGCGTAACCGTTTTCGCGTCGAGCGACATGAATATTCCTGAGCAAGAGGAAATTTTATGGTGGCTTTTCAGCCTTCGAGGGGATCATAACGCCGTGCTATGCCCCTGTTCAATCCACATGATCTCCGTAATCTCGTTCAATCCGGTCAGCGCATCCTCGGGCTGGACCCCGGATCGAAGACCATCGGCGTCGCGCTGACGGATGTTTCTCTCATGCTGGCCTCCCCATTGATCGGCCTCAAGCGCAGAAAACTGGGAGAAAACGCTCAGGAACTTGCCAAGATCGTCCGCACGCAGGACGTCGGCGCCCTTGTTGTCGGACTGCCGCTTTCACTGGATGGATCTTTTGGCCCTGCAGCCCGTGCAGCCTCCGACTGGACGCAGGCTTTGTCCGAACGTCTCGGGATTCCCGCAGGACTATGGGACGAACGGCTGTCTTCCAGTGCCGTCAACCGTTTCCTGATCCAGGATGCCGACATGACACGAGGACGGCGTGCCGAAGTCGTCGACAAGATGGCCGCCGCCTATATGCTTCAGGGCTGGCTTGATGCCTCACGCCCTGAAGCCCCAGAGTTTTTCTAATCAGATCGTCCTGCTCTCCCCCAACGCGGAACGCCATGATGTATTGGCCAGAACACGGAACCACATCCGGGCTGTAAGTGCGCCGATGAACAGGCAAAACAGGAACTTCATGCTTCTTCTCCTCTCGTGAAGCACAAAACGAACCGTATTAGTCCAAGTTCTCTAACGAAGCGTTTCAAAGTGTTAAGGTGCGCTGAAAAATGATGTTTCGCACATCGATCTTGATAATTCTTCTGGGACTATCAGCCTGCGCTCATACGTCCGATGATGGCAGTGCCTCAATCACCCAACATCACTCTTCCCGTCATGGGGCGTATGCAGGAGCAGGGGGTGGCTGGTCCGGGTTCTGATCAGCGCTGACGCCACGCAAGCCGGACCGGCATGGCGCGGTAGGACGCAAGATCCCGTCCGCCATGCACAGGCAGAGCGCTTCCAGCCTGACCGACGGCATGATGGATGATCCGGGGCGGTGGCGCGTAAGACACCATGTGAACAGACGGCATGGCTTCCACACGCGGCGTCGGACGTTCGGAAAATCCGGATTGCCTGTTCAGCGCAAAATAGGGCGCAGGTCGGGCGGCTGGAAGCATGGCCTGAAGACCTGATGCTGTCATGACAACCTGCGGCAGAAAATCAGGCGGCCTGTAGCTGTCAGGTTGTCCGTTCCAGATGGCCAGAACATGTCGAGCGTAATCCGCACCAAGGGCCGGGGTGAGGGAGTGATAGGCTGCCGTCGCCGCGGGCCAGCCTTGAAGCTGGTTATGCAATCCAGACAGAAAACGGGCACCGTAGCGGGCATTGCTGAACGGATCAAAAGCGTCTTCAAGCGAAAAAAAAGCGTCCGGATGATGATGCAGGTTGATCTGCATACAGCCCACATCAATCGAAACGATGCCGTGCGCCTGAAAATCCCGCACAGCCGCAATGGCTTCGTCCTTGCTCTCGTAGAAATACCCTTTTCCAGCCGCATTGACGGTCCAAGGCCAGGCGACGGTCGCCGAACCATTCGGGTCCCGCCGCCCGCTCTCCACACGACTGATGGCATCTAAAAGACGAGGCGGGATTCCTGCCTGCTGTTCGGCAGCTTGCACCGCCGTTTTACAGACAGATGAAACATCAAAAGCCTTCGCAACCGGCACACCGGAGAGCGTCATGGCAGCAGCAAGAAAACGAACTTTCCCGATCATTTTTCTATCTATGATCGGGAAAGGTAAAAAAACGGTTATGCCTGCAACTTTACCGAACGAGCGGTTTGCAGACCTCCGCCAGCCACTCTGCGACTTCTGGTTCGACATGCGGCGAAACCCGCGCCTGAACCTCGGCGTGGTATGCATTCAGCCAGCTCAGCTGAGCATCATTCAAAAGGGCCACATCAATCAGCTTACGATCAATCGGCGTGTAGCTGAGGATCTCGAACTCCAGAAATGCGCCCTTGCTGCCCTTGAACGAAGACGGGCGCACCAGCATCAGGTTCTCGATCCGGATTCCATATTGTCCCGGTTCGTAATATCCCGGCTCGTTGGAAACGATCATGCCTGCTTCAAGCGCAACAGGACGCGGCGCAGGGGAGATGTTCTGCGGGCCTTCATGAACGGACAGATAACTTCCAATGCCATGTCCGGTCCCGTGATCGTAGTCCATCCCGACCTGCCACAGGGCAGCGCGTGCCAGAACATCCAGCCTGTGCCCGGTCGTGCCGGGCGGAAAACGAATGCGGGAGAGGGCGATATTGCCCTTCAGGACGCGCGTGAACGCTTCCCGCACATTGGCTGGCGGCTCCTGATCGCCGACCCAGAGGGTGCGGGTAATATCCGTCGTGCCGAACGGATACTGACCACCACTATCGATCAGATAGACGCTGCCTGCTTCCAGAGCCCGATCATGACCGACCTGCGCCCGATAATGAGGGAAAGCACCATTCGGTCCGACTGCGGAAATGGCGTCAAAGCTCTGCTCCCGATAATCATTGGAGCGGGCACGCAGACCATCCAGTCGGTCAACAAGATCCGTCTCGTGCTGGCCGATTCCTGAGACCGTCAGGGAATACAGGAAGCGGGCCATTGCCACGCCGTCATGAGCATGCGCCCGACGCGCGCCCTCCTGCTCGGTATTGTTCTTGATCGCTTTGGGAAGCGTGCAAGGGTCCGTTCCGTCCACAACCGTCGCACCGCCAGCCTGAAGCGTGGTGTCGAACCACACAGCCGTCGAAACCGGGTCCACGCGCACCGTTCTCCCCTTGAGAGCCTCAAGACGCGTTGCCAGTTCCGCAGGGGCATGAACTGTCACGCCTGAGCCACAGACATCCATCACGCCTGCCGACAGACGCTCCGATGCAACGAACCATTCGGCCGTTCCATCAGCGTGCAGGATTGCATAGCCATGTGCGACAGGGGTCAGAGGAACATCGCTGCCACGAATATTCAGTAGCCATGCCAGCGAGGTGCAGTCTGCGATGATGGCGGCGTCATGCCCGGCCCGGCTCAGGGCCTGTCCCAGACGCAGGCGCTTGTCGGCACTGCTTTCGCCAGAAAATTCCACAGGATGCGGCATGACCTGACTGGCAGGAGCCTCTGGGCGGTCTGCCCACGCCTGATCGATCGGATTATGCGCCAGCGCGACAAGTTCAACACCCGGCGTCTGCCATGACGCCAGCATGGACTGACTGACCAGACGCGGATCATACCCGATTCTCAGCCCGTTCGCCTGCTCCGCCAGCCAGTCGGAAAGGGGTTCCAGCGAAATATGCCGACGCTCCCACAGATCATGCGGAACCTGTTCTTCCAACTGCACCGTATAACGCCCGTCGGAAAAAACGGCGGCTACTTCCGGCAGAATGGCGGCAAGACCGGCACTTCCCGTAAAGCCCGTCAGCCACGCCAGACGCTCGGCACAGGAGGCGACATACTCGCCCAGATATTCATCACCCCTCGGAATGATGAAACCGTCAACGCCCAGTGCTTTGCAGGCTGCGCGAACGAGGGCAGGGCGCTCGTTGAGCGGGATGGAGGACAGGGTCATGAAAAGTCCTTTTCCACAGAAGACATATCGTCGAGGCAGAGTGTCATGAACAGCAGATCAAGCCAGCGGTCACGCTTGCGCCCCACTTGTGGGAGTATGCCGCAGGTCTGGAAGCCAAAATCGCGATGCATCGCAACGGACGCAACATTATCTGCCGTGATCCCAGCCACCATGACGTGAAATCCAGCATGTTTTGCATGCTCAATCAGGGCAAGCAGAAGAGTGCGGCCAATGCCCCGACGCTGATACAGAGGTGAAACGTAAACCGAGTGTTCGACTGTACGAGCATAGCCTTCATAAGACCTGAAAGACCCGTAAGAGCCATATCCCATCACTTCACCAACCGTATCGACAGCAACAAGCACGGGATATCCGTGCGCCAGCCTGTCCTCGAACCATTGACGCCTCTGGTTCAGCGTAAAGGGCGTCGTAATCCAGAGCGCATTGGTGTTCTTGATGGCATCATTGGTAATGCGCAGGATCGCCGGAAGATCGTCCTCACTGGCTTTTCGGATCACCGGCAATGCCCGCGGCGCGTTCATCAGCAGCGGCGACGCAAGATCAGCGTGGCCCAGTCGCCCTCACGCAGAATACGCTCCAGCACAAGGCCCTGCCGCTGATGCGCCACCAGAACCATCCGCGCCTGACTGTAAAGCAGCCCCGCCAGAATGGCCGTTCCGTTCGGCGCAAGATTCAGCGCCAGAGACTGCGCCATCCGGCACAGCGGGCGGGCCAGAATATTGGCGAAAACCAGATCATACGGCGCTTTGGCGCGTACGGCCTCGGTCTGCCAGCCATTACCAAAACGGCAGTCCAGCAGATTACCCTGACCATTCAGCCGCGCGTTGAGCTTGGCCGTCCGGACGGACCAGGGCTCGATATCAACGGCCAGGACGGGGCGGTGCAGCAACTTCGCCGCCGCCATGGCCAGAATGCCAGACCCACAGCCCATATCCAGAATACGCTGCGGCTTGCGATACGCCACCATCTCCAGAGCCCGCAGACAACCGCGCGTCGACCCATGCTCGCCCGAACCAAAGGCAATCCCGGCATCCAGCGTAATCGTCAGGCGGGACTGATCGGGCGCGCCATGAAGATGAGTGCCACGAATGGCGAAGCGCTTGCCGACATTCTGCTGCGGAAAGGACTCATACGTCCGGGCCAGCCAGCCTTCAGATTCGGTCGGGGTGCGTTCAAGCTCAGCTTCACAGCCGGTCAGCATCCGTGCAACTGCCAAGGCGTTTTCGAGCTCATCTTCCTTGAAGCCGGTGTCCTTCACACCTTCCACGCGCCAGTATTTCTGCGCGTCATCGGCTTCGAAAATACCGACCGTTTCGCAGGCACACATCAGCGCCTGCTCGAACAGCGGAACAAAAGGCTCTTCAACCGTGATGGACAGGGTTTCGAGCGCACTGGCATGGCGACGGCCAATGCTGCGGGGTGCCATCACGATCTGATCTCCACAAAGTTTGACATGACGCGCTTAACGCCACCGTTTTCAAAATTGATGTGCAACTGCGGTCCGTCAGCACCGATAACCGTGCCTTCACCGAATCTGTGATGAAAAACCGTCGCACCGACCGCAACAGTCGGCTCCGGCTTCACATCATGAAGCTTCGGGCGCGGGGCACGGAACCCTGAAGGGCGCGTGCTGGTGAGTGGCCCCGACGCGAACATGGACGGTGCCGCCGCAGCCTGACGCCGCGTCTCAAAGGCCTGCCCATTCATCTGAACATGTTCGGACGGGATTTCCTCAATAAAGCGGCTCGGCATCGAGGACTGCCAGTTCGCATAGATCCGACGGCTCGCCGCATGCAGCACGATCGCCCGACGGCGCGCGCGGGTCAGCCCGACATAGGCCAACCGCCGCTCTTCCTCCAGCGCCCGGTTTCCACCTTCGTCCAGCGACCGCTGGGACGGGAACACACCTTCCTCCCAGCCCGGCAGGAACACCGTGTCAAACTCCAGCCCTTTGGCACCGTGCAACGTCATGAGACTGACCTTGTCGTCAGACGTCTCACTTTCGGTATCCATGACGAGCGCGACATGCTCCAGAAAACCCTGAAGCATTCCGAATTCGCCAATCGCGCGCAGAAGTTCGCGGATATTGTCCAAACGGCCCGGAGCCTCAACGGAGCGGTCGTCCCGCCACATCTGAAGATAGCCGCTGTCTTCAAGAAGCTGTTCAGCCGCAACGACGTGACCTTCGGTCTCCAGCGTAGCCTTGGCCCGCTGGAACGCACCCATCAGCCCATCCAACGCCTCTTTCGACTTGCCTTTGAGCAGCCCTTCCTGAAGCTGCCAACTCACTGCCGCCGTTAACGGGCCAGGCAGGGCACGTGCCTGAACATGCAGCTTCTGCACCGCCACCGCACCCACACCCCGTTTCGGAACATTGATGATCCGCTCGAATGCCAGATCATCCGCAGGCTGCGACAGAACGCGCAGATAGGCCAGACAATCCCGGATTTCAGCACGTTCGTAAAATCGCAGCCCGCCCACAACGCGATACGGAATTCCGATCAGCATCAGCCGCTCTTCAAAAGGCCGCGTCTGGAACCCGGCCCGCATCAGAATGGCAATTTCCGAAAGCGGGTGCCCGTCCGCGCGCAGGCGCTCAATCGCCCCACCCACGATTCGCGCTTCCTCATCAGAATCACGAACGCCGATGATCTGAACCTTCTCGCCGTCCGCATCCTCACGGCCCGGCCGCAGCGTCTTGCCCAGCCGTCCCTCATTATGGGCGATCAGACCAGCCGCGGCCGCGAGGATCTGTGCTGTCGAGCGATAATTCCGCTCCAGACGCACCACTTCCGCGCCCGGAAAATCCTTTTCGAATCGCAGAATGTTCTCAACTTCCGCCCCACGCCAGGAATAGATGGACTGATCGTCATCCCCCACGCACGCAATGTTGGACGGTCCATGCTCGCGCTTGGCCAGCAGACGCAGCCACAGATACTGAACGGTATTGGTATCCTGATACTCGTCCACGAGAATATAGCGGAAAATCCGGTGATACTGCGCCAGAACATTCGGCTGGTTCCGCAGAATCTCCGTCATATGCAACATCAGATCGCCGAAATCGCACGTATTGAGCGCAATCAGACGCTCCTGATATGCCCGGTAGATCGCCAGCGCATGACCATTCGCAAAATCTGAATCCTCTGCCGGCGTCACCCGGTCAGGCGTCAGTCCGCGATCTTTCCAGCGCTGGATGATGCCCATGAGCTGGTTCGGCGGCCAGCGTTTGGTATCGATCTTCCACGGCTCCATGATCTGCTTGAGCAGGCGGATCTGATCGTCTGTATCGAGAATATTGAAGCTGCTGGTCAGACCGACATATTCCGCATGACGCCGCAACATCCGCGCGCAGATTGCATGAAACGTCCCGAGCCACAGCCCTTCCGCAGGCTCACCCAGAATCGCGCTGACACGTTCGCGCATTTCACGCGCAGCCTTGTTCGTGAAGGTCACAGCCAGAATCTGACTCGGATAAGCACGTCCGGTCAGGAGAATATGCGCAAAGCGCGTTGTCAGGACGCGCGTCTTCCCCGTTCCCGCACCCGCCAGAATGAGGAGCGGGCCTTCGGTCGTCTCGATGGCGCGTCTCTGCTCCGGGTTGAGGCGGGAGAGATACTCGGGCGTAGAGGCGGGCGGGTGGAAAGAGAGGTCTTGCGGCACCCTCCCGATATAGAGTGAGATACCGTCATGGCCAACACCTATCCCCGGATCGATCTGACACGCGGCACTGGTCCACAGGGACATCGGGCCAGAATGCGCGCGCGCGTACTGAACACTGGTGCGAGCACGCTGGCGGACTATGAAATTCTGGAAATGCTTCTTTTCGCCGGCGTACCCCGCAAGGACACGAAGCCCCTCGCCAAAGGGCTGATCGGCCATTTCGGCAGTCTGGTCGAGGTCTTTCGTGCTCCGACACAAGCCTTACGGGCAGCGGGCCTGAAAGACGATGCCATCCGTGTCCTGCGTCTTCCGGGCGTTGCAGCGGAGCGGCTGGCGTCTTCGGAACAGCGCGAACGTCCGACACTGAGCAACTGGGACCAGCTCACACAATATCTCAAACAGGCGCTTGAGGGAGGGGTGTCAGGACAGTTCCGACTACTCTATCTCGACAACCGCAACCGGCTGCTGGCGGACGAAACCGCACCCGACGCCGATACGCCGAGCGAACGCAACCGCGCCATCGCCATCCGGGCGCTCGCATTGCACGCTACGGCCCTGATCGGATTTTACGTCCGCCCGACAGAGCGCCCGACCGATCTGTCACAGACAGCCCGACAGCTGGATTTTGCAATGCGTCCCCTGTCCATCACGCTGCATGACGTGCTCATCACTGGAAACGGACCGCCCTCCAGCCTGCGTCAGGAAGGATTGCTGTAGGATGGAAAGTGAGACGAGCGGCTTCTCGGATGGCATGACAGGCCTGTCATCGGCCGATCTGAGACAGATCACAGCCCTGACCGAGCCTCCTTCGAAACTAGAACCGCCACTCGCCCTTCTGACGGGCCGGGGACGCCATCTCGATGATGCGACCCTTCTTCATTTGGTGACCGCCCAGTTCACAGGACGGGAGGAGGGCAGCACCGAACTTTCACATACGCTTTTTGCCCGTTTTGGATCGCTAGCTGCCGTTCTTTCCGCCAGCAACCGTGAACTTGAAAGCATCACAAATATGGGCACGCATATGGTGCCGATGATCCGCCTCCTTCAGGAAGCGGCGCTTCGCTACAACAGGGCGCGCCTTCCACCTGAAGACGTTCTTGATAGCGAACAGAAGCTGCTCGATTACCTCACGGCCCGTCTGGCCCGGGAAAATATCGAGCAGTTCCGGATCCTGTTTCTGAACGAAAAGAACAGCCTGATCGCTGACGAAGCTCAGGCCAGAGGCACCGTCAACCATACACCCGTCTATCCACGCGAGGTGGCCAGACGCGCCGTAGAAGTCGGCGCGAGTGCTCTGGTTCTGGTCCATAACCATCCGAGCGGCGACCCTACACCCTCAGAAGCTGACCTTCAGATGACGATGCAGGTTCAGGCCGCACTGGATGTCGTCGGCGTCACGATCGCAGACCATTTCATCATCGGCAACGGCCGCCATACCAGTTTCCGGCGCAGCAACCTGCTCTGAAACTTCAGCCCCGAGGCGGCAGAAGCCCTTCGAGAGCCAGTTCTCCGGGAAGAGCGCCACGCGGAAAAATGGTGTTTACATGACCCATTTTCCGGCCTTCACGCGCCTCCGACTTTCCATACAGATGGAGCGACGCTCCATCCGTCGCCAGAATGCCCGGAACCCGCGCCATGTCTTCCGGGCCGATCAGATTGTGCATGACTGCATCGGAATGGCGGCGTGCAGGCGGCAGAGGCAGCCCCGTAACCGCACGAATATGCATCTCAAACTGATCCACCAGACACGCATCCATGGTCCAGTGACCGGAATTATGCGGACGGGGTGCAATCTCGTTCACCATGAGGCTTCCATCAGCCGCATGGAACATTTCCACACCCATAATCCCGACCAGCCCCAGCGCTTCCGCGATCTGTGCCGCCATATCCTGCGCCTGTCGGGCAATATCAGGCATAACGCGGGCAGGCGCGAGCGTCACATCCAGAATGCCGTTCCGATGGCGATTTTCTACCGCATCGAAACAGCGCACAGTCCCGTCCAGACCACGCACGACCATCACACTCAGCTCACGCTCGAAGTCGATCATCTTCTCCGCAACAAGCGGGTAGGGCAGATCGTCCAAGGCGGCCAGAGCTTCAGCATCCGGCACACGGAACTGGCCCTTGCCGTCATAACCAAAGCGCGTCGTCTTGAGAATCAGCGGAAAACCCAGCGTTTCCAGCCCAGACAAATCTTCGGGACCATTAACCGCATGCCAAGGCGCAAGGCTGACACCGATTTCGGAAAGACGCGTCTTCTCCGCAATCCGGTCCTGACTGATCCTAAGAATGTCGCCTCCCGGACGCACCGGACGACGTTTTTCCAGAAATGCCAGACCTTCGGCGCTGATATTTTCGAATTCGAACGTCACCACATCGCAGCGCGAGGCAAAATCCTCAAGCACGGTAGGGTCGTCATACACCCCCACAGTAACAGAAGCGGCGACTTCAGTGGCAGGGCTTGGGAAATCCGGGCTCAGAACATGCACATGATAACCGAGCTTCGATGCAGCAACAGCAGACATGCGACCAAGCTGTCCACCGCCAATAATCCCGATCGTACTACCGGGTGCAAAAACGTCCTGTGTGTTCATTCGACAGGAACGTCCGCCACCGCAGCCGTCTGCGTCGCTCTCCAGGCATCCAGACGCGCCATAACCTGCCCGTCGGAAACCGAGAGGATCGACGCCGCCAGAAGCCCCGCATTGATCGCCCCAGCCTTGCCAATCGCCAGCGTACCCACCGGAACACCACCGGGCATCTGGACGATGGAAAGCAGACTGTCCTGACCATTCAGCGCCCGGCTCTGGACGGGAACGCCAAGCACAGGAACGCTCGTCCATGCCGCGCACATTCCCGGAAGATGTGCAGCCCCGCCAGCGCCCGCAATAATGACATGCAACCCACGCCGACGCGCCGTCTTGGCGTATTCCACCAGACGGTCAGGGGTGCGGTGTGCAGACACGATCCGTCGCTCATGGGCAATGCCCAGATTGTCAAGGATGTCGCAGGCATGACGCATGGTGTCCCAGTCGGACTGGCTTCCCATGATAACGCCAACGCGGATTGGCATGTCACCCTGAAGGGTTTCGTCGGCGGAAAGGATCTGGCTCATTCAGGCAATATTATCCGGGATGAGACGGGTCTCGATCCACGAAATCTCATCTTTAAGCTGAAGCTTGCGCTTTTTAAGGCGCTGAAGCTGAAGCTGGTTGAGGGGATGATGGACGAGACGCTCGATGACAGTATCCAGATCGCGATGCTCGCTGCGCAGTTCGTGCAGACGTTTCAGCATGGCATTGTCGTCAGTCATCATGGCATCCGGTCCCGGAGAACAGTCAGGCATTGTGGAGAGACTGATTCTTTCCACTCTCTCCAATGCAGTATCATGCCTGAAGGGCACCGGACCAGTACCCGTCAGGCATTCATCCCGGATCAGGCGTGACTGTCGCTGTCCGGCACATAGGCTTCCACGACCGGCAGGGCATGACCTTCGCGCGCCAGACGGTCATTCGCAGCCGTGACGGCAGCATGAAGATCGGTCTGGGTGCACAGACCAAGGATCACCGGGTCGCGCGGCTTAATGTTGGCACTGTTCCAGTGCTGGCGATCACGGACTTTGATGATGGTATCCTTAGTCGTGCCAAGCAGCTTGACGATCTGGGCCTCGGAAAGCTGCGGGAACTGGCGCAGAACGAACGCAATGGCATCCGGACGGTCATTGCGCTTAGCAACCGGCGTATAGCGCGCACCCTTGGCGCGACGCTTCACAGGGCTGGCCGTCGGCATGATCTTCAGGCGTGCGTTGGTATCTTTTTCGCAGCGCTTGATTTCGGCTTCGGCAAGCTGGTGGTTCTTGACCGGATCATAGCCGTTGATTCCGGCCGCAACTTCGCCGTCTGCAATCGCCTGAACTTCAAGCGGGTGCATGCCACAAAATTCTGCGATCTGCGTGAAGGTCAGGCCGGTTTTCTCGATCAGCCAGACGGCCGTCGCCTTGGGCATCAAAGGCAGGGTCATGTCGATGCGTTCCTTGCTGGGACACGGAGGGAGCCAGCTTCCGCAGGCACCGATCAGGCGTATCCGGCGAGGAAACGATCCCGCCCGGGATATGATCGCGGCACCTGCTGGATGCTCTGCGATAATGCAAACGGGTATGGGCCACCAAAGCCGCGATGGTCAAGCACCAAAACGGAGAGGCGCATTTTTAAGATACGCACCTCCTATAGCTTATGCGGTGTAAACAGTTCCAGACGGAGCAGTCTGCCCCGTTCCGTTCCGAACCGGAATACGGCGCGGCCTCGCAGCTTCCGGCACGACCTGTCGAACCATGATGGACAGCAGCCCATTCACCAGATCCGCCTGATCGATTTCCGTGTGATCGGCCAGCACGAAACGACGCTCGAAGGCCCGCGTGGCAATACCGCGATGCAACCACTCCCGGTCACGACTGTTTTCCGGAACGCTGCCACGCACGACAAGCGTGTTGTCTTCCTGAACAACATCCACGTCTTCGGGCCGAAAGCCTGCAAGAGCCATCGTCAGGACGTAGTTCGTCTCGCCGGTTTTTTCGATATTATAAGGGGGATAGCTTGGAAGGGCCTGAGCGTTGGCAACATTGCCAGCCATCGTGGCCAGTCGGTCAAAGCCGATCGCGCTGCGAAACAGCGGTGTAAAGTCGTAAGTCACTGAAACCTCCTTCTGGCAGGAATCATCTGGCGCATTTCCCGATATGGCAAAATGCTATGGTCAAACCAGCCACGACCCGAACGGCATCGTGGCTGATTCTCCAGATAGGTTCCGACCTGTCCGCCTTCAAGAGGAGGCGGGAGGAGGGGCGCCGAATTACTTCGTGCGCGTACCGATGCCTGCAAAGCGCTTGTTGAACTTTGCAACCTGGCCTCCGGTATCCATCATACGCTGGACGCCCGTCCAGGCCGGATGGGACTTCGGATCAACGTCGAGACGCAGCGTCGCGCCCGGCTCACCGTAGCAGGAATGCGTCTTGTATTCGGTCCCGTCGGTCATGATGACGGTGATCTCGTGGTAGTCAGGATGGATGCCGGATTTCATGAATGTCTACTCCATAAAGAAAGCTCCGATGCCGACCGGAGCGAATCATCAGGCGCGTATAACGGAAACCGCCTCCAGATGAAAGTAGCCTTTACTGGATCATGTGAGTCCGTTTATCCCTTGCAATGAAAGCGGGCTCGAATGTCAGGCCTGCAACCGTGGCTTCACGGATCTCAAGAAAGGTTTGATATGAGCGAGACGAAACACACCCTGCACACTCCGGGCTGGGTCAGCGATTTCCAGAAATTCATCATGCGCGGCAACGTGCTCGATCTGGCCGTCGGTGTCGTGATCGGTGCCTCGTTCAGCGCGATTGTCGGCAGTGCGGTCAAGGATGTCCTGACGCCATTCATCGGCCTTCTCACCGGCGGTGTTGATTTCTCAAACCTGTTCATCACCCTCAAAGGACCGGTGAAAGACACGCTCGCCGAAGCCCAGAAGGCAGGCGCAGTGACCGTGAATATCGGCCTGTTCCTCAATGCCGTGATCCAGTTCCTGATCGTGGCCTTCTTCATTTTCTGGCTGACCCGCATCCTCAGCAAGCTAAGCCGTAAACACGACGAAGCTCCTGCCGCTCCGCCGGCTCCGAGCAAGGAAGAGGTTCTCCTCACGGAAATCCGCGACCTGCTGGCCCAGAAAAACTCCTGATGACAGCCATGAAAGTTTCCCGCCCCGCAGCCTGGCGCTCTGCGACGGCTCTGCTTGTAGCGGGGGGCTTTCTGGCCGGATGCGCGGCACGCCCTGAAATGACGGGACTGCCGCCATCCCCCAATTCCCGGCTTTATGCGTATTTGATCGCGCATGGCATGGCACGGGGAGCTGTCATGACCAGACAGATCGGCCCCGATGGACTGACCCGACTGGTCACTCTGGACAAAGCAGCACAGCAGGCAACCCTGAACGCACTGAAGCTGCAAAGCTCATCCGCAAACAGGCAGGCCGATCAGGCGCTCTCCAACCTTCTCGCTGATCTGCCGCAAAAGCCGCCTCCCATGACGAGCCATCCGTCAGAGCAGACACAAAAAAACCGGCTCCCCTAAGGGACGCCGGTTTTTTTGTAGACACTGGCCGTATCAGCCTGCGTCCGTCTCTTTGCGCAACCGCTTCTCGCCCATCAGAAGCAGAAGAGGCGCTGCAATGAAGATGGACGAGGACGTTCCTACGACGATCCCGAACAGCATGACCGTCGCAAACCCGGTCAGGGTGCTTCCCCCAAACAGTGCCAGGGGCAGGGCTGCCAGAAAGACCGTCATGGACGTACCAAGTGTCCGGTTCAGGGTTTCGTTGATGGACAGGTCCAGCAACTCCCGCAGCGGCATCGTCCGATACTTGCGCAGATTTTCCCGGATACGATCGTAAACGACAACCTTGTCGTTCGTGGAATAGCCTAGGATCGTCAGAAGAGCCGCAACCATCACCAGATCGAATTCAAAGCGCGTGATGGCCAGAAAACCGATCGTTTTGGTCAGATCCAGAATAAGCGTCACCACGGCACTGATGGCAAACTCACGCTCGAAACGCGCCCAGATATAAACTAGAATCATCGCAAGGCTGAAGCCAAGCGCCAGCAGGCCGTCACGGAACAGTTCGGAGGATACCGAAGCCCCCACGGCATCAGCGCGCAGAACTTGCGTGCCCGGTTCAGCAGCCGATATGGCGTTCTTGACACCATCGACCAGCTTCTGGGTCTGCGCCTCGCGATCCGCCCCTTCGGGAGCGTTGATCGAAATCCGAACATCGCGCGGCGACCCGAATGCCTGCACGGCATCAGGATGAATGCCGGCATGATCCAGAGCCGCCCGCAGCTTACCAAAATCTGCAGGGCCCGGCGTCTGGGCCTCCACAATGATGCCACCGCGGAAATCCAACCCAAGCTTCAGACCGGGCTGGAAGAACAGGATGACGGAAGCGATGGAGAGGACCGCCGAAACGATCAGCCCCATGTGACGGCCGCGCATGAAATTGATGCGCCGATCGTCACGGACAAAACGGAAAAGAGGACGTGACAGCATGACGATCAGACCGGAAGTTCTTTGGGACGGGCGAGGGCGTACCACCGCACGACCAGAAGGCGTGACAGCAGGAGGGTCGTGAAGAGGGTCGTGACGATACCGATAGTGATCGTCAGGGCAAAGTTGCGCACCGGCCCCGTTCCGAACACGAACAGCATGACATGCGCCAGAAATGCCGTGGCGTTACTGTCGATGATCGTGCCGGTCGCGCGGTCGAAACCTGCCTGCAGAGCCTGAAGCGGACCCCGGCCGCGCTTCACTTCCTCGCGGATACGCTCATTGATCAGGATATTGGCATCAACGGCCATACCCAAAGTCAGCAGCATACCGGCCATACCCGGCAGGGTGAGCGTCGCCTGAAACAGCGACAGGATCCCAACCATCAGAATCAGGTTCGCAAACAGCGCGATATCGGCATACAGACCAAATCGTCCGTAAAACAGCACCATGAACACGATGACCAGAAGCAGACCCGTCAGCAGGCTGATAACACCGGCACGAATAGACGCAGCCCCAAGGCTCGGGCCGATCGTGCGCTGTTCAACCACCGACAACGGAGCAGGAAGCGCACCGGCACGCAGCAGCAATGCCAGATCCGACGCACTGCGCGCATTGAAGCCACCCGTGATCTGACCGTTTCCAGCCGTGATCGGGCTGATGATGTTCGGGGCCTCAATAACCTTGTTATCCAGAACGATCGCGAAGCGCTTGCCAACATTGGCGCGGGTCACATTCGCAAACGCCGTCGCCCCCGCACTGTTGAGCTGGAACGTCACCGCCCAGCCACCGCTCTGCTGATCAATCACCGCACCGGCATTCGTCAGATCCGTGCCGTCGACATCGACGTGATCCTGAACCGCAACCTGCGTATGCATGCTCTCGTCTTCAAGCATCGTCGAACCGGGGCTCGCAACGCTCGGGTTCGGAGCGAGCAGGCGGAACGTCAGGCGCGCCGTCGTACCCAGCAGGCTCTTGATCCGCTCGGGATCGCTGACACCCGGAAGCTCGACAACAATCCGATCGTCGCCTTCACGCGCAATGCTCGGATCAATCGCACCCGTCGCGTCGATACGACGGCGAACGATCTCAATGGACTGCGCCACGGCTTCGCGCGCACGGGCCAGCATCGCCTCATGCTGAAGTGTCAGAACAATCCGCCCGTCTTTTTCAGACGTCGTGAATTCGTTCGGCACCACAGGTGGCAGGGACTGCATGGCCTTGAACGCTGCATCACGCTCGGCATCCGAACGCGGCAGAAAGCTCAGGCTTGCGGTCGCATCGTCACGGACGAAATCCCGATACCCAAGAGAGTGATCCAGAAGAGTCTGGCGCACCTGATCCTGAAGGGATTGCAGACGATCATGCTCAAGGGATTTCAGATCGAGCTGAAGAAGAAGGTAGGACCCACCCCGCAGATCGAGCCCCAGATGGATCTGCCGCCAGGGCAGGGACGGTGCGGGAGAACGCAGGAAGTTGGGCAGACACAGGAGCACGCCAATCAGGCAGATGCCTGCGACGCCCAGCAGTCTGAGCCGGCTATAATACATCATATCAGGTCGAGACGTCCTCGGCGGATTTGGACAGATCGTTTTTCAGATCATTTTCTGGCCGGGACCATGCCGTTTCCGCCATGCCGATGCAACCTTTTGCCTGTTTGAGCGCGCACGACCTTCCCGGAAAACAGCGCGCCTGATAAGCGTACCTGCATGAATACAGCGCAGCAGCTTCGTGTCGGTATCGTCGGGGCCGGTCATTTCGGACGGTTTCACGCCCTCAAATCCGCAGCAAACCCGGCCGAACAGCTTGTCGCCCTTTATGACCCTGACCCGGCCCGCGCAGCCGTTGTGGCTGCAGAAGTTCGTTGCGGAATTGCCACAAGCTACGAAAATCTTCTTGAACAGGTCGATGCCGTCATTATCGCGGCCCCGGCAGAATATCATTTTCCCCTGACCAGTCAGGCTCTCAGAGCCGGGCGACACGTTCTGGTCGAGAAACCCATCGCCGCGACGCTGGACGAGGCATATGCCCTCGCTGAACTGGCCGAACAGACCGGAAAAATCCTTCAGGTCGGACACCTGCTGCGCTACTCCGCCGAACATCACGCCATCACCGAACGGATCAAGGCGCCCCTCTACATTGAGGCAACCCGCATTGCTCCATACAAACCCCGCGGGACGGATGTTTCGGTCATTCTCGATCTGATGATCCATGACCTTGATCTCGTTCTGGCGATCGTGGACAGCCCCATCGCGGAAATCGACGCACTGGGCGCGGCTGTTTCGAGCGCGCATGAAGATATTGCCAACGCCCGCGTCAGATTTGAAAACGGATGCGTAGCTACCATCACCGCAAGCCGGATTTCCCTGAAAACAGAACGCCGTATGCGACTGTTCTCACAGGACGGATATCTTTCTGCCGACTTCATGGAGCGCAAGCTGAGCTTCATCGGCCGTGAACGGGGCCTTCCCCTTCCGGGCACAGGCGGGTTCCGCCGTGAGGCCATAAGCTGGAAAGACCATGACAATCTAGCAGCCGAACATGAGGCCTTCGCCGCCTCATGCCTTTACGGCGCGCCCGTTCTGGTCGATGCGCAGGCTGGAATTAGAGCTCTGGATGCTGCCATCCGTGTCACGGACAGCATTAAGCGATCCAGAGAGATCATGGAGCTTTCCGGCCTGATTCCATCCCCACCAAAAAGCTGAAGAATTTCTTTCAAATCACTGATTTTCAAGAAGTTCTTTTTTCATTTCCAGTTCAAGCCATTCTTCTTCCGACAGGGTGAGTTCTCTCTCAGAAATTTCCAGAAGCTGCGTGGTCTTCTCGAATTTTGCATAATCCCGGCTATAGAGTTCCGGGTCTGCGAGAATGTCGCGGTAGGCCTGAATCTTCTTCTCCAGATCAGCCATTTTCTTAGGCAGCAGGTCCAGAGCCCGCTTGTCGTTATAGCTAAGTTTTTTCGTCTTTTTATCTGTTTTTAAGGCAGATTTTGGTGCGATTTCTTCTGTGCCAGAAGAGGGAATTTCACGACCTGCCGGGGCCTCTCCACGCTGAATCAGCATGTCCGAGTAGCCGCCCGCATATTCGATCCACTCACCGCCACCATCTGACACCAGAACCGAACTCGCAACCCGATCCAGAAAATCACGATCATGACTTACCAGCAGAACCGTACCCGCATAATCGGCCAGCATATCCTGAAGAAGATCCAGCGTTTCCAGATCGAGATCGTTCGTCGGCTCATCAAGCACCATGAGGCTCGACGGCTTGGCCAGAGCACACGCCAGCGCCAGCCGACCGCGCTCTCCCCCTGAGAGTTTTCCAACCGGGGTGCGAGCCTGTTCAGGACGGAACAGGAAGTCTTTCATATACCCAATGACATGGCGCTTTTCGTCGCCGACCTGCACCATATCTCCACTGCCACCAGCAAGGGTCTCAGCAAGCGTTTTGCTAGGATCAAGGCTTTCCCGCTGCTGATCCAGCGTCACCATAGCAACAGAAGGCCCCATCTTGATGGTGCCTGATTGTGGTTCCATTTTTCCGGTTAAAAGGCGCAGAAGCGTTGTTTTACCCGCACCATTTGCTCCCACCAGACCCAGCCGATCACCACGCAGAATTCTCAGATCGAGATCCCTGACGATGGCCCGATCATCATAAGCCCAGTTGACGCCTTCTGCTGCAATCGTGATTTTGCCCGCGCTTTCAGCATCAGTCGCAGCCATCCGCAGCGTACCCTTGTTGCGGGAGGCAAGCTCACGGCGCTGCGCCCGAAGCGCTGCCAGTTCTCCGACACGGCGGACATTCCGTTTACGGCGCGCCGTGACGCCATAAATCATCCAGTCTTCTTCCCGCGCGATCTGGCGGTCCAGCTTGTGCGCATCGCGCTCCTGCTGTTCCAGAACCTCATCGCGCCAGGTTTCATAGCGGGCAAACCCCTGATCGAGCCGCCGCGTCACCCCATTTTCCAGCCAGACGACACTGCGAGACAAAGTCTCCAGCAAGCGGCGGTCATGGCTGATAACGATCATCGCACAACAGGAGGCAGACAGTTCCTTTTCCAGCCATGTGATGGACGGAAGGTCCAGATGGTTGGTCGGCTCGTCCAGCAGCAGCAGATCAGGCTCGGCCGCAAGAGCGCGGGCGAGGGCGCAGCGCCGCACTTCACCGCCCGAGAGACTTTGGCAACTTTCCTCGCCCGTCATCCCGAGTTCCGCCAGCATGGAGCGCGCACGGTAAGATTCGGTCTCATCAAGACCTTCAGATGCATAATCGAAAGTCGTGGCGTAGCGCGAAAGATCCGGCTCCTGCGCGAGATAATGGACCTTTGTGCCGGGCTGCACGAAACGCTTGCCGGAATCCGTCACGATATCGCCCGAAGCAATCTTCAGCAGCGTGGATTTTCCGGAGCCATTGCGGCCGACAAGACAGATACGCTCACCGGGCAGAACAGCAAGCTCTGCGCCATCAAGCAGCGGTCGTCCGCCAAGAGTAAAAGTAATATTCTGAAGGGAGAGGATGGGTGCCGACATGGCTTCTTATGTGTCGCAGCGGAGCACCCACCGCAAGCCACTCCGCTCCAAATTATGCCATCAGACGAGCGTAACGCCACCAGTGACAGCCTGATAGGTCGCCACCGCAAGCGTCATCGGCTCGAACGGCTTGGTGATAACAAAAGACGGCTCCTGCGTTTCGCCCGTCAGCAGACGCTCGGGATAGGCCGTAACGAAAATGACCGGCGCCTCATGGGTCCGCAGGATGCGCCCGACGGCCTGCATACCGTCTCCACCGCCACCAAGATTAATGTCCGCAAGAATGAGGCCGGGTTTCGTTTTCGCAGCCAATTCAACGGCATCCGCTTCGGTATGCGCCACGCCTGCAATTTTGTGACCACAGCGCTCGACCAGATCCTGAATATCCATGGCGATGATCGGCTCGTCCTCAATAATCAGAACGCTGGTCTGGGCAATTCCCTGAAGGCCCGCCCGGGCCTTGTTGAGTTCAGCCGCAGCCTCTTCTTCAGTTAGGCCAAGAGCCTGCGCGCTGGAGGCGAGAGACTGTTCCTCAAGCGATGTTAACAGAAGAAGAGCGCGCTGACGTAGCGGCATACCCACCGCAGCATCCCCTGCATGCTGCTCCGTGAACTTACTGACAAGTAGGCCGTAGAGCGCCTGTCGTGCGGACAGATTGCTATTGCGATGTGTCTCCATCAGCGTTTTCAGTGCCGCGGCGACAAGCTGATCGCCCGTCTTCTGATCACCGACAAGAGCGCGGGCAAAACGGCGGGCATAGGGAAGTGCCTTGACGAGTTCCTGACGCGCCAGATCAGTCATGAGTTCATGGCCTCCTGAAAAAGATATCTGCCGACCCACCCCTAAACGGAATGCATCCTGCTATGAAGGTCGAATAACCATGACACGATGCCCAATCTCCGTATAGTGTCTGTGGCTGCGCGGTCGTCTGCAATGTCGCGTGAAGGATATTCTTCTGAGCACATCAGCGTCCGAAGGGCACCAATCGGGCCCATCTTCCCAGAAAGTCAGCTTTCACAGCAGCCTTTTGCAGACCCTTCCGGATCTGCGAGGCTTTGCGCGCTTTCTGACACGGGACGCGACTGCGGCGGACGATCTGGTGCAGGATACGATCGTGCGTGCTCTGGCGTCACAGGATCAGTTCCAGCAGGGAACAGCTCTAAAAGCATGGCTGTTCACAATACAGCGAAACGCTTTTTATGAGCAGACCCGTCGACGCAGCCGCGAGCAAGAAATCATGCTCGATATCGAACTCGATATGCAGCCATCTACAGCTGTTCCGTCCCGCCAGAATGCCCGTGATGCCGTTCAGGATCTGGGAGAACTGCTCTGGAAACTCCCGGATCTGTTGCGTGAAGCCCTGATCCTCGTAGGAGGACAGGAACTCTCCTACGAGGATGCTGCACAGGTCTGCAACGTTCCTGCTGGCACCATGAGGGCGCGAGTTTCCCGTGCCAGAACCCAGCTTGCGGAGCTAGCGGCAGAAAATACTGACATCCCAGAACCTGATCCTGAAAAAAAAATCATCTGATTTATGGCTGAATTCCGGAGGATATGGACACGACACCCTCTGTTTTTAAAAATTATTCTCTTCCCGATGCAACATTCTCATTCGACCATTCATTGATCTCCTGAAAACAGACAGAACGAAATCAGGAGTCAGTTCCATGACGTTCCACGATCAGGTTATTGCCATTCTTCCGAAGCTGCGCGTTCAGGCCCTCTCACTGACCCGCAATCGCGCTGCTGCAGAAGACCTCGTACAGGACGCCGTGTGCAACGCTCTGGCAGCACAAAACAGCTTCATCCCAGGTACGAATTTTTCGGCATGGATGCATCGTATCCTGCGTAACCGTTTCATCTCAGACCTGCGCAAGCGTCGTGAAACAACCGATATCGATGATGTGCCCGCAGCATCTTTTGCCAGCCCGGCGACGCATGAAGACAATCTTGCCCTGAAGGATCTGTCGATGGCGCTTTCCCGCCTTCCATCCGATCAGCGCGAGGCATTGGTCATGGTCGTCATTCAAGGCATGAGTTACGAAGAGCTGGCCGAGGCTACGGATTGCGCCGTCGGGACTGCAAAAAGCCGCGTTTTCCGGGCACGTCGTCAACTGGAAGCCTGGATGAGCGGAGACCTTCCGACCAACGACAAACTTCGCGTCAAGGTCAAAGCCCTGCGCGATGCAATGGACGCCCGTCGGCGTGCTGGCCACGCATCTGAGGATCTCATGCTCTCCTGATGCGTTGCCTGTAAGAGAGCAGATCCCAGTCCATTGCGGATTGGAAGCGATTGCAGAAAACGCGACGTTTTCGTAAGACTGTTTCTGGCAGTTCATCCTGTAACGGCTTCCCAAAAGGAATCCGGAGTTCGCGCCATAATCAGTATCAGAGGTGCATAATCTGCACTTCTGACGTCACAGGAAGGTTCGGGACCAGCCAATGACCGCAGGAGACAAGCGGAAGTCTTCAGTCGATGATATAAAGGGGGAGGAACAGGACTCACCTTTCGGTATCTGGCTGAGCCGGGGTCTGCACCAGCTTTTCGACGATGTTGCAAATGAGCCAATTCCCGATGAGCTTCTCCGACTGATCGAGGAAGACCGAAACAAGTGACTGTTCTCCGGTCTGGTTCTCCAGACCTGAATCCGCGGCGCTGGCACCGCCTGCTTCGCGGACGCAAGGCGCTGCGCCATATCCGAATGCTCGATACTGTAGGCGCTCGGGTTATGGCGCTGATTGTTGCGACCACCCTTCCTCTCGCAATCATCGCGTCCATGCTTGCCTGGCACAGCTATCAGCAGAATGTCGGCAATAGCGCTTTGCGTACGGAACGCGATACGCAGCTTGCGATTTCAGAAATCACGACAGATCTGGACCAGACCCATACACTTCTGGATATGCTGGCCGATGGAGACATTTCATCCGGAAATGCTCTTCGGGAATTCGCGCTCGTCCAGATGGTCTCCCAGCATCACTACTGTCTGTTGATGCTGACGGATGCCGAGGGGCGACCCTCGGTCGTACTGCCGTCGCCTTCAACTCAGGACCCGGCGATCTGTCACTCACCGGAAAATGCGTCGCCTTCGATGATGTCTGCTTCCGCAAGACTGCCCGTCGCCGGAATTGATGTGCTCAAGGGCGCGCGAGGCCCACTTCTGAAATTTGTTGTTCCCATTCTCAGCAACAATTCCGTTTCGGGCTATATCGTAGCTATACGGACCTTGGGGTGGCAGCAGAACCATCTTCGAAAAGGGGACAGTCGGCTTCTTCTTGGTACGGAGACTAATTCCCGGCATTTTCTCGCAATGCCTGATGGTTCTCTCTACTCGCTTTTTCCGGATCGTCCCGTATCGGTCAACCTGCCCCCAAAAGCGATGGCCCGTCTTCAGCGGGATATTACCGCCCAGAGCCAACATGACGTTTTCACAAATCAGGGCATTACATATGCCTTTCAGAACGCTTACGGGCCGGTCAGCCTGATTGTCGCTACCGAGCGCACAGCGGAAGAAAGCCATGCCCTGAATATCTTTCTGATCCGGGTCAGCCTGATTGTTGGACTTCTGGTTCTTGAACTGCTGGGCGTGGCACTAGGCGCCAGTATCTTCCTGGTTGATCCCCTTGAAAAACTTGCGCTTGCCGTTGCGGACTGGAGGCGGGGCGCCCTGTTCGCGCCCAGAAACAACCATTCTATTCCACTTGAAATCCGGCATCTGGAAAAAGCCTTCCTGCGTGCTACACGCCGCCTGACCCAGCATGAAAAGGCTCTGGAACAGTCAGCCCGCAATCAGGACATGCTGATCCGCGAGATCCATCATCGCGTGAAGAACAACTTGCAGGTCGTGGCATCACTGCTCAATCTTCAGGCAAGTCGGATCCGCTCACACGAAGCCCGTGAGGAATTCCGCCTCGTACGGGACCGTGTAAGAGCACTCGCGACCCTGCATCGTTATCTCTACTCGGAAAACGGCCTTTCCGCTCTGGACGTCCAAAGCTTTCTTGAAGAACTCTGTAGCATTCTGCTGTCAGCCAACAGCATGAATGCTCAGACCCGTATCCGACTCCGGCTTGATATCGAACATGTCCTGATCTCACCCGATCAGGCCGTACCGATTGCGCTCATCGTGACGGAAGTTCTCAGCAATGCCCTGCGATATGCGTTTCCAGGCGAGCGGGCAGGACATATCGTCATTGCCCTTCACAAAGTTGTACCGCCAGATCCGGACAAAGAAGGACTGGTAGAACTGAAGCTGGGTGATGACGGCATTGGCATTGATGCCGGTCAGGCCAGCGAGTCCCGGACGCGTAGGGAAGGGATCGGTATGCAGCTCATTCGTGGATTTGCCCGACAAATCAATGCGGACATGACGGTCAGCAATGAAAACGGAACCTGGTACACTCTGCGTTTCATTCCAGAACGCCCGTCCCTTACGGCACTCGCCATGGCGCGCGAGGCCATTAATCACGACGAAGACTCGGTGCGGTAATCACGTAGCAGCCGCAGGTTTTCCCTTTAAAACCACAAAAAACTCTAAATAAGCTGCAAGAATTGCTCGAGGCACTGTCTTGTCGCGCTTTTGCGACCTATATGCAGGGGTCATGAAGGCCGACAAGACAATCGCAAAAGCGTGGGTAAAGGCACAGGGACGCGCCAGCCGCTCCCGAACCTCTGTCGTAGTATGTTTAGGATTGCTCTCAACCCTGCTGGGACTCCTGCAGGCCTGGGCGCTGGCACGAACGCTCGCCTCAGTGCTGACACACGACACGGACAGTATCGGTCCGGCGATTGTCGCCTTCCTTCTGGCCTGCCTCCTCAGGGTCATTCTCTCGACCGTGCAGGAAATGACCGCCATATCCGCCGGAATTCAGGGTCGCCGCCGTCTGCGAAAAGAAGTGCTGGATCGTATCCTCAATGAAGGACCAGCTCTTCTGCGTCGCCACCACAGCGCAGCCATCGCCGCAACGCTGGTTGACCGGATCGAAGCGCTCGACGGCTATTTTGCGCGCTGGCTGCCTGCCGCGTCGCTCTGGCTGGTCTCTCAATGGCTGGTCGTGATCGCAGTTTACCTCGAGAACCATCAGGCTGGCCTGATTCTCGCTGCCTGTTGTGCCGTCCTCCCCATCTTTCAAGCCGTCTTCGGAATCGCCACGGCTGTAGCGTCCCGCAAACAGTTTCTGGCCATGGCACGCCTTCAGACGCGTTTTCTGGACCGTGTGAAAGGGATTGCGACCATCGTTCTCTCAGGCGGAACCGAACGAGAGACACAGGCTCTGGCGAAAAGTGCCGACGATCTGCGCCAACGGACCATGAAAGTCCTGAGGATCGCCTTTCTTGCTTCCGCAACCACGGATGTGGCGATGGTCGTGGCACTCGTGCTGATCGTCGTAACGCAGGCCCACACCCTCATGGGGCATCCGTCCAACGCCGTCCTGACCCGCGCGCTCTACGCCGTTCTTCTGGTTCCTGAAGCGTTTGCCTCGTTCCGGGCACTTTCAGCAGCTTATCAGGATCGTGCGCACGCTACCGCCGCCGCAGAAGCCATGCATGAACTGGCCCCGCTAACCGAACGGATAGTCACCACTCCCGATATCCTCCATGCCGACAGCGGCATCTCCGTCACGGCAGAGAACGTCTCTTTTGCATGGGACGAGCAGCGCGGCACGGTCATTCACGATATAAGCTTCGTTCTGGAGGCAGGCGAGACACTGATTCTGGAAGGTGCCTCCGGAGCAGGGAAATCCACACTTCTGGAACTGCTGCTCGGCTTCGTCTCTCCCTCACAGGGGCGCATCCTGTTTGACGGACAGGACATGCAGGATTTTTCTCCGCGACAGATTTCCTCCCTGATCAGCTGGATCGGTCAGAAGCCGGTTCTGTTTGCCGGGACCATCCGTGAGAACATCCTGTTCGCCAAGCCCGATGCGACGGCCGACGAACTGGACCATGCCATTTCCGCGGCTGCCGTCGATCAGTACCTCTCATCCCTGCCGGACGGCCTGGAAACGCGGATCGGGGAGGGTGGCTTCGGTCTTTCAGGCGGTCAGGCGCAGCGCATTGCCATTGCCCGCGCCTATCTCAAAAACTCGCCGCTTCTGCTGCTGGATGAGCCAACCTCCCATCTTGACCCGAAAACCGAGGCAAGCATTCTCGCGAGCCTGAAAGACCTGGCAAAAGGCCGGACTGTCATTCTTTGCAGCCATTCCGCACAGGCCCGACAGTTTCAGGGACGCCATCTTGTCCTTGATGGTGGCCGCGCCATCGCCTTTACGGGAGAAGCCGCATGAGTGCCTCGCTGCCCACGAACCCGGAAACACGCAGCGAAACTGCGCTTTCCCGGATTCTTCAGGTCTGGCGTCCGCAATATACGCGGCTCATTACAGGCATCATCATTGCTGAACTGGCTGTGTGTGCGGGACTGGCCCTGATGGGGCAGGCAGGCGGCCGTCTGGCGGGGGCTGCAATCGGCGTTGGAGCCGCCTATCTTCTTCTGCGCCTGTCCGGTGCCGCCCAGATTGTCCTGCGCTATGTGGAGCGTCTGTATACTCATGACGCCATGTTCCGCGCTCTGGCGGACCTGCGGGTCTGGTTCTATCGCAAACTCGCTGGCGGCGCTGCCGCAGGTCTGGGTTTCCAGCGTTCGGGGGATCTGCTCTCCCGTCTGGTGTCCGACGTCCAGACGCTCGACAACCTCTATCTGCGCATTTTTGTCCCGCTGGTTTCAGCGCTGCTGACGTTTCCGATCGCAACGATCGTCTGGATGAAAGCAGGAACACAGGCCGGGCTGCTAACCGGCGCACTCTTTGCCGTTCTCGCTTTCGTTCTTCCATTGATGGGCGCGCACCTGTCCAAACGTTTCGGGCCGGACATCCTGCATGCGGAATCCGAACTTCGGGTTGCTGCACTCGATCTGACCTCGGGCCTCCGCGAGGCCCGTGCGTTCGGTGCGGAAGACGTCCTCGCCGCGGTCGTTACGGAGCGGCAGGAAACCCTCTTCAAGGCCCAGCGCCGCCAGCAGACCCGTATGGCGCTCATGCAGGGTTTTGCAGGCCTGATCGCTAAAGGGGGCATCGCCATCATCCTGTGCGCGGTTGCTGGACTCCTGTTCCCCCAGGCACCCGCAGTCGCTGGCCTTACAGCGCTTTTCGTTGCCATCACGGCCCTCGAAGGCGTGACAGGTCTGGCACGGGCCGGTCTGCTGGGCGGACAGGTCAACCACGCCGCCCAGCGGATCGTTGAGATTGCCGATAAGGCTCCTCCGGCTCCAGAGGGCAACGCACCGCTCCCGACCGGACGGGATCTGCGTCTCGAAAAAGTGACGTTCAGCTGGACGCCGGATCGGGCGCCGATTTTCCACAATCTGAGCCTGACCCTGCGTCAGGGAGAGCGCGCGGCGCTGATCGGGCCTTCCGGAGCTGGAAAATCCAGTCTGGCCGCGCTGATCCTCAAGGCCGCATCTCCTGTTCAGGGCCAGATCCTGCTGGGCGGGACTGACATCAACACCCTGCGCGACAGCGATCTCCGCTCCCAGATCGCATGGCTGTCACAGGCCAGCCACCTGTTTGATGATACGGTCCGCGGCAACCTGCTTCTTGGCCGAGAAAATATTTCCGAAGAAGCTCTCTGGACGGCTCTAGAACAGGCCCGGATCGCGGATGTCGTTCGCAGCCTGCCTGACGGACTTGAGACATGGATCGGCGAAGGCGGCTCGAAACTTTCGGGCGGGCAGGGGCGCCGTATTGCTCTGGCGCGCGTCCTGTTGTCCGATGCGCCCATTCTCGTTCTTGACGAGCCGGCAACAGGGCTGGACGCCGATACCGAGCGCTCATTTCTCGAAACGCTCAATAACGCGACCGCAGGGCGAAGCTTTCTGCTGATCGCGCATCGTCTGACAGGCGTGGAAAAACTTGACCGCATCTGGCGTCTGGAAGACGGACAGGTTATTTCCAGTGCATGCTGAACGGCTGTGCGCCGCCCCAGCTTCACGCCTTTCCACCCTGACAGGACGCTACGCCATGGCACGTTTCCTCTCCCTCATCCGCATTGCGGCCCCGGTTTTCGTTCTGTCAGCTGCGCTGGCAGGATGCGCCGAACAGCCCACGCGCGACAGCTACGTCGTTTTCTTCGACCGTGAATCCGTCACACTCAGCCCTGTCGCACAGGCTGTCGTCACCAAAGCCGCCACAGCCGCCCGCGCTGAACATGCCACGGTCGTCCGCGTTTCCGGCTCGGCCGGGGTCAATGGTGACGCCGCAGTCCTGAAGGAGCTGGCCACGAGCCGCGCGCAGGTTGTTGCCACACAGCTCAGCAATGACGGCATCAATGGCGCCAAAATCGAAATGACGCCCTACACGCCAAGCCAGCTTGAAGATTCGCACGTCGCCCTGCGCCGCGTTTCCATCACCATCGTTCCGGGTCTCTGATCCGGAAGCAGAAATGACGCAATCGCAGACCACGCCTTCCGATCAGACGGGTGCCGGTACAGCGCTGTCTCCTGAGGGCGTTCTGGCTGAAATCTTCGGATTTTCGGGATTTCGTGGCCTCCAGCAGGAGGCCGTTGAAACGGTTATGCGAGGCGAAGACGTTCTCGTCCTCATGCCGACCGGCGGTGGCAAGAGCCTGTGCTATCAGGTTCCTGCGCTCTGCCGTGAAGGCATGGGTCTCGTCATTTCACCCCTGATCGCCCTGATGGACGATCAGGTGGCCGGTCTGCGACAGCTTGGAGTTCGGGCAGCCGCCCTCCATTCCGGGCTTGAACCGGATGAGCGCGAACAACTCCAGAGCGATCTGCGCAACAACCGGATCGACATTCTTTATATTTCCCCCGAACGCCTGCTTCAGCCGTCCACAGCGAATTTCCTGTCTAAGCGCCGGATTTCCCTGATAGCCATTGACGAAGCACACTGTATCTCGGCCTGGGGGCATGAATTCCGTCCGGAATACCGCGCACTTGCCAGCCTGCCTGAGATGTTCCCCGGCGTTCCGCGCATTGCCCTGACGGCCACAGCCGATCCGAGAACACGCGACGATATCCTGAACGCCCTGGGCATGCCCGACGCACAGGTTCTGATGGCAAGCTTCCATCGCAGCAACCTGATCGTGGAAGCCCGCGCCAAAGCCAGCGAGAGCCGTCAGCTTCTCGAAACGCTTCAAAGCCATCGCGAAGGCGCCTCCATCGTTTATTGCGGCAGCCGCAACAAGACCGAGCGCGTCGCCACAATGCTGCGTGACAAAGGACTGACGGCTCTGCCGTTTCATGCAGGCCTGTCTGCCATCGAAAAACGCGCCACCCTGATGCGCTTCCGCTCCGGCGAAGAAATGGTGATCGTCGCGACCATCGCCTTTGGCATGGGCATCGACCGGCCCGACGTGCGCTGCGTCGTTCATCTGGACATGCCCTCATCGCCGGAAGCATATTACCAGCAGATTGGACGGGCAGGGCGCGACGGCGAGCCTTCCGACACTCTCCTGCTTTATGGCGGAGAGGACATGGCCCGGGCGCGATACTGGCTCGAACAATCCGCCGCCCCCGACCACGAAAAACGCGTGATGCAGGCCCGGCTGGAAAGCATGATCGCGCTCACCGAAACCACAGGCTGCCGCACCCAGGCGCTGCTTGCGTGTTTCGGTGAAAACCTTCCCCAGCCCTGCGGGCATTGTGACAACTGCATCAACCCGGTCTCGACCTTCGACGGCACACAGGCCGCCCAGAAGGTCCTCTCCGCCATTTACCGCACTGGCCAGCGTCTTGGCGCGGTTCAACTCTCCAACATTCTGCGCGGCAAGACGAACGAGACGATCGAGCGCAATGCCTACCAACATCTTTCCGTATTCGGCATCGGCAAAGAGCATAGTGAGCAGTGGTGGCGCGCCGTCATCCGTCAACTGATCGCACGCGGCGCCATCCGGATGCATGGCGAGTATGGCAGTCTGGCGCTCCAGAGCGAGATTGCCCGCCCGATCCTGCGCGGTGAGGAACGTGTCGCGCTCAGGCTTGAAGCCAAAGCCGCGTTGACGGCAAGCGCAGGGTCTGACGGCAATACGGAAAACGACCGCCTCTCAGCGGATGAAAAACCGTATTTCGATGCCCTGCGACAGTGGCGCCTGTCCGAAGCACGGGAGCAGGAAATCCCGCCTTATGTCATTTTCCACGATTCCGTCCTGCGGGATATCGCCCGCGAACAACCGGACAGCCGGGACGGGCTGGGCTGCATCAAAGGTGTCGGCGCCTCGAAACTGGATCGCTACGGATCCGCCGTCCTGACTGTCCTGCGGGAAATCCGCGAGCCTGCCTCAGCCCACTGAAGCTTCAGTCATGGGTCAGTTCGTCAGGCCCCGTCACCGTGAAGCTGACCGTGATGCTGCCGCCGTTGAGAATATCGAACGTGAAAGGCACTTTGCTTCCCACAGCAGGCATCTGCCGGATACCCATGCACATCATGTGATAGCCCGAGCGCGGGAAGATCATCGTGGAGTCGTGAGGCAGAGCCAGATGGGTGAAGAGGTCATTCGCCCCTTCGGTCTGCTGCTGATTCGTGTGATGTGCAACCACGTTCTGACAAAGCGGAGATGAAATCCCCTTCAGGAGGTGATCCACGCTATCGTCGTTGCGAATCGTAAAGTAACCCGCCCCGCGGTCTGGAAAATATGCCGAAGGGCGGAACGTCCCGTCCAGAACGACAACGCGCTCCGCATCATGAGCGGCATCCGGCGGTGGCGCAGTTCCTGAAAGGGACTGCTGGGCAAAAGCCTGCGACGCAGAGAAAATAAAGAGGGCGGTCAGGACAGATACCCGTTTCAACGACAGTCTCCCGTGAATGTAGGCAGTCTCGTGCAAGGCCCCGTTTGGGCCAGAACGCATCATCCGGTAAAGTGCGCCCACTTACCCGGCCCCGACAAGGCCCGAACTCTCAGGATCGCGAATGCGTTGCCCTTTTTGCGGACATGACGATACCCAGGTCAAGGACAGCCGCTCCACGGAAGACGGCGTCGCCATCCGTCGCCGGCGCGTCTGTTCGGCATGCACGCAGCGTTTTACGACCGTCGAGCGCGTTCAGCTCCGCGAACTTTCCGTCAACAAGGCGGACGGAAGGCGCGTTCCTTTTGATCGGGATAAGCTGGCACGCTCCATCCGCGTCGCCCTGCGCAAACGCCCGGTTCCCGAAGAACGTCAGGAGCAGCTGGTCAACGGACTGGTCCGACAGCTCGAAGCCTCGGGGGAACATGAAATTTCTTCCCATCGCATCGGCCAGCTTGCGATGGACGCATTGCGCGAAGTGGACGGTGTGGCCTATGTCCGCTTCACCAGCGTTTACCGCGACTTCCGCGAGGTAGAGGCATTCTCGAAAATCCTCGCCGACATGAAACCTATTCCCGGGGGAGCAGACATGCCGCACCCCGACGACTCCCAGGAGACACCATGACCGTTACCGACGCCCCCGCCACCAACCCGACGCGCCGCAGCCGGACCATTGCCCGCGTCGCTGCCGTTCAGGCGCTGTTCCAGTGCGAACAGTCCGGCGACACGGCGGAAACCGTCATCAGCCAGTTCATCCGCCATCGCCGCGTCAGTTCCACCGCCCTGTTCGAAGATGGCCATATCCCAGATGCCGACCTGAAGCTGTTTCAGGAAATCGTCCTTGGCGTCACCCGTCGACAGGATGATATCGACACAAAACTGAGCGCCGTTCTGCCCGAACAGTGGCCGCTGCCGCGTCTGGACCCCGTTCTGCGCGCATTGCTGCGTGGCGCCGTTTTTGAACTGATCGGCACGGACACACCGGACCGGATCATCATCAACGAATATCTGGACGTCGCTCACGGCTTCTTCTCCGGCGACGAACCCAAGATGGTCAATGGCATCCTCGATACTCTCAGCCGCAGCGGTAATGACGGCAACGCCTGATCCATGACGGGCAGATCGGATTCCGAAGACGCCGGATCAAGCGAGTTCAGCTTCATTGCCCGTCATTTCCGGCCACTCGCCGGACCGGAAGCGCTCGACCTGCGGGATGACTGCGCACTGATGCGCTGTCCCGTAGGCGAGGAGTTCGCCATCTCGACCGACACCATGGTCGAGAACGTCCATTTTCTTCCGGATGACCCACCAGAAACTCTCGGTCGCAAGCTGTTGCGGTGCAACCTCTCCGATCTGGCGGCCATGGGCGCACGGCCTCATGCCTATACGCTGAACGTAACCGTCCCACGCGAAGGGCGACACGACGAAAGCTGGTTTGCTGCGTTCTCGCATGGCCTCGCAGAAGACCAACGACACTATGGCGTGCATCTGATCGGCGGCGATACGACTTCCATCTCCGGGCCACTGGTTCTGTCCGCAACTGTATTCGGACTTCTCAAACAGAACACGGCGCTTCGCCGCAACAGCGCCAAAGCAGGCGACGATATCTGGGCGACCGGCACGATCGGAGACGCCGCTCTAGGCTTGCTCGTGCTTCAGGGCAGGCTCAAGGATCCGTCGGGCTTTCTGGCCACACGATACCGCCTGCCTCAGCCGAGAACAGGCTTAAATCTTCACGGCATTGTCAACGCAGCCATGGATATCTCAGACGGGCTCATTCAGGATTGCGGTCACATCGCAACGGAATCAGGCGTCCAGCTCGTTATCGAATCGGAAGCCGTTCCTGCTTCGGACGCTGCCGCATCGCTCGGGCAGGACTGGCTCATGCAACGCCTGTGTGGTGGCGACGATTACGAACTGCTCCTCACATGCCCGCCCGAACGATCACGTGCACTTCAGTCTGTATGCAAAGGTGCTCGAATCCCGGTCCATCGTATTGGTCGAGTGCAAACGGGACGAGGCGTCAGGTTTCTGGACGCAACAGGGCAAGATCTTGTTCTCGAACAGGGTGGCTGGCAGCATTTCTGACGCCACCCTGCAACGAACCTAGCCTTCAGGCCGGATCGTCGATCGGCCGTTCATAAAGCCGATAGCGCTTGTAAGGCTCGGGCACGATGCTTTCTGCCAGATTGCGCATGTTGGAATCAGAAGCCTGAATCCAGCCCAGCTCTACCCAGGAATAGGGCAGGGACTTCCGGCGGCGCATCAGTTCGGCAATCGCCAGAGACGGCAGCAGCGCGCCCAGAACGGTGCCACGCAGACGCTGCGTCACGCCCAGCAGAATGACTCGTGCCGAATGAAAACGATGCGTCGTCAGCCGGGCCGCAAGCTTCACCCAACCCAGAGGCGAAGGCGAACCACCCAGATCACCAGCAATATCGTAAAGATTGGGAACCACCAGCGCCATGGCGACGGGTTCACCATCCTGATCGATCTGGACATAATGTTCAGGACGAAGCACCGGACCAAGCTGCTTGATCATGGCCTTCATTTCGTAATCCTGAAGGGGTACGAAATTGAACTTGTCGCTCCAGGCATCATTGTAAAGCTGACGCAGGATTTCGCCCTGCTCGGCAATCTGCTTCTTCGACAGACGCCTGATGGCAATAGAGCCGAGTCGGCCTTCGCCAATTTTCAGATCGCCCGGAACCTTGAAACGCGATTCCGTCTGATCATCGAGATCGAGCTTATAGCTCAAAAGGTCTTCAACGGGCGTATAGCCCGCGTCTTCAACCAGTTTCCCCATCAGGCGCGGATGCCAGGGCATGGCGACCATCAGGGGTTGGTCCTGCCCTTCGATCATCAGGCCGGATTCGCCATTGCCGCTCAGCGTCACCGGCCCGCGCATTGTCTGCATGCCCTGAAGACGCAGCCAGTTCCGGGCCGTCTCCAGCAGTGCGCTGACGACACTGCCTTCAGGAACGGCATCCAGTGCCCCGAAACAGCCGATTTTCATGCCCCAGTGCTCAATGGCACGATGGTCCACGATTGCCGCAATGCGCCCCACAGCCGTGTTTCCACGCCATGCCAGAAAATAGCGGATGCTCGCATGGCGGAAAATCGGCGCTTTTTTCGGGTTCAGCAGATCATCCTGTTCCATGTCGAAAGCAGGGACAAAGCCTGCCATTCCGGCATAGATACGGCGCGGAAGCGTCGTGAACAGTTTGAGATCAGCCCGCGTCGTCACTGGCCGAACCACAAGATCATCATGCGGCGCAGGGATGTCAGTCCTGTCGGGCAGTGTCATAATGGCAGGTGTACCTCTGATCGAAAAAAACATCCCGTCCAACGGGCTGATGTGCCAGTACGGCACGGGGTCGCATCTTGTTGCATGGGAGGGCTATACCCTTCCAGCCCCGATCCGACCACGAATAAAGCGGTTTTCCATGCCAGAGACTTCTGTTTCCTCTTCCAGCGCCCCGTTTCACGTCCTCATCACCGGAGGATCGAGCGGGATCGGCGCCGCTCTGGCGCTCCACTACGCCCGTCCGGGAACGCATCTGACGCTCTGGGGCCGCAATCCCGAACGACTTGCAGACATTGCCGCACAGGTCGTCCGTAAAGGCGCCTCGGCAGACATTCTGTCCCTCGATCTGTGCCGCACGGACGACGCTCTGGATGCTCTGCGAAAAACAGACGACGCGCGAAAAATCGATATTCTGATTCTGGGAGCCGGGCTGGGCGATATCCGTCCCGAAGGCGCTCTGACGGAAACAGCCGAACAGGTCCGAGACATCTCCCTCGTCAACTTCACAACCCCTGCGACCCTTGCCACCGAAATGGCCTCACGCATGGCTGTCCGAAAAGAAGGCCGGATCGCACTGGTAGGCTCCGTCGCGGCGTTCCACGATCTTCCTGTCGCCACGGCCTATAGTGGCTCAAAAGCCGGTCTGGCACGCTTCAGCACGGCCCTGCACGCCGCCATGACCCCGCATCATGTCTCTGTCACCCTGATTTCTCCCGGTTATGTCGACACGCCGATGAGTCAGCGGCTCGAAGGAGCGCGACCCTTCCTCGTCTCCTCAAAACGCGCTGCCCGCATGATCGCACGCGCCATCGGGCAGGGAAGGGCGCACCTGCTTTTCCCCTGGCCTTTCGCCATAGCCCGGTTTCTTGAAATGATCGTGCCGCGCGCCATTGTTCACCGACTGCTGCGCACCGCAGAAGTCCGACAGCGCCCCGCTCGCTGAATTACGACTTCCATCACATCCGGAACTTGACGCGGAGGAACCGGTAGGCAACTGCTGCACATGGAAAAAGCGCAGGCCGTCGGCCAGCATCGCCAGAGGACTTGAGGTGCCATGAGGGAAATCGTCGCCGTCGATATCGGTGGAACGCACGCACGTTTTGCAATCGCGACCATCGAGGATGGCAAGGTCATCACGCTGGGTGAGGCCACGACACTGAAATGTGCGGAACATGGCAGTCTGGCGCTGGCCTGGGAAACATTCGGCCGCTCCCTCAATCGTGACCTGCCGCGCGAAGCCGGTATTGCGGTCGCCTGTCCGGTCAGCGGAGAAATCCTCAAACTGACCAACAATCCGTGGATCATCCAACCCAGCCAGCTCGCCGCGCGCCTGCATCTCGATAATTTCGTGCTGGTCAATGACTTTGGGGCTGTGGCCCATGCCGTGGCACAGGTCGATTCATCCTATATGAAACATCTGTGTGGACCGGATATCGACCTTCCAACCGAAGGTGCCATCACTATTGTAGGGCCGGGAACCGGACTGGGTGCTGCGTGCCTCCTCCGTCGCAACGACCGGTATTTCGTGATGGAAACCGAGGGTGGTCATCTGGATTATCCTCCCCTCGACGAACTGGAAGACAAAATTCTCAAAGCCCTGCGTCTGCGCTTTCGCCGCGTTTCCGCAGAGCGGATTGTCTCAGGTCCGGGCCTGACCAATCTGTATGAAGTCATTGCGGAAATACAGGGCTGGCCCATTACCCTGCGTGACAATCGCACCCTGTGGCAGAACGCCCTCGACGGCTCGGACACCCTGGCCGTTGCCGCACTGGAACGCTTCTGCCTGAGCCTGGGCGCAGTCTCCGGCGATCTGGCGCTCGCGCACGGAGCACGAGGCGTCGTCATCGGCGGCGGATTGGGTCTCCGCCTCGCAGACAGCCTCGGTCATTCCGGATTTGCCGAACGCTTCGTCGCAAAAGGGCGTTTCGAGACAATGATGACCGAAATGCCGGTCAAAATAATCACCCACCCACAACCGGGACTGTTCGGCGCCGCCGCCGCATATGCGGAAGCTCACCCATAAAAAACCAACATCCCGGATTTCTGGAGAAAATCTCTGAAAATACGGGCCTGGAAGAGCATCTTAGCCAGAGATCAGGGGGCGCTTATTGCAAAGCGGCCCCAAGCTGGATCGGATACCATTTCCCGTTTTCGTAAATGACAGGCACATGGTCATCGCTGTCGTTGATAATCATTCCTTCCTCTGAACCTGTAAGGCCCAGAATTGTTGCTTTAGGGAACCCGATCAACTCCACCGGGACAGTGAATTTCGCACTGTCGAGTGTCAGGTCGAGCGCGGCCTGATAGACGTTTTTGCTGGCAAAGGCGAAGGTGAAATGACCGCCGGCATAGTCCACCCACACTTCGGAGTTGCCTTGCGTGGCATCGATCCTGGGCGTGCCGTCCGGATTGAAGCCGTTGATCCCGGCGTTCCAGGTTCTGAAGTGATACCCGTCGCCCATTTCTTCAAAATTGCGATTTGCCCACATCAGCCCCCGGTTGCCTGAGCTATCATCGATGCCGTTGACCTTCATCGGAGCCGCCGTTGAAGACGCCTTATAGACATTGTCGATGAACTGGAGCCCCTGGTCGGGATCGATCCGCAAACCGTCGACGACATCCCCATAGCCATAGCGACCTGACGATGCCGGGGCCGTCGCATGACCCTGTGTTGCGGCCAGGGTCGGCGTGCTGGTCTGTCCGTTGGCGAACGCTGTGATACGAGGGCAAATCCCTTTCTGCGCCGACATAACTCCAGCAGCACGCGCCGTCAGATTCGTCGCGTCAACCATTCCCGCAGACAGCAGATCCAGCGTCACGCGCGAAATGCTTTCAGGGTCTGCCTCGTTTCCGACGGAGTTTGTTACGGCCGAATTGGAATACTGGCCGACCATCCAGTAGTTCGGAAGCGCGTCCATACCGCCAATGGAATGGGCTGCCAGATAATGCGCCAGCGCCATGGTGTTTTGACGCATGATCGTATCGTAACCGTATTGCGGAGAACTGCCATTCTGCTGGAACGGGGAAGAAAACCAGTACACCGTGATGTTGTTCTGCTTGGCCCAGATGACCTGACCTGCCGAAAAACGCAGATACGCGTCGGGGAGATATGGCGCACGGAATGCCCCGACATTCTGACCTCCGTTAATGTCCCCCATGAGCATGGACGGCGGGTCATCTATGGAGAGCGCCCCTACGGATTTATAGAACGCCCGGTCATTGGCGTAATAAGGATCCTGAGCGAACTCAACCAGCGGATCATAGGATGAAGCGTGACGGCCGGGGTTGTAACCGACCATCATGAACGGGACCACCTGTTTGATGGAGGGCAGCGACTTCTGAACATCTGCGACGGCCGTTTCAGCCAGAGCCGTGTAGGTCGTCGAGTGGTTATCCGTTGCCGTCGCAGCCTCTATGGTCGCATTGAAACCGATATCCATGAACGCAATCTGCGGCCTGTAACCAAGCGCCCAGAGCGTCTTCGCCTGTTTTCCGCCGGGGAGTGTGACAGTGTCAGAGTTGGGCTTGTAAAAAATGGCGTCACTGATCAACTGGCCTTCTGGTGTCGGCGTGTAATCCGTGGTGGGCACATTCGGCGTGATGTAGGGACTCATCCCGATCTCAATGGCTTCAGGCCCTGCGGCTGCCGACTGGGCAATAAACGCCTGGACATCTGCTTCAGGTGTCGTGGAGGCAATATCCCCAGCGCCATCTTTCCAGCCAAGCGACAGCATGGTCGCGGCCCCTGAATTGAGCCAGTAGGCCACACTGCGTGTATCGGCGAGTTTGGGAAAATTCGAGGTTTTGAGAAGGCCCTGAATATTGGTCGTGGTGGTCATCAGCCCAGCCACAGGTGACGGGCTGCAAAGCCTGGTCCCCAACACATAATTCGTGTCGATATCGGACATCTGCAGTGGTCCGGTCGTCAGGACGCGCTGATTGATAACCGGGTTTTGCAGTCGGCCATTCTGGGTGTCTGCCTTCTTCCCCAGCCAGAACGCAACCGAGTTATCGTTTTCTGTGGAAGGTGCGATATCCCTGATATTTCCTGTCTGGGTGTAGGATTTACATAACGGCATGCTCTGGGCAAAGGTTGAGCAAGGGGCCAGCATCGCCCCGGCCAGAAGCAGCGGAAACAGTCGT
>NZ_JAERLZ010000013.1:0-57607 GCF_018256175.1 Gluconobacter sp. Dm-44 | reverse complement strand
GGAAAAGCCCTCACCGACACAAGGCTCCCCGTCGAAGTCAAACAACAAAACGCCTTCGTCAGAGCTTTTACAAGGTAAAGGCACCTGAAAAGGAGACGCAGAATGAAGTCGAAAATATTTCGTTTCCTTTTTCTCCTCTCAGGCGTCTGCGGTCTGGCGTCGCATGCATTTGCGGCTGAGAGCAGCGCCATTACGGCGCCCGGCCCTCTGGGGGTGTTGGCCGGAACATTCGTGAATGCGGGCGCTGGCACCCCTGTTGTGCTGATGATCCCCGGCTCGGGGCCGACGGACCGCGACGGAAATTCGGCTCTGGGTCAGAAGCCTGCGACGCTCAGGCAGATTGCGGATGGTCTTGCCACCCACGGGATTTCGTCCGTCCGGATCGACAAACGCGGCATGTTCGGCAGTAAACAGGCGGTGGCTGATGGTAATCACGTCACGATTGCGGATTATGCTGCGGATGTGCGGAACTGGATTGCGGTCATCCGGGCCAGAACCGGCGCGCGGTGTGTCTGGCTGGCGGGTCACAGCGAGGGTGGGCTCGTCGCGCTGGCAAGCGTTCAGGGACAGGCCGATATCTGCGGACTGATGCTTCTGTCCACGCCCGGACGGCGACTGGGTGAAGTTCTGCGGGCGCAGCTTCACGCCATTCCTTCGGCCAAAACGGTTCTGCCGCAGATTGACGCGACGATTGATGCTCTTGAAGCCGGGCAGCATGTGGATGTCAAGACGCTGCATCCGGGGTTGCGGGGCATGTTTCATCCTCTGGTGCAGGATTTCATGATTGATCTGTTCCATCATGATCCGGCGGCGCTGCTCAAGGCGTATCACGGGCCGGTCCTGATCGTTCAGGGCGGCGAGGACCGCAAGGTCAGTGCAGCCGATGACCTGCTTCTGCTGAAGGCTGCGGATCCCGGGGCGACAGTCGTTCTGTTGCCGTCCGCGATTCATCCGCTGGCGGATCAGGGCACGGTTCCAGCCGCCGATGGGTCGCTTTTACTGGATACTGCTGTCGTGCCCGATATTGCAGAGTTTATTCAGAAACATTGACCCGAAGCCGCAGTGGTCACACATCTGGGAATAACGGAGGATCAGAGATGGCAGACGATGGATATCCGGCAGAAGATTATCTGCGACCAAAGCTGCAAGACCTGATCTCAGACGGTGTGCGGGCTGGCTTCCCGCAGGATGAAGTCATTGCGGTCCTGATTTCCCTGTTGGATGAGGGACCTGAAGAAGACGGGGAAATGAGATGAGCGACCCATATTCGGTACTGGGCGTTTCGAAAACGGCGACGGACAAGGAAATTCGCAGCGCGTATCGGAAACTGGCCAAGCAGTACCATCCGGATCACAACCCGGACGATAAGAAGGCCGAAGAGCGCTTCAAGTCGGTCGGGCAGGCGTACAATATCGTTGGCGACAAGGAAAAACGCGCGAAGTTCGATCGCGGGGAGATCGACGCTGACGGGCAGGAGCGTGGGCCTTTTGGCGGCGGCTTTGGCGGTGGCGGGTATGGTCCGGGTGGGCCGCGTTCGGGCGGCCAGGGCTTTCAGGGCGGATTCAATCAGGAAGATCTCGGCTCCTTCTTTTCGGACATGTTCAGTGGGGGCTTCAGCGGCGATTTCCAGCCGGGTGGTTCGGGCGGGCGTCGTGCTTCCAAAGGATCTGACCGTCGTTTTGCGGTGACGATCTCGTTTCAGCAGGCTGTTCTGGGAACGTCACTTGATCTGACCCTCGGCGAGGGCGGGCACACGGAGGTTCGCATCCCGCCGGGTGTGGAAGACGGGCAGACCCTGCGCGTGCGCGGCAAGGGCGCGCCGGGACGTCCAGGCATGGATGGCCAGCCGGGCGTGGCCGGGGATGCGCTGCTGACGATTTCCGTCACGCCCGACAGCCGCTATGTCCGTGAGGGACGCAACCTGCGAATGACGCAGAATCTGGATCTGAAAACGGCTGTTGTTGGCGGAAAGATCGCCGTTCCGACCCCGAAGGGTGATGTTTCGGTCAAGATCCCGAAGCACTCCGACAGTGGCAAGGTCCTGCGTCTGGCAGGGCGTGGAATCGGCGGCGATAAAAAGCATCCGGCCGGTGATCTGCTGGTGACGTTGCAGGTCCATATCGGTACTGTCTCCCCCGAGCTGGAGGCCTTCTTCAGCCAGCAGGAGAGCTGAAGAGATGGGGATGGTGCGTCGTGTCCGGTCGAGACTGCCGGAATGGCCGTGGAGTGACATCATCGGCGGGATTGTGGCACTGATCTTCGTGGTGGTTCTGGGGCTTATCAGCACGCATGCACTGATCCTCGCCGGGGAGTGGCATTTGCCCTAAGGTGCCTCCCGTCTTCTGGTTTCTGACGGGTTCTGCATGTCCGATACGTCTCTTTCTTCCGTCCCCGGAATGCGCCGCAGGGCGTTTACCGTTGTTCTGGCCATCGAACTGTGGGAGCGGTTCGGATATTACGGCATGCAGGCCGTTCTCACGCTGTTCATGGTCGTGCATCTCAAGATGGGAGATGCAGCAGCCAACCTCATGATGGGTGCCTTCGGGGCGCTGACTTATATTACGCCTTTAGTTGGCGGTGTCATTGGAGACCGCGTGCTGGGCGCGCGGCGGACTGTCGTCATGGGCGCGCTCCTGCTGACAGGCGGCTATGCCGTTCTGGCCGCAGCATTACAGTCCCATATTTTGCTTCTGGTCGCGATGGCTCTCATTTCCACGGGAAATGGGCTGTTTAAACCCAATGCCGGAAATCTGGTGCGCCGGATCTATAAGAACGATGACGCGGCGCTCGATGCCGCTTTCACGCTCTATTATATGTCCGTCAATGTCGGTTCGACGGTCTCCATGCTGCTGACGCCATGGTTGCAGATCCATTATGGCGCGCCTTCTGCGTTCGCCGCATGCGCGGTCGGGCTCGGGGTTGGACTGCTGTATTATGTGCTGCGGTCCAACTGGCTTGATGCCACCACGCCTGCTTCCGAAAAACAGCCTGTGCCGCTGCGCAGGTTTGGACTGGTCGGGGCTGGTCTCGTTCTTATGACCGTTTTCAACGCATGGATTCTGGGGAGCGATACTCTGGCCCGGCTTTGCGTGACGGCAGCAGGGGCAATTCTCGCGGCGATCTGGGTGGCGTTGTATGTGCGGGCACCGAAAGCCGAACGTCCGGGACTGCGGCTGACCTATATGCTGTGCCTGCAGGGGACGATCTATCTTGTTTTCTACCAACAGATGATGACGTCCCTGACGCTCTTTGCTCTTCGTGGCGTTTCGGGAGACTACCGTATTGGCGGCGTGACGCTGTTTCACATGTCGGCAGGGCAGTTTCAGGTTCTCAATTCCCTCTGGATCATGGCTCTCAGCCCGGCGCTGGCCTTTCTCTACAACCGGATGGGGCAACAGCAGAAACAGACCTCCCATGCCCGCAAAATGATCCTTGGCTATGCCATGGTCGCCTTGGGATTTGGCGTGTGGTGGGCGGCTGCCGCCCATGCGGACGGGCTGGTGTCGCCTTGGGTAATGGTAGTGGGATATGGCTTTCTGTCTTTGGGTGAACTGCTGACAATTGGTCTGGGATTGGCCGTCGTGGCCTGTTATTCGCCCGCCCGGTTGAGTGGCTTTATGATGGGTGCGCTCTATCTGCTATGGGGCATTGCCATGTATGTGGGCAGCCTCATTGCCAATCAGGCTGCGCTGTCTCCGGAAGCCATCGCAGGGGGCGGAGGAGCATCCCTTTATGCCGGGCTTTTCCGGACATTGTGTGAAATCGCTGCTGCTCTGGTCGTGTTGTTGCTTTGCCTTGAACCTCTGACGCGCCGCTGGGACCGGGAACACGCAACTGTGATCGGGGGATAAGGCGTCGAAACTGTAGCGTTAAACTTTTTGTAATTATGGAGAAATCTCCAGATTTAAAAATGACGGCAGGTGTCGGGATCGTGTCCTGAAGGACATATTACGAAAACTGACGTCTTCTGTGCTCTATTCTGGACCGTTTTCGGACTGTATGACATCTCCCGGCCGCGTGATCGGGTTCTGGCGGCTGTCATGGTGTCACAGGGAGACGGTTTGGAAGATGGGGAAGCTCGGACAGGATTGGACGAAAACGCTGTGGACGGCCTGCGCCATGACAGCGCTGCTTTCAGGTCTTACGGACGTCGCGCACGCACAGACGACACCCGCTGGTGTTGTGGATGGTCATCAGAAAGCCGCTGCCAGAACCAGCACGGCGACCATGGGCACGCCGCAGATCCGCACGAAATCCATTTCTCCCGTGCCGCAACTCGTGAAGCCGACTCCCAAAGGCGTTGAGCCCACAGCCAGCACGTCCGACACGACCGAGAACCGTTTCTTCCCGGCGTCTTTCCACGACTGGCTGATCCAGAGCACCATGACGGGGGACTGGGGTGGCTGGCGGACATGGCTGACCGACAAGGGCATCAATATCGGGGGGCACTATCTTGAAGACAGTGCGGGCAATCCGATGGGCGGCAAGACCAAGGCCGTGCGTTATGCGGATGAGTTCGGCATCAATGTTGATTTCAACCTCAAGAAACTAACAGGCTTGAATCTGGGCATGTTCCACACGCTGATCACGGCGCGTCAGGGACTGGGCATTGGCGCGACGCTTCCTGCGCTGGACAGCCCGCAGCAGATCTTCGGCTCAGGTGAGACGGTGCGTCTGACGCGTCTGTCCTGGGAAATGCCCTGGAACCGGTATGTGTCGACCGAAGTTGGTGAAATCAACACCGAGAACGATTTCGAGCAGTCGTCCATCTACTGGGGCATGAGCCAGTACTGCCAGTTCGAATCCAACGCGATCTGCGGTATGCCGCAGTCCATCGCGATGAACTCGGGCTATGGCTGGTATCCGACGGCGCATCCGGGCGCCTGGGTGAAGTTTTATCCGGCCGGGAACGACCATTATCTCGTGCAGTTCGGCGCGTATTCGATCGACCCCACGATCTCGAACACGCATAACGGCTGGAAGCTGAACCTGCATGATGCGATCGGGACCTATATTCCGTTCCAGCTCGGTTGGCATCAGGGCGGCAAGGACGATTACAGCGGTCCGCTCCAGACCAACGTCAAGATTGGCGGATACTGGGATACGTCCGAAGTCAGCGATGTCTATTCCAAGCTCAGCATGTTCTCCGTTCCGGCGGAGTATCTGCTGTCGGCCCCGACGCAGAAGGTCCGTGGACGGTTCGGTGGCTGGTTCCAATTCGACCGGATGCTGGAGCGTGATGCCGCCGATCCGAACCGTGGCACGACGCTGTTCACGTCCTTCACCTGGGGCGATCCGCGGACATCTGTCGCACCGTATTTCATCACCTGGGGTGTCACCCGTAAGGGCACGTTCCGCAGCCGCCCGAACGATACGATCAGCATTGGCATGAAGATGCTCTGGGTCAATCCGAAGCTCACGATCTGGGCGCGCCAGATGCAGGCCTCGGGCGCACAGGGTATCAACAAGCCCTCCGGCGAGCATGCGATCGAACTGAACTATGGCTGGCGTCCGACGCCCTGGCTCGTGATCCGGCCGGGTGCGCAGTATATCTGGAGCACCGGTGGCACGAACCGCTACAAGAACCCGCTGCTTCTGGATTTCGAAACGGGCATCACATTCTGATCGTTCCCAACCAGAACGTCTGACATGAAAAACGCGCCGCTCCCGAACGGGAGGGCGCGTTTTTCATTTTCAGTAATTTGAGGCGGATTACAGATCTGTCGTGAAGGAGAACTTGAACGTGCGGGGCATGCCCTGCATCAGATAACCGTTGAAGGCCGAGGACCAGTACCGCGTGTTGGCCAGATTATCGACGCCGAACCGCAGTGTGACCGGCGTGTGATGCGTTACGAACGTGTAGCGCCCTGCCAGATCGAAGCGCGTCCAGACCGGAATATGCAAGGTGTTGGCGGTGTTGACCCACTGCTTGCCGGTATTGACTACGCGGCCCACGACCGTGGCGCCCTTGAGGAATGGCAGGTCGTATTCGAGATTGCCGTTAATGGTGTAGTTCGGCACACCGATGGCGGTGTTGCCGTCCTGAAGGCCGTTTGCCGTATGCCGCAGATCGGCCTGAATGACGGTGCCGCCACCATTGAAGCGCAGGCCGGGCAGGATCTCACCATTTAGCGTCAGTTCGATGCCGCGGTTCCGCTGTAACCCGTCTTCACGGAAGGCAAACTGGCCCGTATTGCCGAGTGCCACGGAATAGGCGTTGGGTTGTGAAATCTCGTACACGGCGAGCGCGGCACTGAAGCGGCCCGTGTCGTATTTCGCGCCCACTTCATACTGCGTGGATTTGTAAGGCGGGAAAATCTCGCCCAGATTCACGACATTTCCCGAAGCCGTCGGTCCCTGCGACAGGCCTTCGATCCGGTTGAAATACAGAGATGTCCGGCGCGTCGGATGAATGACCAACCCCACGACCGGGGTGATGGCATCCTGATCGTAATGGTTGTTCATCGCGCCCTGACCGGTCTTGCTGTAGGCGTAGCCTTTGATGAGCATGTTCTGGTATCGGAAACCGCCTGTCAGGGCGACACGGTCGTGGAAGAAGGACATCGTGTCCGAGAAGAACAGGCTGTACAGGCGCGTGCGGTTGGTGGACTGCGGGTCATTAAGCACCCCCCCAACAAACGTCTCCGCCGGGGCGGCAAACTGCGGCGTGTTGTAGATGTTGGTCGCACCGGGCGTCAGGGCCATCGCATAGGCGGCGGCGCTGTCTTCCCACAGGCCGGAACCGCCAGCGTTGATTTCATGGCGGATGAAGCCGGTGCGGAAATGAGCGCGAACGCCTGCGCGGGTGCTTTCATTCGTCTGATCATAGGGCACATACATTGCGCCCGCCGTCCCTGCACCGGTGACAGGATCTGTGACGGTCGGGTTGGAATAATTGCCCTTTTCGTTGCTGGTGAGCGCACCAAACGCGCCATACAGCGTGATATTTTTCGTCAGGTCATGCTCGACGTTCAGCATGCCGAAAACATAGTTCAGGTCATTATACGCCCAGCGCTGCCCGAAATTATGCGAGGGCGCGACAGGGCGGGGAACGGACGTGACGGCGCTGCCGAGGAAGATCGCCGGCCGGCCCCCGTCCACACCCTGGTTTTCATAGTCGATATCCATGGTGACGCGGGTGCGGTTGTCGCGGTCATGCCAGTCGAAATCCGCGCCCAACGTGGTGGAATGGCGGTATTCGTCCGTCACGGCGTCTTCGCCGCTTTTGCCCGCGACGTTCAGCCGCACGCCAAAATCCTTGTTTTGTCCGAAACGACGGCCAACATCGATGCTGCCACCGCCCATGGCGCTGCTGGTGTAATCGCCGGTGAGGCGGGTGAGGGGGGCATTCGTTGCGTGTTTGAACAGCAGGTTGATGTTACCGCCGATGGCAGACCCGCTGGGTGCTGCTCCGTTCAGGAACGCACTGGCGCCGTTGAGAACCTGCACCTGATCGTAAAGTTCGGGAGAGACAAGCTGCCGGGGCGTGATGCCGTAAAGCCCGTTGATCGAAACGTCGTCACCATTTACGGCAAAGCCCCGGATGACGAACATTTCCGAGAAATTGCCGTAGCCATAGGTCGTGCGGACGGTCGGATCGTTTTCCAGCACCTCGCCCAGCGTCTGGGATTGTTGGTTCAGGATCAGGCTGGAATTGTAGCTGCGGATGTTGAACGGAACATCCAGCCCCTTTTTATTGCCCAGAGCCCCGAGCTGTCCGCCGCTACTGACCTGCATCTGGTCCCGGCGTCTGGCACGGACAACGATTTCCTCGTCCTGACTGATCTGCTGGGCCTCGGTTGGAGACTTTGCCGAAGCGGTGGATGTCGTGTCAGTGACGGTGGAGACAGGGGCGGCAAAGGCCGGAAAAGCTGTTCCTGCCAGCAGCAGACAGGACAGGCGCGCAACCCGGAGTGGGTTTGAAAGCGGGATGGAAAGTGATGCGCGCACGGAAACCTCGAAGCAAGAAGCGGTTGCGCGCGTTATTGCGATAATGAGATTTATTCGCAACTAAAATATGACGTCCGGTTCGGAGCGGCGGCGATTTGCCAAAGCCGGGAACTCCTGTAGCGTAAAAGTCAGAGTTTTTTCATGACAGGAAATTGCCAGATGTCCCTTCGCCCCCTGCTCGCCCGGAGTGTTCTGAGCGTCTCGCTGGCTGTTGCGTCTTTCGCCGGAACTGCTGCTACGGAATACGCTTTTGCTGCGGTTCCCGCTCCAAATGTGCCGCTCAAGCTGATGAGCGTTGCTGTTCAGGGCAACAGCCGCGTTCCGACGGCGGATATCCTTCAGGCATTCGGCTATCACGCGGGCGACAAGGTGACCCGCAACGATCTGGATGCTTCTCAGAAGCGCATCGGCGAACTCTATTCTTCGCGCAATGTCGGAACCAGCCTTGAGGAGCGTCTGCGGATTTCGGGCGATGGCGTGGCTGTGAAGATTATTCTTGAGGAACAGGCTGCAAGCGCGCCGGCCCAGCCTACTGCCCTTGTTCTGGACAAGGTCGAGTTTCAGGGAAACAAAAAGGTTTCGACAGCCGATCTGGAAACCGCGACCAAGCTTCGTGCGGGCGGACCTGTCTCAAACGAACTGCTCTCCGCAGACCAGCAGGCTATTCAGGGTCTCTACAAGGCCAAGAATGTCGGCGTATCTTTTCAGCCGCAGGCGACCTATCCGAACCACGACCAGCATGTCGTTCTGGTCTGGGTCATCAACGAACAGGACAAGGCTGCGAACTGACGCAGCCTGATCCGGAAAACGTCGCTCAGCCCAGCCTATCCGGGTCGAGCGGCTCTGGTGTGAGGATGGACGGCAGATAGAGCGGATGTTCAGGACGTCCGCTCTTGCTCAGGCGCAGGGCCGTGACCCTGATGCCGTTCTGCCCCATCAGCCGCGCAACTTCGGTTCCGCGCCCGCGCAGGCCCTTGGCCTGTGGCGACCCGTAAGCCAGCACGACCAGATCGGCCTGTCGTGCCATGTCCAGCAGATGGGCATCGTTGTCCGGCCCGACCGGATCGTCCACCTCAAGCAGACGCTTCTGGTCCGTGCAGCGATAGGCGAAGCTGTTACCAACGAACATACCGCCATAGCCCCATGCCCGCGCGTAACGCTGGCATTTGGCGACCGTGCGGTCATCGCCGAATTCGGTCGCCACAGATGGGTTCATCATCAGCCACATGACCATGGGGCGTGTATCGTCCCAGACACGGCGCAATGTGTAGCGGTAGCAGTCTTTCGGGCCACCATAGATCGCGGTGCTGCTGACATCCGCGGAGAGTTTCAGAGGGCCTGAATCGCCGACATGATGGTGGTCGAACAGGTCGGAAGGCGTTGAAATGGAAGGTGCGCTCACGGGGTCTGCTTCAGGGCCTTTACCGCGGCAAGTGCGCGCGAGACATGTTCGTCAGGAGACATTGACGCATAGCTCATGACGATATGACCGTCCGGCGCAATGACATAGGACGTCCGACTTGCCATGTGCAGCAGGGGCATTTTGGCTGCATAGCTGCGCGTGATCTTGCCTGTCGGGTCAGCAGCAACAGCGAAGGTGCTGCGGCATTCGCTGACCGAAAACCGATCCAGCTTGTCGATCGGGTCCATGGAAACTCCGATCACGGTTGCGCCCTGTGCCTTGAAGTCGGGAATGGCGTCCGCGAATTCATGGGCTTCGATCGTGCAGCCCTTGGTGAAGGCTGCCGGATAGAAATACAGGACCACCGGACCGGTCTTGAGGGCGTCGGCCAGATGATAGGTGAACTCGTGCCCTCCGAGGCTCGCAGGGGCCGAGAAATCCGGAGCATGGCTGCCGGCTTCGAGGGCGGCATGCGCCGGAGTAATCGTCAGGGCGCCGGAGAGGGCGACAGCACAGAAAGCGGTCGTTGCAAGAAAGCGGCGCATCGGGGTTTTGTATTCCTGTCAGAAAAGTGGGCCGACATGCGACCCGGCAAACGGATCAATAGGCGCCGGGCGGAACCACAACGCAGGGAGAACCGTGCGACAGACGGCGGCAGGCTGCAACCGCATTTTCATGTGACAGCCCCGTCAAACGCGCGCGATAGAGATGGGACCGGCCATTTTTGACGCTTTCAACCTGCGATCGGGCGGAGGCCACGACAACACCACCTTTGCTGTGCGCTGTGGTCGTGGCGAGGCTTGCCTGCTTGGCATTAGCAAACGCGCCAACCTGAATGGCCCAGTTTCCGGCTGCATTTCCCGGTGTCGCCGTGTTTTTGGCCGGAGCGGACGCCGCAGGAAGCGCCATGCGGTACTGGGGTCGGGTGGCGGGCATGACGGCCATGATCGGCTGGGGCTGGAGGTGATGTCCGATTGGGATTTCCTGTGCCGTTACGCGGTTGTCAGCCACATCGTCTGCGGGCACGGAGGACTGACGCACGAGAGGATGAGCGGGCGCTGGCGCATAACCACGGGCGGCCCAGGCGGCGCTGATACTCGTCGGCGCTTCAGACCCCGCGGCGGAGGCGACCTGAACAGGAGCTTCGGCAGGCGATGCCGGGCTCTGCGGCGTCGCATTCGGTGTGTCGGAATCTGTATCGTCAGAGGCCGTGTCGGCTGCCTCCCGGTGGCTCCACGCCGCACTGACTGCCTGTCGCTCAGAGGACGAAGTCGTCGGCGCTATGTCGGCAGGCTGGGTGTTCTGTGCCAGCATGACCTGTGAATTGGGGTCGTGCTGTGCGACCAGAAGATCGGCAGCGGAGCGGTTACGGGGCGTGATTCCGGCGATATGCGGCCCGATCGCGGCGACATACCTCCGTGTCTCGCGCGGCAGTGCGCGGCCGCGACGCAGATAACGGTCAAGGCTGCCCGGACCGTCATTATAGGCAGCAAGGAAGCCGGGGGAACCATAAATATCATACATCTGGCGCAGATAGGCCGTGCCTGCGAGAATGTTGTCATGCGGATCGAAAGGATCTTCGCCAAGCCCGTATTGCTGGCGCATGTCGTCATAGGTCGGGGGCATGAGCTGCAGAAGGCCCATCGCGCCGGGAACCGATGTGATGAAATTGCCGTTATGGTCAAAAAGATGGCCGCCGGATTCCTGCTGCATCACGGCCCGGATCCAGGCATCGGGCACGTCAAAGCGCTCGGACGCCTCGCGGATATAAGGGCCCCACGGGTCTTCGGGGGGGCCGGGCGGGGCGTAATAGGATTTTGCATGGGCGCGGTAATTGGCCGCTTCCTGCGAGACCGGTATTTCCGAAGACGATCCCATATCGGCATTGTTGCCGGCACAGGCCGCCAGAAGCCCGACCAGACCGAACGCTGCGCCCGCACGGATGAAAGAAAGAGTGCGAACAGAAGTCCGGAAAGGAAAGACGGGTCTGGGCATCGGGTCTGGGCACCTGAGGAAAACTGGTCTCATTACGCCAAGCATACACGGGGATTGCGGCGAAACTAGGAAAAAGGGCTCTGGCGGGCAGATTTTCTGAGGCAGGACTGTCCACTGGTCTGAGTGTAGCGGAAATTCATTTCCCGAATATGAACTTCCCGGAATACGATGATCACTGTAGCGTCTTCTTGCCGGGACATAGGGGATCGGGTAGGCGGACAGTATGAGTGTACCTTCTCCAGCTTCCGATGTTGCCCGGGACGAAGCGCCGCGCAGGCAGACCCGTCGTGACATGCCCCGTGGCAGCCCTGCTGCGCGGGCTTGGGCGGACTGGAAGGAAACCCGACGTCTCTGGAGACTGGGCGTCAGGCTGGGCTGGCTCGATATCCGGCTCCGCTATCGGGGGTCGGCGCTGGGGCCGTTCTGGCTGACGATCACCTCCGCGCTGATGGTCGCCTCAATGGGTGTTCTGTACAGTCGGCTGTTTCATATGCAGCTTGCGACCTATCTGCCGTTCCTGTCGCTGTCGCTCACCTTGTGGAGCGTAGGGCTTTCAAGCCTGATCCAGGAATCCTGCACCTGCTTTCTGGAAGCGGAAGCCATGGTTCGCTCCGTCCAGTTGCCGCTTCTGCTTTACGCGCTGAGGGTGGTGGTCCGGAATGCGATTGTGTTTGCCCATAATATCGTGGTGCCACTCGCCGTATTCGCCATTTATCATGTCTGGCCGGGGGTGAATGCCGTTCTCGCGCTTCCGGCCCTTCTGCTCTGGGCTCTGGACGGGTTCGCTGCCTGCATGGTGTTCGGCTCTCTTTGCGCACGTTTCAGGGATATCGCACCCATTGTCGGAGCGCTGTTGCAGATCGTGTTCTATGTGACGCCGGTCATCTGGATGCCGCAGCAGCTCGGCGCAAAGGCGTCCTATCTGTTCTACAATCCGTTCTATCCGTTGCTGGAAATTGTGCGCGAGCCTCTGCTGGGGCGTGTGCCGTCTCTGCAGATCTGGGGGATTGCACTGACCACCAGTGTGGTGTTCTGGCTGATTGCGGTACGCGCGTTTATCCGGGCGCGGGCGCGTCTGGTCTTCTGGATCTGACATCATGGCCCATATCCGTCTTGAAGATCTCTCCCTGTCGTTTCCCGTTCTGCATGGTGGCTCGCGTTCTCTGAAGAAGACGCTGCTGGCCCGTGCGAAAAGCACCGTGGCCGCCAAAACGGGCGCCGTGGGCGGCAGGATGCGCATTAGCGGCAATTCCGCTGAAGTCGTGGAAGTTCAGGCGCTTTTCAATATTAGCCTCACGATTTCCGAAGGGGAGAGGATCGGGCTCGTCGGACATAACGGGGCGGGAAAATCGACGCTCCTGCGTGTCCTTGGCGGGATTTATGAAACGGGCGAGGGGACATTGGATATCGAAGGCGATACCCATGCCCTTATTGACCCTAATGCGGGCATGAATGGCGAGCTGACGGGGCGCGAAAATATCCAGCTCTTCGCCTGCCGTATGGGGATGGGACGGGTCGCGACACAGGAGCTGGAGAAGGACGTGGAGGCGTTTTCGGATCTGGGAGCGTTTTTCGATCTTCCGGTCCGGCTCTATTCCTCCGGCATGTCTGTCCGTCTGGGCTTTGCGCTTGCGACGGTCCCGCGCCCCCGGATCCTGCTGATGGATGAATGGTTCATGGCCGGCGACCAGAAATTTCAGGACAAGGCCCGCGCACGGCTTGAAGGCATGGTCGACGCCGCGGAAATTCTGGTGGTGACGTCCCATGCACTATCGATTCTCCGACAGTGGTGTACGCGCATCATCTGGATGGAAAGCGGGGAAATCCGTATGGATGGTCCGACTGAAGAGGTGCTGGACGCGTATGAAGCGGCGTTGGCGGTCACTCCGGTTTAAAGACGCTCCCGCCTGTTCTGTGGGGTATGGAGTTGGTATCCCGGCAGGCGTGGAGTAGGCTCCGAGGGGTTTTTACATTCAGGGAGACATTTCATGTCTTATGCCGCTATTGACGCCGCACGCGTCGCCAAAGCCTCCGAATCCGCGCTCCAGACCCTGTCGACCGTGAAGGAAACGTCCGAGGCCCATCAGCGCAAAACGATCATGATCGAGCGGATTCACGCGCTTGCCAAGGCCGCCGCCGAAACCAAAGACTGCAACGCCATTACCCTCACTTCTGAGGAATTCTGGCTGATTTCCAAGAACTGGTAACGCGATCTGAAGGCGGTGGAGCGAGCTGCCGCCTTCAGCCGTTATAGGAGGCCAGTTCGATCAGATTGCCATCCGGGTCACGGCAATAAACGGATGTGATCGGACCAAGGGCGCCTAGACGCGCGACTGGGCCTTCAACGATTTCCACACCGCATTTTTCCAGATGCTTGATGATCTGTTCGCTGGCGATGGCCGTTGTGAAGCACAGATCCGACGTTCCCGGCGCAGCGGCTCCGGCGGTATCCCAGCCTTCCGCACCTTCGGGGCGAAGATTGATCTTCTGACCACCAAAGCTTAGGGCCACGCGGTTGTTGCGCCCATATTCGTCGATATCCATGCCCAGAACCCGCTGATACCAGGACGCAGACAGGTCCCGGTTGCGGACGGTCAGCACGATATGGTCAAGGCGATCGACGGTAAAGCGCATGGGGATCCCTCATGAAAGCGACATTCAGGCCACTGGTTCCAGTCAGTCTAAGCTGGAACCATACACTCTGGCTAACGCCTAGCTAGGCGGACGTTTGCGGAAGGCCGCGAGGCTGACCACTTCCGCGTCTTTTTTGCCGTCTTCCGAAGCAGAGGGTTCGGGCTGGACGTCTGGATGGTGGGCCGGGTCGATATCGTCGGGTTCAACCGCACCTTCGGGGATTTCGATGTCCTCATCGTCCTCAAGGGGGGAATGGTTGAAGCGCAGGGCCATCCGGATATGGGGGTCGGCAAAGGCCGTGATGGCGTTGACGGGAATGCACAGGATGCTCCCAACGCCGCCGAAGGACAGACCGACCGAAATCACGTTCTTGTCGCGGTCCAGCGCCAGATCCCAGAACTGGTGCTGGAGGACGATGGTCATTTCTTCGGGATACTGCGCCCGCAGACGGGCAGGGATAATCACATCCGGCCGGTTCGTGCGGAACGTCAGATAGAAGTGATGGGCCCCCGGCAGTCCCTCAGCCGCAACATGCTCGATCGCACGCAGCATGACTTCACGATAGGCGTCTTCCACCCAGTCATCATAGGGGAGAAGGCTCTCGGGAAGCTCGTGCTCGAAGCCGTCCTGGCCGTTGTGATCGTCGTCGCTCATGGTCGCAAGCCTGATGTTTCGGTCAACTTTCATCAAGGGATGCGACAGACGGGCACAGATGGCAAGCCGTCTTTGAAAGGAATGTCGGAGACATGATGAGGTGGGAAGGCTTCTGTTGCCCGGTGCCCTCCCGAACCGCGCTTATCGCTTATGCAGCGACAGCGAGCACCTCTGAGTTATCGTTGGCACTTGTAAGTTTAGCCCGATGACGGTGGTACAATGCCGGGCAAAAGATAAGTCTTTACCGTGCGCGTCGAGCCTGTTTCGTCCCCACAGACCCCTTTTTCGAGGGGTTTTTCATGGTGGAGACGCCGGGCACTGCCCCCGGGTCCACAACACTTATTCCACTTACCGTTTATCGCCATAGCCGGGGACGAACCCCTTGCACTGATGAACATAGGAGTGCGGCTGTTCGCCCGCAAGGGAAAAGAGGCCACGAAAAAAATTAGACGTTCGGAATCGTGTCAATCCGATTCATTCGGATGACGCGGGACGAAAGCGCATGCTAAAGCCGCCGCCATGGCACTGACATCCGAACAGCGCGCCGAGATCGAAGCTCAGCGCAGCGAACCCCAGCTTACGTCCCGTCCGACCGTGGCGGCGATGGAAAATCTGCTTTTCACGCCTTTCGAGGTGCTGGATCATGGTTTCCTGCGCGTGGTCGATTATATGGGCGACGATGGCGCGGTCGTGCAGGCTGCGCGCGTGTCCTATGGCCGCGGGACGAAGAAGGTCTCCGAAGATGCGGGTCTGATCCGCTATCTGATGCGTCACCGTCATTCGACGCCGTTCGAGATGTGCGAGATCAAATTCCACGTAAAGCTGCCCGTGTTCGTCGCGCGGCAGTGGATTCGTCACCGTATGGCGAGCGTGAACGAATATTCGGCGCGCTATTCCATTCTGGACCGGGAGTTTTACCTTCCAGCACCCGATCAGGTGGCGACGCAGAGCAGTTCGAACCGGCAGGGACGCAGTGACGCACTGGATGCCGAGACGGCTCATGAGGTTCTCGAAATCCTGCGTCGGGATGCCAGCCAGTGCTATGACGATTACGAAAGTCTGCTGAACCCTGAGGGGACGGGACTGGCGCGTGAGCTTGCACGGATCAATCTGACCCTGAACACCTATACGCAGTGGTACTGGAAGATTGACCTGCACAATCTGATGCATTTCCTCGCCTTGCGCGCCGATCCGCATGCGCAGTACGAGATCCGCGTCTATGCGGAAAAGATGATCGAAATTCTTAAAGCCTGGGTGCCCGCGACGTCTGCAGCATTCGAGGAATACCGCCTTGGCGCCTTTACGCTTTCGGCCGGGATGCTGAAGGTTGTGCGGCGGCGTCTGGCGGGTGAAACCGTCACGCAGGAAAATTCCGGTCTGACCAAGCGGGAATGGTCTGAAATGGCGGCGGTTCTGGATGCTTAATCCTGAGCCCAGCCCCGGCTTTGCATCTGCCGGGAAGGATTCCGCCGAAAGCGATCTTGAACGGCTGATGAGCGAGGCCCGGGAGGCGCAGGCTGAAAGTCCTGTGGAAGACGCTCCTGTAAAGCCACCCAGTCTTCTTGTCTGGGCTGGGATTGCTATCTCTCTTGTCCTGATATCTGTTGCTATTCACTTTTTCTGGCCAGCTTCATAAAATATTCAATTCAGTAAACGATAAGTAAAATCAGAGATTGTCTGTTTTTTTACTTTGTGAGCTGTCGTGAGAGATTCGCTGCGGATTCGTGTGAATTTTATCACACTTATCTCAGAGCTTTTTACAAACAGACTTATCCACAGGGTATTGCCGTCTGTCTGAAGTGTTCCGATTCGTATGTTTGGGTGCGTAAAATTTTCTAATGCGCTGATTTAATACAATAATTTTAGAATCGGGTCGCAAGCCCGATCAGGATTTGGCGCCAAGTCTGTCAAGAAGATTATTGGAATACCCACATTTCACCCTCTGCGGGTGCGATACTTGTGCATTACTGGTGCGGGTGAGAATTCTGATTTTGTGGCAAAAATGCGCAGGTAAACTACGCCCTGAACGGCGTTGACCGTCCGTTAGCTGCTGTCGCCATGCTTTTTGGAAAAGCTGGTGCCGGGTGAGGGATTTGAACCCCCGACCTTCGGTTTACAAAACCGCTGCACTACCACTGTGCTAACCCGGCATCGGCAGTGCGGCTTTTTCCATGTTCGGGGCTGTCAGGTCAAGCTCCCGAAAACGATTCTCTGTTCGCGTGCCGGATTTTCGTTTGGATTTCAGTGCGGGATAGGCGTGGTCAGATCGGCGGGCGGCGGCAGATGCTGCGAGTCTTTCGTAAAGCCATAGCCGTCGGAAGAAAGCCCCTGATGCGTGACCGTATGGGAGCAGCCAGCCAGCGTCAGGCCTGCTCCTGTCAGGCAGGCGCCGATAAGAAGAATACGGATCATGACGGCTCTTTCGTGCTGTGTTCGGAAGACAGGGAACGGGCGACAGCCTGCGCAAGCCGTGTATAGGCCTGAGCCGCTTCGCTGTCGGGTGCGGACAGGATGATCGGGGTCCCGTCATCGCCACTTGCGCGAATATCGGCGAGCAGCGGGATTTCCGCGAGGAACGGAACGCCCATTTTTTCAGCTTCGGCCTTTGCGCCCCCGTGTCCGAACAACTCCGTCCGGTGGTTGCAGTTCGGGCAGCAGAAATAGGACATGTTCTCGACGACGCCGAGGATCGGGGTTTCCATCCGCTCGAACATGGCCACCCCGCGTCTTGCGTCCAGCAGCGCGATATCCTGCGGCGTAGAGACGATGACCGCACCACCCGTCGCAAGTTTGGGGCCGAGCTTCTGGGCCAGCGTCAGCTGCGCGTCGCCGGTGCCGGGGGGCATGTCGATCACGAGAACGTCGAGTTCCCCCCATTCGACTTCGCCCAGAAACTGCGTCAGCGCGCCCATGACCATCGGGCCACGCCAGATCATGGCCTGATTTTCGTCCACCAGATAGCCGATGGACATGCTCTTCAGGCCCCAGGCTTCGATCGGCAGGATCGTTCCATCCACGACGTCCGGACGCGTGTTGCGTCCCAGCATGCGGGGAAGTGAGGGGCCGTAGATATCCGCGTCCAGAAGCCCGGTCTTTAGGCCCTCCCGTGCAAGACCGACCGCAAGATTGACGGCTGTGGTGGATTTACCGACACCGCCCTTGCCCGACGCGACCGCAATAACGGCCTTAACACCCGGTAAGAGTGTTTCGGGAGCATGTCGGCTCGCGGCGTTGCGGCGTTTGTCGCCCAGATTGAAGGGGCGGTGCCCTCCGCCCGCAGCGGGCGCGTTGGCGGCGGCCGGCGTTGCGGGGCGATGAGACGTGAAGGACAGGGTCGCGCCCGTGATGCCCGGCAGGCTCGCAATCGCGGCTTCGACGCGCGGCCGCAGGGGCTCCACGCGCGAGGCGTTGTCCCGTGACGTCGCCAGAGAGACATGCGCATGGCCGTTCTGAACCGAGACGCTCTCAAGCGCTGCGAAAGACAGGACGTTCGAGCCCTGACTGTCCTGCTCGGATTTCAGGATATCAGTAATGCGGGTTTCGGCGCTGGAGGCGTCCGTCCCGGGGGAGGCGGGCGGCATGTTGTTGGGGGGCGTGGTGTCAGTCATGCCGGGCTCTCATCAGGGAAAATATCACGTCTGGAAAGATTTTGACGCTATCATGAATGGGCTGCAAACGCACCTTGAACGGCAGGATGGTGACGAACGGCCATGTTCTGCGTTAGCGTGGGGGCATGAAAAACCCGTCTGTCCGTCTTTCTGTTTCCGTTCTGGCGCTGTCCCTGTCCCTTTCCGCAGGCTGGGCGCTGAGCGCGGCTCCAGCGCTGGCTCAGGATGCTGCGCCGGTTGCAGGCCAGCCGTCTTCCGTACCGACTCCTGCGCCACGTTCGGTGCCATCGAGCTTTGCGGATCTGGCAAACAGGCTTCTGCCGTCGGTCGTGAACGTCTCGACCTCTGCTGTGCTCAAGCCTGCGAAGACAGATGATAAGGGGCCCGATTCCAGCGATCCGGACGGCCCGCAGGTGCCCCCGTTCCAGCAGGGCTCACCGCTGGAAAAATTCTTTCATGATTACCTGAAACATAAACCGGCCCCGAACCATCCGCCGCGTCGTCAGCAGGCGCTGGGTTCGGGCTTCATTATTGATGCGTCCGGCATCATCGTGACGAACAACCACGTGATTGAAGGGGCAGATCAGGTCAGCGTCACGCTTCAGGACGGGACCGAGATGCCGGCGCGGATCGTGGGACGGGACAGTCAGGTCGATCTGGCCGTGCTGGAGGTCAAGCCGAAGCATCCGCTTCCGACCGTTCCACTGGGCCGGAGCGACAAAGCGCGGATCGGGGACTGGGTTCTGGCGATCGGCAACCCGTTCGGGCTGAACGGAACCGTCACGGCGGGCATCATTTCCTCGCGCGGACGAAACGTCGAACACGGTCTGTATGACGACTACATCCAGACGGATGCCGCCATCAATCGCGGCAATTCCGGCGGTCCGCTGTTCAATCTGTCCGGTGAGGTCATTGGCATCAACACGCTGATCTATGGCGGCTCGGGCGGCGATTCCATCGGGATTGGTTTTGCCATTCCGGCGGATGATGCACGGGGGATCATCGACCAGCTTCGGCGCACCGGGCATGTCTCGCGCGGCTGGATGGGGCTGAAATTCCAGGATGTGACGAACGACATTGCCGAGACGCTCGATTTCCGCAAGCCGGACGGCTCCAACGGCAAGGGAACGCTGATTTCTGAAATCGATCCGAAAGGCCCGGCTGCAAAAGCGGGTCTTGAGGTTGGCGACATCATCACCCGCGTCAATGATCAGGACGTGACCGGCCAGACCATGCCGCGCATCATTGCCTCCATTCTGCCGGGGACGCAGGCGCAGTTGGCCGTTTGGCACAAGGGTGCCCTCAAAACGCTGCCGATCACGCTCGCGCAGTCCCCCACGCCGCCGGATATGCCGCCATCAGACACGCACCAGCCGGAACACCGCCATGCGGCTCTGGGTGAGCTGGGGGTGACGGTCAGTGCGATCGACGCGGACGCACGCACGCAATATGCGCTGTCTGACGACCAGCGCGGCGTTCTCGTCTCGCGGGTCGAGGCAGGCAGCCCCGCCGCCTCGCGTGGGATTGTGGAAGGCAACGTGATTACGCAGGTCGGGCAGGACCAGATCAACACCCCGGACGATTTCGCCAAGGCCGTGCAGGGTCTGCACGAGCGTAAGAAGACGGAAGCCCTGCTGCTGGTGCAGGACGACGACGGGCTGCGCTGGGTTCCGGTGCCCTTTCTGGGGAACTGATTTTCACCTGAACTGAAATGTGAGCATGAATGTTCTGATACGTCTGGGCCGAGCCTGGCTGCCTACGCTGCCCCGGAACAGCAGTTGGCGCGAAGTCATGCGTCCCGCAATACGCCAGACCATCCGGGTTCTGGTGTCGGTGGTCGTGGCGTGGATCGTTGGATCGCTCATGCATCTGCAGGAAACGATCTGGGCGCTGGTTACGGCCCTGATCGTGACGCAGTCCAGCATCAGTCAGACCATGGCCACGGCCCGCGACCAGATCAGCGGAACGGTGATCGGAGCGCTGGCGGGCGGGTGCGCGGTCGTGCTGGAAATCACGACGGGTCTGCGCTGGGTTCCGTTCTGGATCATGCTGACGCCGCTGGTGTTCCTGACGGCCATTCAGCCGACGCTGCGTTTCGCCTGCATCACGCTGATGATCGTATATCTGTTTCCCAGTCAGGGCAGCCCGTTTTTGCCGCTGGTCACGCGGCTTCTGGCCATTGTCATGGGCGTGGCGGTGTCGATCGTCGTATCGTTCCTCATTCTGCACAGCAGCGCGCGCAAGCAGGCGTTTCATACGGCAGGGCGTCTGTTACGGCGCATGGACCAGCTTCTTAAAAGTGCGCTCGACCAGAATACGGGATGGACGGCCATCGAGCAGCAGAACGATGACTGTGTGGCCCTGCTGATAGAGCTTGAGGACGCCGTTACCGAAGCGCGGCGCGAGCGGCTGAAGGAACTGGAACAACGTGATCCGGTTCTGGCAGCGTTGCCCCGGCTTATGAGGCGCCTGCTGAATGACACGATGCTGGTCGCGCGGGCCATTGCGACGGGGCGCGCGGCAGGAAATACCGGCCTGATGCCGTTGTACAAGGGGCTGAGCCATGCGCTCCGGGCGCTGGCACATAGTTGTGAAGAACAACTGACCACGAAGAACAGCCGGCATCCGCGACAGGCGCAGGATGAAGAAATTCTTCATCTCCTGCCACGTCTGGAAGAACAGACCAGGCCGGAGATGCGCTTTGTGATGTCCCTTTTCCGGGAAGATCTGGAAAGAGCTGTCGGCGTGGTCATGCGCGAAGATGTAAGTGGCATGAAAGGGCTCTGACGCCTCTTTTCTAGGGTCTTTGCGGCGGACGGCGCCGGGGGGTGTTGAAACCGTTATTCGGCTTTTGCGTTGTTCGAAGGCTATGATGGCACATGCCCGGCCTTGTCGGTCCCCGTCAGCGACCGGCCCGAAACCACGGAGAAGTCCATGATTACGCGCGAAACCCTCAAATCTCTTCCTGCCAATGTCCAGGCGCCCCCTTACGACATTGACGGTGTGAAACCGGGGATCGTGCATTTCGGTGTCGGCAATTTTTTCCGGGCGCATGAGGCGTTTTATGTGGAGCAGATCCTCGAACACGCGCCTGACTGGGCGATTATCGGCGTTGGTCTGACGGGCAGTGACCGCTCAAAGAAAAAGGCCGAGGAATTCAAAAAGCAGGACTGCCTGTATTCCCTGACCGAGACAGCCCCATCCGGCAAAAGCACGGTGCGCGTCATGGGTGCACTGCGCGATTACCTGCTGGCCCCGGCCGATCCGGAAGCCGTGCTGAAGCATCTTGCCGATCCGGCGATCCGCATTGTCTCCATGACGATCACGGAAGGCGGCTACAACATCAATGAGACGACGGGTGCGTTCGATCTGGAGAATGCGGCGGTGAAAGCCGATCTGCAGAACCCGGAAAAGCCGTCCACGGTCTTCGGTTATGTCGTCGAGGCTCTGCGTCGTCGCCGGGATGCCGGACACAAGGCGTTTACGGTTATGTCCTGCGACAACCTGCGCCATAATGGCAAGGTCGCCCGCAAGGCTTTCCTCGGCTATGCGAAAGCGCGCGATCCGGAACTGGCAAAATGGATTGAAGAGAACGCGACTTTCCCGAACGGAATGGTTGATCGCATTACCCCAACTGTCTCGGCTGCCATTGCGAATAAACTGAATACGGCCAGCGGACTGGATGACGACCTGCCGCTGGTGGCAGAAGATTTCCATCAGTGGGTTCTGGAAGACCAGTTCGCCGATGGTCGTCCGCCGCTTGAAAAAGCGGGTGTGCAGATGGTCGGAGACGTGACGGACTGGGAGCACGTCAAAATCCGGATGCTCAATGCCGGGCACGTCACGCTCTGTTTCCCGGGCATTATGGTTGGCTATGAGAATGTGGATGACGCCATCGAAGACGGCGAACTCCTTGGCAATCTGAAGAACTACCTCAACAAGGATGTCATCCCGACCCTGAAGGCGCCGTCAGGCATGACGCTCGAAGGCTATCGGGACAGCGTCATCAGCCGCTTTTCCAACAAGGCGATGTCGGACCAAACGCTCCGGATTGCCAGCGATGGCTGTTCCAAGGTTCAGGTGTTCTGGACGGAAACCGTGCGCCGGGCGATCGAAGGCAAGCGGGATCTGTCACGCATTGCGTTCGGAATTGCGTCCTATCTCGAAATGCTGCGTGGACGGGACGAGAAGGGCGGGACGTATGAATCGTCCGAGCCGACTTATGGCGAAGCCGAATGGAAGCTGGCCAAGGCTGACGATTTCGAGAGTTCTCTGAAGCTTCCGGCATTTGACGGATGGCGCGATCTGGACACGTCCGAACTGGATCAGAAGGTCATCGCGCTGCGGAAGGTCATTCGCGAAAAGGGTGTGAAGGCCGCCATTCCGGCCTGAAGACTCCTTTCGGGTCTAAAAAACCGCGCTCTGTGAGGAGCGCGGTTTTTTAGCTCAGATCTGCCCCATCAGGACAAGAATCACGACAATGACCACGATCAGGCCAAGGCCGCTGGACGGGTAGTAGCCCCATTTTGAGCTGTACGGCCATGACGGCAGCGCACCGATCAGCAGGAGGATCAGGATTACAAGAAGGATCAGTCCCATGGCACATCTCTCTTGCCGGTTGAGACTGCTTTACGCGCGTTAGTGAATAAAAGTTTCCGCAATATTGCGAAAGATCAAAGCTGCCGGTCGCGCTTGATGCGGTCCCAGGCGGCATTGATGCGGGCGACCTTGTCCTGCGCGCGGCGGCGCTCGGCTTCGGACATGGGTTTCTGTGCCAGAACGTCCGGATGGTGCTCGCGGATCAGGGTCCGCCAGCGGACACGTACTTCGGTATCAGTGGCAGTGCGCGTGATGCCGAGAATGCGATAGGCGTCCGGTTCGTTCGAACTGGCAGCGCGGCTATTGCCACTTTCCGCCCGATCCCACGCCCCCGCAGGGAGGCCGAAGGCGCGGTGGACACGCTGGAGAAAGTCGACTTCCTTAGGGTGCAGCTTGCGGTCTGGTCCGGCATCGGCACGGGCGATGCGGAACAGGGCCGTCATGAGGTTTTCAAGCGGTGCCGTGTTGTCGGCATAGGCGGCGCCCATTTCGCGGGCATACATCTCGAAGTCGTCCGTCCGGTCGCGGGCGCGGTCGAACAACATGCCGACTTCCTTGACGTTGTCGGAAGGGAACTGGAAGCAGGTTTTGAAAGCGTTGATTTCGTGCCGGTTGACCGGGCCGTCGATCTTGGCAAGCTTTGCACATAGGGCGACAAGCCCGATCGCGTAAAGCTGATCCCGCTTGCCCAGCGCCGCCGCAATCTTGGCCGCTCCAAAAAAGGCCGCGCTGTTGGGGTCAGGCCGACCATTTGCAGGAAAACGCTCGCTCCATCCGCCTGTCGAGGGTTTGAGCAGGGAACCGCTATCGGCAGCATGTCCCAAGGCCGCGCCCATCAGCGCTCCGAAAGGACCACCAACCGCGAAACCCGCGACACCACCGAACATCTTGCCCCAGATAGCCATGAGTTCAGCCTAGCACGCCCATCCTCGGCGGCAAATGACAGATCGTACAGCCGCACGTCACGCGGTCTGAAAGCTTTTGCGTGAGGCGTGCTATGGAAGCGGAATGACGAACCCGGCCCCTCTTCAGGCTTTGTGCTGTCAGGGTTTCAGACTGTTTGACGGATATTTGCATGACTTCTTCGCTGCCCCCTCGTACTGACGACGAACTGATGGAGCTTCTGATCCGCCGGCTGCCCGAGAAGTTGCAGACAGTGCTGAACTGGCTGCGGGAGCCGTCGCATAAATGGGTACGAATTCCGGCGGGCGTGCTGTTCATGCTGGGGGGCGTTCTGTCGATCCTGCCGGTTCTCGGATTATGGATGCTGCCGGTCGGCGTGATGCTGCTGTCACAGGATATTGCACTGTTCCGCCGTTTGCAGGGCCGCGTCCTGCGTTGGGTCGAACGCAAACACCCCGATTGGCTGGGACTAAACACCTAGCCTGAGGTTTCAATCCGCTTTTGCAGGTGCAGAAGTGCGGCAATCCGAAGCGCAGACGCCAGCGGACGTTCGGGCGGCCGTGTCGCGTCCAGCGAGGCGACGAGTGAGGCAAAGCTCTGTTGGCGCGTTGTGGCGATCATGTCCAGAACCGTCCAGAATTCGGGTTCGAGTGCCACGGACGTCCGATGGCCGGACAGGGACAGACTGCGTTTGACGAGATCGCTCATGCCGGTTGGTCCTCAAGCTGTTTGATGGCCCAGTCTGCCGTCTCGGCAATATCCGGGTCCGGGTCTGTCAGCAGGTCCTGCGCAGCGGGGAGGAGCGATGGATCGGCGGAATTGCCGATGGCGATCAGCACGTTGCGTACAAACCGGTTGCGCCCGATCCGCTTGATGGGCGAGCCGGAAAAGAGTGTCCGGAAACTCGCATCATCCAACCGGACCAGTTCCTCAAGTTTCGGCGCCACCAGTTCGGGGCGGGCCTGAAGTTTGATATGCCGCGCGCTTTCGGCAAAGCGGTTCCACGGACAGACGGACAGGCAATCGTCGCAGCCATAGATGTGGTTGCCGATCTTCGCGCGCAGTTCGTGCGGGATCGGACCTTTGTGCTCGATCGTCAGATACGAAATGCAGCGGCGCGCATCCATCCGGTAGGGCGCGGTAAAGGCATCGGTCGGGCAGGCTGTCAGGCAGCGCGTGCAGGATCCGCAGCTTCCACCTTTGGGCGCAGAAGGCGCGAGCTCCAGCGTGGTGTAGATCTCGCCCAGAAGCAGCCAGGAGCCATGTTCCCGCGACACGAGACAGGTATGCTTTCCCGTCCAGCCGAGCTGCGCCTTCTCTGCCAGTGCGCGCTCCGAAACCGGCGCGGTATCGACGAACACCTTCACCTGCGTCTCCGGTCCGCCCAGCTTCACGACATACTGTGCCAGATGTTTGAGCATGCCCTTGATGACATCGTGATAGTCGCGGTTACGGGCATAGACGGAAATATTGCCGCATTCGGGATCGGTCGTCGGGCCTTCCGCCGGGGCATAAGACAGGCCTAGCGAAATTACGCTTCGCACTTCGGGCCAGAGCGCCTGAGGATGGGCACGTTCTTCGATGCGCGTCTCCATCCATTCCATTGTTCCATGATGACCCTGAGCGACGAATTCCTGCAGACCCTGCGCGACCTCCGGCCCGAGTTCGGCCTTGCAGAACCCGACCGCATCAAAACCCAGATGACGCGCATGGTCCGCAATCCGGGTTTCAAGCCCTGTGTCGGGTGTCGGAAAATCAGGCATGAAAAAGGATTGGTCTCACCGGTGAACGGACATCCATTATGTCATCGGGCATGCAAATGGACCAGCTTTTCCAGTGTTCGGAAGGCCCGTTTCAGACAGGGTTTGTCACGATCTGAAAATGGCTTGCCACGTCGGGGACGGAGCGGCATCGTTGGGCCATGCGACATCCTTTCCGCTCCATTCTGCCCGCTGCTGTTCTGGGCATGATTTCCGTTCTGGCACTGCATCCGGTCGCACAGGCTGCCCCGTCTGCCGCACAGGTTTACGATCACGTCCGGAACGATCCGGTCCGGCTGAACATGTTCCTGCGGGATTTTCCCAAAGGGGCGGATCTGCACAATCATCTGGCTGGCGCGGTTTATGCCGAAAGCATGCTGGACTGGGCTGCGCGCGATGGGCTGTGCGTGTCCCTGACGGAAAAACGCATTCTCGATCATGCCTGCACCCATTCTGGAGACGGCGAATTTCCTGCTGCCGACCTATCGCACCATGCGGGATCGGAAAATGCGCTGATCGATGCGCTGTCCATGCGCGACTTTGTGCCGTCGCCGGGGGATGCTTCCGGCCATGACCATTTCTTCGCGACCTTCGCCCGATTTACCGCCATCGCCGACGCGCATGAGGGCGAGATGCTGGCCGAAGCCCGCGACCGTGCCGCGCGCGACCATGTGACGTATCTGGAACTGATGATCTCGCCCGGGATTGGTCCGATGATCGGGGCCGGTTTCCATCATCCGTTGCAGGGCGATGACCTCGCTTCCACGCATCAGGCGCTTGCTCCGGAAATTCCGGCACTGGTGCAGAAGGCGCGCGCCGAGACGGACCGGATGGAGGCTCAGGCCCGCGACGTGCTGAAATGTGGAACACCGCAGGCCCATCCGGGATGCGCGGTCACGGTGCGCTACCTGTTCCAGACCCTGCGGACGCTGCCGCCTCAGGCCGTTTATGCGCAACTTGATGCTGGATATGCGACCGTGAAAGCCGATCCGCGCTTCGTTGGGCTGAATATCGTCGCCCCTGAAGACGACGCGACTGCCATGCGCGATTACGACCTGCATATGCGGATGTTTCATTTCCTGAACGGCGTGTATCCGGGTGTGAAACTGAGCCTGCATGCCGGGGAACTCACGACAGGCCTCGTCCCGACCGAAGGCCTGCGCCATCATATCCGCGCTGCCGTCGAAGTGGCAGGCGCCAGCCGGATCGGGCATGGCGTGGATGTGGCGCTGGAGGACGATCCTGAATCGCTGCTGTCCGAAATGGCGCGGCGTTCTGTAATGGTGGAAATCAACCTGACCAGCAATGACGAAATCCTCGGCGTTAAAGGCGCGGCCCATCCGTTTTCGCTGTATCGCCGCGCCGGGGTGCCGATGGCGTTGTCCACGGATGATGAGGGCGTCTCACGTGGGGATCTGACACAGGAATATGTCCGTGCGGCTCAGACCTATGATCTGTCCTATGCCGATCTGAAAACGCTGTCCCGCGCCGGGCTGGAGTATGCGTTCGTGCCAGGCCCAAGCTTATGGTCCGATCATCAGCCGGGGCAGTTCGTTCCGGCCTGCCAGACTTTGCCCGTCACATCCGCGTCCTGCACGGCGTTTTTGAAATCCAGCGAAAAAGCCCGTCTGCAATGGGCGCTTGAAGAGCGGTTCGGCACGTTCGAAGCCGCTGTCACACATGAGGGTCTCTATCAGTGAAATCTGTCTCAACCGTTTTCGGGGCCGCGCTCCTGTCCCTCTGTGCGTCTGGTCTGGCGTTGGCCCATGCCCCGATCCCCGTTCGGGTCGTGGTCGTCACGACGTTCGAGATCGGCAAGGATACGGGCGATACGGCGGGCGAATACCAGAACTGGATCGAAAAACTGCCCCTGCAGCAGACGATCCCGGCCCCCGGCACCGATCATGACGTGATGCACTACAATCCGGATCTGCATGTTCTGGGCATCGCAAGCGGCGAGGGGCCGGAGCATATGGCCTCGGCCATCACAGCACTCGTGCTCGATCCGCGGTTCGATCTGCGTCACGCCTATTTCGTGCTGGCAGGGATTGGCGGGATTGATCCGAATTTCGGGACCATCGGCTCGGCTGTCTGGGCGCCGCGCGTTATCAATGGTGGTCTGTCCCATCTGGTGGACCCACGCGAAATTCCCGCCTCCTGGCCGGACGGGTTTACGCCCGTGCAGGGCAGCACTCCGGATGAAAAGCCGCGCCCTGCGCTGCATTCCGGCATGGGGGACATGGAATACACGCTCGACCCGGCCCTCGTGCAGTGGGCCTATGGGCTGACGAAGGACATCACGCTTCCCGACAATGTCGGGCTGAAGGACTCGCGCCTGCGTTACACTGGTTTTGCCGCAGCCCAGAAGCCCCCTTCCGTGCAGCTTGGCGACACGATTTCAGGCGAGACGTTCTGGGTCGGCGCGAAAATGAACCAGTGGGCCGAGCGCTGGGTGAAATACTGGACGGATGGACAGGGCGTGATGGCTACGACGGCGGAAGAGGACGTTGCGTTCTGTCAGGCTCTGGCTCTGCAGGGCAAGGCCGGGCGTGTTGATCCGAAGCGTGCGCTGATCCTGCGGACAGCCAGCAATTTCGACATGCCGCCGCCGGGGCAGAGCGCGGCGCAGCTTCTGTCAGACGAAGCGCATGAAACGGGTTTTTCAGGTTTTCAGGCTTCGGTCGATGCAGCCTATACTGTGGGAAGTGTGGTCGTGAAGGAACTGGCGACGCACTGGGATCGGTACGGCAAGGCCTTGCCGTCGGCGCAATGAAGCATGTCTGATCAGCCGCCTCTCCAGACCGGTGTTCTTGAACGTCGGATGGGGAGCTGGGCACGAAATCGGCTGCCACCTGTCCTGCGGGATGCTATCCTGTTCGTGCTCAAACAGGGCTGGGCCGCGCTGTTTGGCGGCCTCTTGCTGGGGGCGGCCCTGCTCACGCGCGTTTTCTGGCAGCCCGCATGGCCGGTGCACCGCTATGATGCGCTGTTCGTGTTCGCCATCGTGGTCCAGCTTCTTTTCCTTGCACTGAAGCTGGAAACCTGGACGGAAGCGCGCGTCATCGTGCTGTTCCATCTGACGGGAACGGCCATGGAGTGGTTTAAAGTCCGCGTGGGCGCCTGGGGCTATCCCGAACCCTGTTTTTTCCGCGTGATGGATGTGCCGCTGTTTTCAGGCTTCATGTATGCCAGCGTCGGCAGCTACATGGCGCGCGCCATCCGTATTTTCGATATGCGCTTCATCCCCTATCCGCCGTTCTGGCAGACATTCGGCCTGGCGCTGCTGATTTACGTCAACTTCTTCTCGCATCATTTCATTCCCGACCTTCGATATGGGCTCTTTATGGGCACGCTCGCGGTCTATGGTCGCACCATAATCCATTTCCGGATCACGCAGCGCGACTGGTGGATGCCACTGCCTTTGGCCGCGTTCCTGTCGAGTGTTGCGCTCTGGATTGCCGAGAATGTCTGCACGACGAGCGGCATCTGGCGCTATGCGGGGCAGCACAGGCACCAGATGGTCGGTTTCAGCAAGATGGGATCGTGGTACCTGCTGCTTTACGTCGCCTTCATGACCGTCACGCTGCTGGATCAAAACCGGTTTTATCCGACCGCAAAAACCCGGGCTGCGACCTCTGGTCAGCGTGTCGGAACGTGGTCGCGGTAGCGGTCCCAGTGTGTGGCCAGTTCGCGCACGACCGGCTCTCCAGCGCGTTCGTTGTTGTCATAGGCGACGGCCTGCCCCGGTCCTTCGTCTCCCATGGACGCCGTTACTGAAACGCCGGGCGGGGGCATATCGAAATTGCTGCCTGAGCGCAGGACCATAATCCGCTCCGGATCAACATAGCCCAGTCGTGCCAGCAGCCGCATATCGTACTGGTAGTGCTGGCTTTCCTCATTGGTCATGACGAAATGTCCCTGACCTTTCGTCCACATCGTGACCCAGTTTTCGGCCCAGCGGTTGCGCTCCGCGCCATGCCAGTAACGCTCGGTACCCAGCGTCTCGCCCATCAGCACCATCGGCGGCTTCTGCGCCTGCGGATAACCGGCCCACGCTCTGCGACGTTCGGCAATCACCGGATCATCCGAGAGTTTTACGTTCTGGCTCAGGGCAAAAGCCCAGCGCGCCAGACCACGGTTGAGCGGATAGGCCTTGGTCAACTGCGCCACATCCGTCACGGAGCCATAATGGTTCGGATTGTCGGGCAGGGTGTCCGGACGGCTTGCACCAATGGCGTAGAGTCCGTATGGCCAGCCCTTCGGAATGGTGCGGTCGTCGATTTCGCGCAGGGCGTCCGCATCCACAACCCATTGCGCCCAGGCCACACTTCCCACTGACGCCATATTCGGATTGACGCCGGAAATGCCGGTGAACAGCCAGTAAGTATGGTGCAGGTCAAAGCGTGGATCCAGCGCCAATGCGTGCAGATCCATATCGCCATGGCGCAGGACGATGCCGTACACGCCATTCTTATTGCGGCGGAGCTGGTCCGGGACGCCGCGGATGGGGACGGTTTCGTCCAGATGCAGACGTTCCACCCAGTCCTGATATTCGCCGGGTGTGTCACCCGTATCGTGTCCGACTTCGAAGTTCGCCACGACCAGAACGCGGATTTCTTCCGGCGCAGCGAGGGCCGTTCCGGTTGCGAGAGCGGTGCCTAGAATGAAAGCGGAAACGACGTTGCGCATCGAAGGGTCTTTCTGAAGGTGAGGCAGGGCTCTGCCCTGCACCCGGAAGGGGTCGAGACCCCTTCACCCCAATTTATTGAATCGGGATCAAAGGGACCGCGTCCCTTTGTGGGGTCTGGGGCAAAGCCCCAGCTTACAGAGCCAGATCCGGCATCGGCCATTCGTCTTCGGTCCAGTCGCCTTTGGCCCAGTCTTTGCGCAGCTTTACGGCCAGAGCATCCAGCGTGCCATCCACGATGGCGGCGCGGATCTGGCGCATCAGGCGCTGGTAATAGGCCAGATTATGCCATGTCAGCAGCATCGGGCCGAGCATTTCGTTCGCGCGGAACAGATGATGCAGATAGGCACGGCTGTAGCGCCCGGCGACGGGTGTGTCGTCATGGGGTGTTAGCGGGCGCGTGTCTTCGGCGAAGCGGGCATTGCGCAGATTGATGGCGCCGCGCTCGGTATAGGCGCGGGCCGTGCGACCCGCGCGCGAGGGCATCACGCAGTCGAACATATCCACACCGCGCATAACCGCGCCCAGCAGATCGTCTGGCGTACCGACGCCCATCAGATACCGCGCCTTATCCTGCGGCAGCATCGGTGTGGTGAAATCCAGCGTCGAGAACATCAGTTCCTGGCCTTCGCCCACGGCCAGACCGCCGATCGCATAGCCTTCAAAGCCAATCTCGGTCAGGGCCTTGATGGAATATTCGCGTAAGTCCCGCTCGGTGCCGCCCTGCACGATGCCGAACTGACCGTATCCCTCACGCGCCACGAAAGCCTCGCGGGAGCGGGCGGCCCAGCGCATGGACATTTCCATGGATTTGCGCAGGGCTTCGGGTGTGGCGGGCAGGGCCGGACATTCGTCGAACGCCATGGTGATGGTCGCATCGAGCTTGAACTGGATGTCGGTCGAGATTTCCGGTGTCAGGCGGTGCTTGCTGCCGTCGATATGTGAGCGGAACGTCACGCCGTCTTCATCGAGCTTGCGCAGCGCGCCGAGTGACATGACCTGAAATCCGCCGGAATCGGTCAGGATCGGGCCGGGCCAGTCCATCATTCTGTGCAGGCCGCCCAGCTTCTGCACACGGTCCGCCGTGGGGCGCAGCATCAGATGATAGGTGTTGCCCAGAACGATGCCCGCACCCGTGGAGCGCACGGCGTCCATTGTCATGCCCTTGACCGTGCCGACGGTGCCGACCGGCATGAAGGTTGGGGTCGGGACTGTGCCGTGGCGGGTGTGCAGATGGCCCGCGCGCGCCATGCCGCAGGTTGCTTCGGGTACCCAGGTCATTTTGGTGGCTTGATCGGTTTGATGATCGCTCATGGCGCGCGCTCCAGCAGGCAGGCATCGCCATACGAATAGAACCGCAATCCGTTGGCGATGGCGTAGGCATAGGCCTCACGCATGGTCTCGGTGCCGCTGAACGCGCAGACGAGCATGAACAGCGTCGAACGCGGCAGATGGAAGTTCGTCATCAGGACGTCCACCGCTTTGAAGCGGTATCCGGGCTTGATGAAAATGGAGGTCTCGCCACGCCACGGAGCGACGGTCCCGTCCTCGCGGGCCGCGCTTTCCAGAAGACGAAGCGAGGTTGTGCCGACGGCGATGATCCGGCCACCACGCGCACGGGTTTCGTTGATGGCGTCTGCGGTTTCAGCGTCGATCTCGCCCCATTCTGCATGCATTTTATGCTCGGCGATCGTGGAGCGGACGGGCAGGAATGTGCCTGCGCCGACATGAAGCGTCAGGGTCCGGCGCTGGATGCCTTTTGCGTCCAGCGCAGTCAGCAGTTCAGGTGTGAAATGCAGGCCAGCCGTCGGCGCTGCGACCGCACCGCGATACTGCGAGAAAATGGTGCGGTAGTCCGCATCGTCCTGCTTTGTCGGGCCGAAGGGGCGCTCAATATAAGGGGGTAGGGCCAGCGCCCCGACCCGCTCAAGAAACGCGTCGAAATCGTCTCCCTCGACCGAAAAGCGGATGCTGACCGCGCCATCGCCTTCATTTTCCACAACGGTTGCCGTGACGGGATCGTCTCCGAAATGCAGGATATCCTGCGGCTTCAGCTTGCGCGAATTGCGCGCCAGAGCATGCCAGCTTCCATTCGCCAGAATCCGGTCGAGCGTCAGGCCGATCTTGGCCTCTCCGCGCGTGGCGGCAAGCTGGGCGCGGATGACGGCTGTATTGTTGGCAATCAGCAGATCGCCTTCTCGCAGGAAATTCGGCAGGTCGCGGATCATGTGCGGATCCGGCGCCAGACCGGGCCGGACATGCAGCAGCGTTGCACTGTCACGCGGGCGTGCAGGTTCCGTCGCGATGTGATCGCGAGGGAGTTCGAAATCGAAGGGGGCGAGATCGTCCGTCATGGGAACGTTCTCTAGCAGGTTCGGCCCGCATGAAAACGTCAGACCCGCGGGCCTGACGTATCTTTTTGTGTAGCAGGTGTGCGTTTCAGGCCGAAACGCTGAGCAGATGGCTTGTATCGCTGCTGGAGCCGGAGTTCGAAGATCCGCCGGAAGTCGTCTTGGAAATGATGTTTCCCTGGGCGTCCTCGACGATGGTCGTCGTGGAGCCGTCGGCATTCAGTTTGGTTGTCGTGGTTTCCTGCGTGGAGGAACTGCTGCTGGACGATGAGGATGCGCTGGAAGACGACGCGCTGCTCGCGCTGTAAAGGCTGCTCATGGCGGAAGAGCCGATGGAAGAAATGCCTGTCATGATGAAAAGACTCCGTTGGGAAGAAACGAAGACCAGTTTCGGATGAGAAGGTTAAGAAAGGATAAGGGCTCCTGTAACCGAGTGATACGGAGTGTATTCGGTTATGGTATTCGCGACGGTTTCATTCGCAGGGAAGGCATAACCTGTAATCAAGGCATCATTTCATGCCGGGAAGTGTCTTTGCTTCCTGCCAGAGTGCTTCCATGGTTGGCAGATCCTGCTCGGCCATGGTCTGCCCCCTCCGCGCAAGCATGGCTTCCATCGCTTCAAAGCGGCGGGTGAACTTGGCATTGCTTCGGCGCAGGGCCGCTTCGGGGTCGATATCCAGTTTGCGGGCCAGACTTGCAACGGTGAACAAAACGTCGCCCAGTTCGTCCTCGATGCGGTCCCGGTCCCCGCCGAGTTCGGCTTTCAGTTCGTCGATTTCTTCATGAACCTTGTCGAGAATGCCGGTGGGGTCGTCCCAGTCGAAACCCACGCGGGCGGCGCGGCGGCTCAGTTTTGCGGCGCGCATCAGGGCGGGGAGGGGGAGGGCAACACCAGCCAGTGCGCCATATTCGGCTTTGCGTTGGCGTTCGGCGTCTTTTTCCCGCTCCCAGGAATCGTCATCCAGAGCCGCATCGCCGAAAACATGCGGGTGACGGCGCACGAGCTTGTCGGCGATCAGTCCTGCCACAGTCTCGAAATCGAAGTGGCCCGCTTCCTGCGCCATCTGGGCCTGAAAGACGACCTGAAGCAGCAGGTCCCCGAGTTCGTCGGGGATGGCCTCGCGGTCGTCACGGGCGATGGCGTCCATGACTTCATAGGCTTCCTCGATTGCGAAGGGGGCGATCGTGGCGGGGGTCTGTTCCACGTCCCAGGGGCAGCCGCCTTGCGGGTCCCGCAGGCGCTTCATGATGTCCAGCAGGCGGTCGATCTGCCGTGGGGACGGCGGGGAGGACGGCCGGTTGGACTGGGGCATGGGAAGATCCTGTTGTTATCGTGCTCAGAGGTTCATAGCCGTGCCGCCTTATGGATGAAAGCGCCGGATGCGCCCCGCGCGTGACAGCCTGACATTCCCGACGTAAAACGTCTTCCGGAACGGATTTTCAGACGGGGTCTCTGGCGCATGGCACGCATTTTCATTGATGGAGAAGCAGGCACGACGGGTCTGGGAATCCGCCAGCGGATCGAGGCACTTCCGGCGTCCTATGGTCTGGAAATCCTGTCGATTGCGTCGGAACTGCGCAAGGACAAGGCCGCCCGTCGCTCCATGCTCGAACAGGCCGATGTCGCTATCCTGTGTCTGCCGGATGAAGCCGCCTGCGAAACCGTGGCGCTGGCGGAGGGGCTGGATGTCCGGATTCTGGATGCCAGCACCGCGCATCGGATCGCGGATGGCTGGATTTACGGCTTTCCTGAAATGGATGCGGAACAGGCAGCTGCGATCAAAGGCGCGCGGTTTGTTGCCAATCCCGGCTGTTATCCGACGGGTGCCATTGCCCTGATGCGGCCTCTGGTCCGGGCAGGATTGCTCCCGGCCGATCATCCCGTCTCGATCAACGCTGTCTCGGGCTATAGCGGCGCAGGCCGCGTAGCGATCGAGGAGCATGAGAAGAACGGCGGTCCGGCGTTTTTCCTGTATGGGCTGAACCTCAAGCACAAGCATCTGCCGGAAATCCGGCACTATTCCGGCCTGACGCGCCAGCCGATTTTCGTGCCGTCGGTCGGGCATTTTCCGCAGGGCATGATCGTGTCCATCCCGCTGCATCTGAACGACCTGCCCGGTCAGCCTTCGGCGGCCGAGATCGAAGCCGTGCTTCAGGACGCCTATGCCGGATGCGCCCATGTGCGTGTTGTGCCCGCCGAGACGCAGCTTTTGGCGGACACTCTGGCTCATACCGACGATATGGAACTGCGGGTGCATCATAACGGCGAACAGGCCGTTCTGACCGCGCGGCTGGACAATCTGGGCAAGGGGGCTTCGGGCGCGGCCATCCAGAACCTGCTGTTGATGCTGGGCCTGTAAGGCACGTTATTTCACACGGCCCGGATTTTGCACTCTGGCCCTTTTGCGGGGAATGCATTAGGGTCCGGGCTGCCCGCGCGAGAGTGGCGGAACGGTAGACGCAGTCGGCTCAAAATCGACCGCCGAAAGGCATAGGGGTTCGAGTCCCCTCTCTCGCACCATGAACGGTCATTTTCTGCCGGAATGACCTCAGGACCGATCAGCCCGGAACGCGCATGTCCAAGCCGACTGTCAAACCCTCTCGCCCGTTCTTCTCTTCAGGTCCTTGCGCCAAGCGTCCCGGATGGACTCTGACCGGTCTGGATCAGGCCCTGCTGGGCCGATCACACCGCGCGCCCGAGGGCCGTGCGCGCCTTAAAGAGGTTATCACCCGCTCCAAAGACCTGCTCGGTATTCCGTCGGACTGGCGCGTGGGAATCGTTCCGGCCTCCGATACGGGGGCCGTGGAAATGATTCTGTGGGCGCTCGCCGGTGAGCGCGGAATCGACGTCCTGTCCTTTGAAAGCTTTTCTGGAACCTGGGCGCAGGATCTGCGTGACGTTCTGAAAATTGAAGATCTGCGCGTTCTGGACGCACCTTATGGCGCACTGCCGGATCTGACGACCGTGGACTGGAGCCGCGATGTCGTTCTGACATGGAACGGCACGACGTCGGGTGTCTGCATTCCCGATGCTGACGCCATTCCGGTCGAACACGAAGGTCTGGTCATCTGTGACGCCACATCCGCCGCCTTTGCGATGGATCTGCCCTGGGATCGGCTCGATATCGTGACCTGGTCCTGGCAGAAGGCATTGGGTGGCGAGGCCGCGCATGGCATGGTGGCGCTCAGTCCGCGTGCCGCTGCCCGTCTGTCGCAACCCTCCCCGCGTCCGCTGCCCAAGATTTTTCGTCTGGCTAATAAAAAGGGCCTGATCGAAGCCATTTTCGAAGGCGATACGATCAACACGCCGTCCATGCTCTGCGTTGAGGACGCGCTGGACGGTCTGCGCTGGGCCGAACAGATCGGCGGTCTTTCCGCCCTGAAAGCCCGCTCGCAGCAAAATCTGGCGGCTGTTGCCCAATGGATCGAAACGGCGGACTGGGTGTCGTTCCTCTCTGTCCGGGAAGAGACCCGGTCCAGCACGTCCATCTGTCTGAAAATCACGGCGCCGTGGTTTGAAAGCCTGTCTGACGAGGCGAAGGGCAAGGCGGTCAAGCATCTGACTGGTCTCGTTGCAAAGGAAGATGCCGGTTACGATCTAGCTGCCTATCGCGATGCCCCCGCCGGTCTGCGGATCTGGGGTGGGGCGACGGTCGAGACAGCTGATATTGAAGCGCTGCTGCCCTGGCTCGACTGGGCGCATGAACAGACCCGTCTGGAGTTTTCGGCATGAGTCTGTATTCCGAAAGCCCAAGCTCTGCCCTGCTTCCGTCCGGTTTTGCGGATCTGTTGCCCGGTGAGGCTGAAGCCGAAGCCCGTGGCATTGCCAGCGTGATGGAAGCGTTTTCCCGTCACGGCTATCAGCGTGTTCGCCCGCCTTTGCTGGAGTTTGAAAGTTCTCTTCTGGGTGGTTCGGGGGAGTCCCTTGCTCCCCAGACCTTCCGCCTGATGGACCCGAACTCGCATCGTATGATGGCGCTGCGCCCGGACATGACGACGCAGATCGCCCGGATCGCGAGCATCCGTCTTCAGGACGCGCCCCGTCCCCTGCGCCTGTCCTATTCGGGAAGCTGCATCGTTGTCGGTACGCCGGGCCGCGAGGCTGACCGTCAGGTCTCGCAGGCCGGCATCGAACTGATCGGCCCCGATAGTGCGCAGGCGGATGCGGAAGTTATTGCGCTCGGTGCAAAGGCGCTTGCGGAACTGGGGATCGAGGGGGTATCGTTCGATCTGTCCATGCCCGCTCTGTCGCTGGGTCTGATCGAAGGCGTTATCCCCGAAGCAGATCGCGAACCCCTGCTCCATGCGCTGGATCGCAAGGATGCCAGTGCGGTGGCGGAACTGGGTGGCCCGATTGCGGAGATGCTGGCCGTCATGCTGCGCGCTGCGGGTCCCGCCGATCGTGCGCTGGATCTGCTGGCGGAACTGGATTATCCCAAGGACATTGCCGGACATTTCGAACGTCTCGCAGCCTCCGTGGCGGCGATCCGCGAGCGCAGCCCCGATCTGCGCCTGACGATTGATCCCGTGGATTTCCGGGGCTGGCGCTATCATACCGGTCTTTGCGTAACGGTATTTTCGACCAGTTCGCGTGAGGAGTTGGGGCGCGGTGGACGCTATCTGGCTGGGCAGGAGCCTGCCTGCGGTCTGACGCTCCGCCCGCAGGCCCTTTTGCGTGCAGCCCCGGTGCCTGCGTCGCGCCCGCGCTGTTATGTGCCCGTCGATCTGGACGCATCCCGTCTTTCAGGCTTGCACAAGGCCGGTTATGCCACGGTGTCCGCCCTGTCTCATGACGAGAACGCGCTCGCTCAGGCGCAGCATCTGCGTTGCACCCATGTCTGGAAGGACGAGGCGGCCCAGCCGCTCTGACCTTGCCGGTCCCTTTCGTTTCTCCCGTCTCGTATTGTCAGTTCTAGGAAGTCAGCTCATGTCCAACGTCACCGTGATCGGAACCCAGTGGGGAGACGAGGGTAAAGGCAAAATCGTCGACTGGCTCGCCAGCCGTGCCGATATCGTTGTCCGCTTTCAGGGGGGCCACAATGCCGGTCACACGCTGGTCGTGGGCGATCAGGTCTACAAGCTGTCCCTGCTGCCGTCCGGTCTGGTGCGCGGCAAGATCGGCGTGATTGGCAATGGCGTCGTCGTGGACCCGAAAGCCCTGATGACCGAGATCGACCGCGTGACCGCGCAGGGCCTCGTCGTGACGCCCGAGACGCTGTGGATTGCCGAGAACGCTCCGCTGATCCTGCCGGTGCATGGCGCGCTCGACCGTGCCCGTGAAGCTGTCCGTGGTGAGCATAAGATCGGCACGACCGGTCGTGGCATCGGCCCAGCCTATGAAGACAAGGTCGCCCGTCGCGCCATCCGTATCTGCGATCTGGCCGAGCCCGAGACGCTGGACTGGAAGCTGGACGAACTGCTCCTGCATCACAACACGCTGCTGGCCGGTCTGGGTGCCGAGACCTTCACGAAGGAGCAGCTCAAGGACTTCCTGACCGAGATCACGCCGCGCCTTCTGCCGTTCTCCTGCCAGGTCTGGGACCGTCTGGACGAAGCCCGTCGCGCCGGTCGTCGCATCCTGTTCGAAGGTGCGCAGGCTGTCATGCTGGACGTCGATCACGGCACCTATCCGTATGTCACGAGCTCCAACACGGTTGCGGCTGTGGCAGCTTCGGGCAGCGGTGTCAGCCCGTCTTCCGTAGGCTTCGTGCTCGGAATTGCCAAGGCTTACACGACCCGCGTGGGCGAGGGACCGTTCCCGACCGAACTGCATGACCAGACCGGCCGGACCCTCGGGGAGCGTGGTCATGAATTCGGCACTGTCACAGGCCGTCCCCGCCGTTGCGGCTGGTTCGATGCGGTTCTGATCCGTCGCGCCGTTCGCGTCGGTGGCGTCAGCGGCATCGCCCTGACGAAGCTGGACGTTCTGGATGGTCTGGACGAGATTTCGATCTGCGTGGGCTATGAGCTGGACGGGCAGAAAATCGAAACCTTCCCGTCCGCTCCGGGCGCGCAGTCTCGCGTCAAGCCGGTTTATGAAACGATGCCGGGCTGGAAAGAAACGACCGCTGGCGCACGATCCTGGGCCGAGCTGCCCGCCCAGGCCATCAAATATGTCCGCCGCATCGAGGAACTGATCGAAGCTCCGGTGACGCTGCTGTCCACCAGCCCGGAACGCGACGACACCATCCTGATGCGCGATCCGTTCGAAGACTGATCTCTCACGACCGGAATCGGTCGTTGCATTAACGAAGTCTCAATCCCTGTCCGGCACAAAAGGACCGGACAGGGAAACAGCGGGATTTCGATGGCCGACACGCAGGCAGATAACAGCCAGGAACTGCTCATTGCCGAGCGGTATCTGATCAGCCTGGATCACAAACAGCCTGATTTCGGTGGTTGTGCGACATATGGCGCGCAGGACATGACGGCCTCCGGGGCGTCCTATCTTGCACTGGCTCCCTTCGTGCCTTCCGCCCGTCTTTCCGAATTCATGTTCTTTCGTCATGAGAGCGTGATTCCGATTCAGACCCATGAATACTGCCAGGGTGCTTTATGGGTTCTCTGTCCCCATCCTCCCGGCCCGTCTCTTGCTGAAAGTCTCGGTCTGTGGACCGAGAGCCAGCTGATTGATGGCGTCATCCGCCCGTTTGCCGGGCTTCTCCAGAAGCTGGAAGCAGCCAATCTGACCTGCCGCAGCATCCGCCCGGACAACATGTTCGTCGGGCAGGGACTGCACAAAGTCGTGCTCGGGCCATTGGGTGTTACCGCGCCTGCTGAAAAACAGCCTGTTCTGTTCGAATCCCTGTCTTCGGCGGTCTGCCGTCCGTCTGCGCGGGGCGAGGGGACGACGGATTGCGACATCTTCTCGCTGGGTGTGATTATCCTCGCGCTTGCGATTGGGAAACTGCCTCTTGAAGGACTGTCCGACGCAGATATCCTCAAACGGCGCTTCGAGATCGGTACGCCTGCGGCTTATATGCAGGACCAGAAAGTTCCTGTCGGGCTGCGGTCCCTCCTGACCGCCATGCTGGCGGATGATCCGCATAATCGCCCTTCTCCACGCGATCTGGTGACGATAGCGCCGAGCAAGGTTTTTACGGTCCGCCCGGTCGTTCCCGCCCGCATTCCGCTCATGATCGGCGGAAACGCCGTGCATACGCCTCAGGCCCTGGCATGGTACGCGGGGCGTCATCCCACCGAGTTTTCCGCGCTGCTGCAAAGGAAAGTCGTCAGTAACTGGCTCCATGGGGAGCTTGAGCTCTCGGTGATGGCGAGCCTGATCGAACAGGCCAGCGCTTCGTTTCTTCCGGCGGGCGGAAGCAAGGCGGTCGATCCTGCGACGATGGTCATCACACACGCGATTTCCGTGCTTGATCCCGCTGCGCCCATGTTTTGGGGAGGAATATGGTTCTGGCCCGAGGCGTTGCCACAGATGATGGTTCAGGCAACCGTTAGGCCTGATAACCCGGACGATGAACGAACGGTCCGCAATATCCTGAGCTTTATGGCGGGGAACCCGGATGCCTTCCTGTCGGCCCATCTTCCGCAGAGACAGGGGCGGCAGATCACGGCGTTGTCGACGGCAGCGCGGCGGATAGCTCTTAAAGGAGCGGAACTGGTCAGGCGTTTCCCCTATGAGATGAACAGTTATCTTCCGTGTCTTTCAAAAAAATGTCTGGATGCGCGGATCTCCGTGCCGGAAGGGCTGTTGCAGTGGCTGAACCGCCATGTGGGCATTGAAGACCTGCCGGATGACATGCTGGGGCGAAGCGGTTTTCTGGATGATCAGATGCGCTCTTTCCTTGAGGCGCATTGCGCGCGTCAGGGAGTTGTTCCGTTGTCGCAATCACAGAAAGCCGGGTTGCCAGGCTGGCTGGCGGATCTGACCCTGCTCGCAGCAGTTCAGAGGAAATTCGACACCGCGCCACTCAGTTTTCTGGCGCAGCGGGCTTTGCCTCTGCTTGAGGCGGAGCTGCGCCAGTGGCGGAGCAAGAGTGCGCGTGCCCGTCGGCGCGTGCGTCTGGGAAAAGCAGCCGAAAACGGAAATCTGGGCGTCTTTCTGGCAACGGTCAACGATCCAACGGGTCTGCGGCTGGACCAGAGGCAGGCTCAGGAAGCCGAAGCCGAAATCAGCAATCTGATGCGTGTTCTCGATGAAGCGCCTGAACGCAAAGCCGCCAATGATCGCGAGGCGCGAAACTCCGGTGAGTTCTTTTCTCTTCTGACAGGCATCGCAGTCGCAATGGCAAGTATCTGGCTGGAATTCTGCCAGTGAGGAAGATTTATGGCGTCTGTTAGGTCGGCAGAAGCGGGAACGCTCCGTGCTCCGGGATTTCGGTGGTGGCACGGAATCATCATTGGCCTGATGCTGTCCTATGTGCCCGGAAGTCTGCTTGTTGCCGGTGTGCTGCTGTTGCCTCTGGTGGCTCTGAAACTGTTTGATCCGAACGCTGATGGCCAGCGTCTCATGATCGTTCTGTTTTATGTTGGCGCGGTCATGGTACATCCCCTGCACGAAGCCTGGGCGGCCAACGGCGATTGGGAGACCTGCATCGCGCAGATTACCCAACCCGTAACGTTGGCTCTGGACTGGCTGGCGGCTGGTGCGGCGTGGCTTGTGGCGGAGGCTTCAGCCATTGGTGGGCGGCTCTGGAATGCGGAAGTGGCGCGACGCGAGCGCAAATCCATCGAAAAACGGATCGCGTATCTCCAAGACGAATGGATGTCTTCGGACGAAGGTGCTCCTGCGAACTGAGCCATCCTCCAGATCGCAGAGCCTGACGTCTTATTCGACTGCGGACGTATCTTCGACCGAGGTTTCCATCAGTCTTGATGCCAGATCGTTGGAACCGCCGACCAGACCTTTGGCATAGTCCTGAGCCGAGAAGGGGCGGAGGTCTTCAGCCTGTTCCCCGACGCCGACCATATGAACCGGCAGCTTGAACTGTTCGGCAAGGGCAACGACGATGCCACCGCGCGCAGAGCCATCCAGCTTGGTTACGATCAGGCCAGTCACGTTGACCAGCTCCCGGAACACGCGGACCTGTTCGACGGCGTTCTGACCTGTCGTGGCATCCAGTACCAGCAGGACGGAGTGCGGCGCTGTCTCGTCGAATTTCTGCATGACGCGGATGACCTTGGCCAGTTCTTCCATCAGCGCGCCCTTGTTGTGCAGGCGTCCGGCAGTGTCGATCAGGAGCAGGTCGGTTCCGGCTTCCGTTGCGCGCTTGAGGCCGTCATAGGCTAGTCCCGCTGCATCGGCACCGTGCTTTCCGGCAATGACCGGCACATTGGCGCGTTTGCCCCAGACTTCGAGTTGTTCGACAGCGGCGGCGCGGAAGGTATCTCCCGCAACCAGCATCACGGATTTGCCTTCTTCAGTATAGAGGCGGGCCATCTTGCCGATGGTCGTGGTCTTGCCGACGCCATTGACCCCGACCACCAGAACGACATGGGGCTTTTTCGCCGGATCGGGCTCGAAAGGAACTGCAACCGGCTCCAGAACACGGGCGATTTCGGTCGCGAGGGTTTCTCGGATTTCGTCGCTGGTCACGTCCTTGCCGAAGCGCGTGCTCCGGAAGTTTTCGATCACGCGTTCGGCGACGGCGGGGCCGAGGTCTGCCGCGATCAGTTCGTCCTCGAGTTCCTCTAGAGCCGTTTCGTCCAGCTTGCGATGGGTGAAGACGGCGCCGAGACGCGAACTCGAGCGTGAAAGACCCTGTTTGAGTCGTGAGAAAAATCCAGCCATGCATGGGAGTTCGGACAGGTCGGGCCGGACGTCAAGAGCACAGGAAGACCTGAATGTGTTTCAGGTGCGGATTTCTGCCAGAAGTGTTCCGTTTTCCAGCCCGGTAGCTCGGACGGGGACGAAACTGCCCCGCACTGGTGCGGGGGCGTCGCCGACGAGGCGGATGGCGGCGAATTCGGGGGAATGGCCGCGATTGGGCGTTTCGGCGAGAATATCGAAGTCCGTGCCGATGAGGCGTTCGAGAAAACGGTCACGGTTTCTATCGCCCACGTCGCGGAGTCGGGCCGCGCGTTGCTGGCGTTCGGCGTTGGGAACGGCGGGCATCCGTGCCGCAGGGGTGCCGGGGCGTTCGCTGTAGGGAAAGACATGCAGGAAAGGGATCTGCTGCTCTTCGATGAAGGCGCGGGTCTCTTCGAAGAGAGCCTCCGTTTCCGTAGGGAACCCCGCGATCAGATCAGCGCCCACACCTGTTTCCGGACGCATGGAGCGGACGCGGCGCAGTGTGGCTGCGACCCCTCCGGTATCGTGGCGGCGTTTCATGCGCTTGAGAATGAGGTCCGATCCGGCCTGTAAGGACAGGTGTAGATGCGGCATCAGACGGGGTTCGTTTTCCAGCAGCCACCACAGATCCGCATCGCCCGTCTTCACATCCAGAAGAACAGGGTCGATGGATGACAGGCGCAGACGCCGGACGCCTTCAACACGGCGCAGTAGTTCGCGGCATAATGCGCCCAGCCCCTTGCCTGCGGTGTCTTGCCAGGAGGCAATATCCACTCCGGTCAGGACAATTTCCTGATGACCGGCTTCGACAAGAGCCTCGGCGCGCGCGATGGCATCTTCAATGGGCGTGGAGCGGGAATCGCCCCGGCCATAGGGGATGATGCAGAAGGTGCAGCGATGATCGCAGCCCTGCTGCACCTGAAGAAGGGCGCGGGCATGACGTGACGGCGGCAGGCCGGGGCCGTTATCCCCCCAGATGGCGGGTTTGAGCTTGTCTTCGTTGGGGACGACGCGAACCACGCCCGGCAGTTCGGCCCAGCGAGCCGGTGCGATGTCGGAAGCGCAGCCGGTCACGACGATTTTGGCATCCGGATTTTCGCGATGCGCCCGACGAATGGCCTGTCGCGCCTGCCGTTCGGCCGTGGTCGTCACGGCGCAGGTGTTGACGATGATCGTGTCGGTCTGGCCGCGTGCATGATGGGCCATGCCGTCGCTTTCATGCGCGTTCAGGCGACAGCCGAAGGTCAGGACGGAGGCGGTCACGCCGTTGTTCCGTGGAAAACCGTGACGGCGGGGCCTGTCATGAGGACGTGACCGTCCGCGCGCCAGGTGATTTTTAGGTCGCCGCCATCCATGGTGACGGTGCAGGTGCGCTCCGTGAGGCCGCGACGCACGGCATTCACGACAGCCGCGCAGGCGCCGGACCCGCAGGCAAGTGTCAGGCCGGCCCCGCGTTCCCAGACGCGCAGGCGCATATGGGTCGGGGAGAGGATCTGTGCGAAGCCGATATTGGCCCGTTCGGGGAACAGGGCGTCCTGTTCGAGCCCGGCGCCCAATGCTTCCGCGCGGGAGGCATCGCCGAAGATCGTGGCATGGGGATTGCCCATCGAGCAGGCCGTAGCGTCATGCAGGGGGAGATGCAGCGTGTCGCAGGCCTGCGAGAGCGGTACGTCCTGCCAGTCCAGACGGGGTACGCCCATATCGATCGTGAAAAGATCGCCGTCGCGTGCTGTGGGAAGAAGACCGGCAGCCGTCTGGAGTGTGGGCGTGCCACCGACGAATTTTGCCACGCAGCGGGACGCATTGCCGCAGGCTCCGGCTTCAGAACCGTCGGGATTGAAGAATCGGACACGCACGTCTGCCCCGTCCAGCGTTGGGACAGTTAAGAGAACGAGCTGGTCGCAGCCGATTCCGAAGCGCCGGTCGCATAGATGGCGGATGGTGTCGGTGGCGAGCGCGGGATCGTTCTGGCGGGCATCGATGACGACAAAATCGTTGCCCAGACCGTGCATTTTCGTGAAGGAGAGGCTCATGGTGGCCCTTCTCATAAAGCATCCTGCGGGTTGACGCACGGGGAACATGCCCTCATGTCCGCTGCTGGATCAGAAGGAGTGGATATGAGCGGCCCGGAACAGCTTGAAGGAATGCACGTCGCGGCATTCACGCGTGCCAACGACGAGCCTGACACGATCTTCCATGCACAGCGCATCCCGGATTCGCTGATGGACATGGGTGCGCAGACAGCCGTAACGGCCCTGTATCAGACCGCTCTGCCGGTTGGGGGCGCCGTGCTGGATCTGATGGCTGGAGCGCTGAGTCACTATCCGAAGGAAGCGCAGTTTCAGCGCGTGATCGGGCTTGGCGTTGCGAAAGCGGCTCTGGAGGCCAATCCGGTTCTGAGCGAACGGGTTGTGCAGGATCTCAATGACGAGCCGACGCTGCCTTTTGAAGATGACAGCTTCGATGCCGTGACGCTGTGCGACGGTCTGGCCTATCTGACGCAGCCTTTGGCTGTGCTGATGGAAATCGTGCGTGTGCTCAAGCCCGGTGCGCCGCTGATCCTGACATTTTCCGACCAGTTCCATGCGGCGAAGGCCGTTGCGATCTGGCAGGCGCTGGAGCCTGCGGACCGCGTGCGGCTGGTGAGCGTTCTTATGTCCCGCACCGGTCTGGCGGAGCTGGATACGGGCGAGGTCGTTCCCCCGGAAGACCTGACGGCATGGCGCGATACGGTTCATGCCGTGATTGGCCGCAAGCCCAGAACCTGAGCCGCAAACACAAGAAAAACCTCGGCATACGTTCTTTCTGGTATTTTGAAGCGGAAGTCTTTATGCAGCGGCATTCCAGCCGCCGCATCCTGTCGTCGGCGTGACGTTTGCCGAGTGTTCATAAAATATGCCTTTTCCCGATACCCATCCTGCCCTCAAGCGCGCCCTTGAGGCACGTGGCTACGAACAGCTGACTCCTGTTCAGGAAGCCGTTCTGCAGCCGGGGCTGGACGAGCGCGACCTGCTGGTTTCCGCGCAGACGGGGTCGGGCAAGACCGTCGCCTTCGGCCTGGCCATTGCTCCGACCCTGCTCGGAGACGCAGATCGCCTTCCGCCGTCCCCTCAGCCCATGGCGCTCGTGATCGCGCCGACGCGTGAGCTGGCGCTTCAGGTCCAGTCCGAACTCAAATGGCTTTATGCCGAAACCGGTGCCCGCATTGCGAGCTGCATTGGCGGCACCGATGCCCGCAGCGAAGCCCGCGAACTGAGCCGTGGCGTTCATATCGTTGTCGGCACGCCGGGCCGTCTGTGCGATCATCTGTCGCGCGGCTCCCTCGACCTGTCCGCTCTGCGCTGCGTCATTCTCGACGAAGCCGACGAGATGCTGGACATGGGCTTCCGTGAAGAACTCGAGCAGTTGCTTGATGCCGCTCCGGCCGAGCGTCGCACTCTGCTGTTCTCCGCAACGATCGCCCGCGAAATCGCGTCGCTCGCACGTCGTTACCAGAAGAATGCCGAGCGGATCGACACGGTGTCGGGTGCGAAGCAGCATTCCGACATCACCTATCGCTGTGTTGTCACGCCGCCGCAGGAAATCGAGCGCTCGCTTGTCAATGTGCTTCGTTTCTACGAGAGCCCGACGGCGATGGTGTTTTGCAACACCCGCATGATGGTCAATCAGGTTCAGGCAACCCTGCTTGAGCGTGGTTTTGCATCCGTCGCCATTTCCGGCGAGATGGGGCAGAACGAGCGCAGCCGTGCGATCGAGAGCCTGCGTTCCGGTCAGGCGCGTGTCTGCGTTGCGACCGACGTTGCGGCCCGTGGTATTGACGTCCCGGCCCTGAACCTCGTGATCCATGCCAGCATCCCGACGGCTGCCGAGACCCTGCTGCACCGTTCGGGCCGGACCGGCCGTGCGGGCCGCAAGGGCACCAGCGTTCTGATGGTTCCGGTGAGCCAGCGTCGCAAGGCTGAGCGTCTGCTTCAGATGGCCAAGATCCAAGCGGAATGGGAAGCTGTTCCGACCGCTGCGGCGATTGCCGAGCAGGACAAGACCCGTCTGATGGACGATCCTATCCTGACGAATGCCGTGGACGACATGTCCGACGAACTGGTCAATCAGCTCGCCGAGAAATACGACGCCACGAAGCTCGCGGCTGCGCTGGTGGGTCTGTACCGCGCGCGTCTTCCGAAGGTCGAGCAGCTCCGCCCGATGTCCGTCGAAGCCCCGCGTCACACAGAGCGCGGCGAGCGTGGTGAGCGCGCGCCGCGTGAAGAGCACGTCATGGCGGGCGAGTGGTTCAAGATGAGCGTCGGCCGGACCGAGCGTGCCGATCCGAAATGGCTGATCCCGCTGATCTGCCGTCTGGGTGGTGTGCAGAAGCGCGAAATCGGCAGCATCCGTATCGATCAGGAACAGACCTATTTCCAGATCGCCGATGAGAGCGTTGCGCGCTTCAAGTCCTGCCTCGCCGGTGCGGACGCTGATGAAGTGACGATCGAACCGTCTGAAGCGCCTGCTGGCGGCATGGGCCCACGTGGTCGTAACCCCGGTGAAGGCAAGCGTTTTGGCGGCGGTGGTCGTTCGGGTGGCGGATTCAAGGGCGGCCCGCGTGGTGGTGCTGGCGGCGGAAGCGGCTACAAGGGACGCGGCGGTTCCGGCTTTAGCCGTCAGAAGCCTGCAGGCGGCGACGGCCCGCGTGGCGATGGTTCGAGCCGCAAGCGCCGTTCCTGATCCATCTTTCAGGAGCTGAGTGACGTAAAACCCCGCCGGAGCAGGTCTTCGGCGGGGTTTTGTTTTTAGGTCTGAGGCAGGCGGGCGGTTAGATCCCGGACGCGGTCAAGGATATCTGTGACGGGGAGCGGGATTAAAGCATTGTCTGTATGGTTTTCCTGTGCGGCACCCGTCTGAAAGACATCGGCCCAGTAGCGGAGGCCACCCTGTGTCGCCATCGCGGCGAAACACGGGTTGACGTGGTGGGACGGAACGAGTTCGTAAACGAGGGTTCCCGGCTGGCACCAGGCGATATTGGCCATCCCGGCGCCGAGCATGCCCATAACTATTTCGGCTTCGCTGAACAGACGGATCTGTTCGGTCAGGGAGAGGGTTTCAGGACGGACGCGCTCAAAACCGAGTTTTTCCAGTGCGTCCGCCAGTTCGGATTCGTTGGGAACATGCCGGTTGGCCGAAGCTCCGCGTTCGATATAAAGCCGCCGCCCCGCAGGTTGGGCCGAGACTCCCGCGGCCTGTCGAAGACGGGCATAGGCGGCACGGGAGAGATCCGAGATGGCAAAATCCGCGCTGCCATTGACGAAGGTGATGTAATCAAGCGCCTTGAACGCGTACTGGCGCCCCTGTTGCAGGCGGATATGCGCGTCGGACGTCAGGCCGAAGAGCTCCAGCGTCTCGAACTGCCAGGGATGCATGTGTTCGGGCAGCACAAGGCGAACGGCCTTATCCTGTAGGGACAGGACATGCAGGGTCGGGATCGTATGGGCGACCCAGTGATAGTAATTCGAAGCCCAGTGATCGACGCAACTTGCCGTAAGGCCCTTGAAAGACGTGCAGCTTATCATGTCGGCCGGGCGCAGCGTCAGGGCGCGGACAGCATCCGGGGGCTGAACATAGGCTGTTTCGGAGACGGGATGGCCTGCATGCAGCAGGGTCATCAGGGGTTGGTCCAGCACGATATTGCGCAGGGCATAGTGCTGGACCGTGACCGGCATGCTTTCCCAATCCCGGAACGGATTTCGCTCCGGATGGGGAAGGGCGGACAGGCCCGACGAAGAGACGCACTTCACCGGGCAGGTTTCGAGCATGGTCACGCTTCGGGCGATCTCCGCCAGACCGGAGGGTCCGGCTGGTGGAGACAGTAAACGCCTGAGACGGGAGAAAATCGGCATGGTCTGGCTCAGACGGTTTTGGCCGCACCTTTGAGCAACGCCTGTTGGGCATCGCGGAGGGAATCGGAGAGTTTCTGTTCCGGTTCCTTCAGATGCAGGCTTTCGAGTGTATCCAGCAGCGCTTCGGCCACGAGCACGCGGGCAAGCCATTTATGGTCCGATGGAATGACGATCCACGGGGCTTCAGGCGTTGAGGTCGCGCGGATGGCCTCTTCGTAAGCCGCGGTATAATGCGGCCAGAACTCACGCTCCTTGATGTCGGACGGGCTGAATTTCCAGCGTTTTTCTGGATGGTCCAGTCGCTTGAGCAGGCGCAGACGCTGCTCTTCCGGCGAAATATGGAGGAACAGCTTGAGGACGATGATGTTTTGCCGGTGCAGATAGCTCTCGAAGTTCCGCAGATCCTGCAAACGGTGATCCCAGAAATCCGGAAGATCCGGATTGAGCCCGCGGGCCCGGACCATGTCCGGATGAACGCGCTCCACCAGAACGTCTTCATAATGGCTGCGGTTGAAAATGCCGATCTCGCCGCGTGATGGAACGGCGAGATGGATGCGCCACAGATCGTCATGGCGTGTCGAAATTCCGGCAGGGGCCTTGAAGGACGTAACATGCACGCCCTGCGGGTTCAGGCCCGAGAATGCGTGCCGGATCGCGCCGTCCTTACCTGCAGTGTCCATGCCCTGAAGAACGACGAGGATGCCATGCGTCGCATAGGCCGCAAGACGCTGTTGCAGGACGGACATCCGGTCCACGCAGTCGCGGATACGGGTACGGGACTCGTTCTTCTGACGACCGAGTTTGTCATTCGTCGGTATGGAGGATAGGCGGAATTTTTTCCCGTCCGTAATGCGAAGCTGTGGGGGGAGGCCGATTTCAACCGACATGACGGTTCACCGCAAGACCGCCCGAGGCCTGACAGACCGGCATCATTTCCAGATAATTGACATTCACATGCCACGGCAGGCCGATGAGCCAGGAGACCGTTCCGGCAATGTCTTCCGGGGTCAGCGGCGTTGTGTCCTTGTAAACGGCTGCTGCCTTGGCATCGTCACCCAGGCGCACATTGCTGAATTCGCTACCCCCACACAGGCCGGGTTCGATATTGGTCACGCGGATGCGGGTGCCGAGCAGATCCGTGCGGAGATTCTGGGTAAACTGGTGAACGAAGGCTTTGGTCGCGCCATAGACGTTCCCGCCGGTATAGGGATAGGTCCCGGCCGTGCTGCCCAGAGCGATGATGTAGCCCGTATTGCGCTGGACCATGCCCGGCAGAAGCGCCCGGGTCAGTTCGACAACGCCCGAAACATTGGTGGCGATCATGGATTCCCAGTTGTCGGGTTCGGCGTCCTGTGCCGGTTCCATGCCGAGGGCGAGACCGGCATTGTTCACCAGAACGTCGATATCCTGCCAGTCCTCGGGCAGGGCGGCGGGCAGGGCGCGCAGGGCGTCACGGTTGGTCATGTCGAGTGTGAAGGGCAGAACGCTCTCGCCCAGTTCGTCCTTGAGGGCTTCGAGCCGCTCCTTGCGGCGTCCGGTGGCGATGACGCGATGGCCTTCGCGGACAAGCCGTGTTGCAATGGCATGGCCGAAACCTGCGGTGGCGCCGGTGACGAGGACGGTGAGAGGCATGACAATCTCCAGACGGACAGTCCGCACCCGGCAGGGGCGGTTCGTGGGCAGTGCGGGGCTCAGGTCAGTGACATTGGATGTCATTAACACTCCTGAAGGCAAACGCTTGCAATACAGGAAGGGATGCACCCATGTTGGCAGGCATGAAAAAAACACTCGATGGACGCAATGACAACCTGACGGACCCTGCTGTGACGGCGATGGGTAAAGAGACTGGCCTTACGGGGCAATTACTCGTGGCGGCACCTGCGCTGGCGGAGACGTTTTTTGAGCGGACCGTGATCTATCTTTGCGCTCATTCGGAGCAGGACGGGGCAATGGGGCTGATCGTCAACAAGCGTCTCGCGCAGCCGGGGCTGGACGATCTGTTCGCGCAGCTTGGAATCGATCCCAATCCGCCGGAACGCCGGATCGGCGTGTGTATGGGCGGCCCGGTCGAGCATTCACGCGGTTTTGTCCTGCACTCGGCAGACTGGGCAGGGGAGGGCAGTCTGGCGGTCGATGGACATACGACTCTGACTGCCAGTCTGGATATCCTGCGTGAAATCGCTGCCGGACGCGGACCGAAACAGGCGATGATGGCGCTCGGACATGCCGCATGGGCACCGGGCCAGCTTGAACAGGAAATCCTGCGGGACAGTTCGTGGTTTGTGGCACCGGCAAGCAGTGAGATCGTGTTTGGCGCCGACCATACAAAGAAATGGCGACAGGCGCTGGACGCCATCGAGATCGACCCGCTTCTTTTTTCTTCATCAGTCGGAGAAGCCTGAGAAGGCACCCGTCAGACACAGGAAGGCAGCATGAGCGCACCCTATATTCTCTATATTTATGAGCACTGCCCGTTTTGCACGAAGGCGCGGATGATCTTCGGGTTCAAAAAGATCCCTTATGAGAAGCGCATTCTGTTGAATGATGATGTGGACGGTCCGGTCCGCATGGTGGGTCGCAAGGTCGTTCCCATCCTTGAAGAAAACGGACATTTCATGCCTGAAAGCATGGATATCGTTACGCATATCGATGGGATCGGAACGCCCGTTCTGACGGGAGACACGCGTCCGGAGATTACGGCCTGGCTCCAGAGGGCCGCTGCGCCCCTTTATCGCCTGTTTCTTCCCCGCGCGGCTGCCGCGCCGCTGCCGGAGTTTGGCACTACATCCGCACGCGCCGGATTCATCCGCCGCAAGGAGCCTTCCGTCGGCGCCTTCAGCGCACTGCTGGAAGAGAAGACCGAAGAACTGACGCAGCTCAATGCACTGCTGAAAGATCTGGCACCGCTGATCCGTTCGCCCGAGGCCGTAAATGGCGAACTCTCCACGGATGATATCCATCTGTTCGCGCATCTGCACAGCCTCTCGCTGATCCGTGGGGTGGTTTATCCCCCTGAGATCGAGGCCTACCGACAGGCCATGGCAGTACGGTCCGGTGTGGAACTGTTCGACGGTATTGCCGTCTGAGCGGAGCTATATTTTCAAAAAAGGGCCGGATCGCGTGATCCGGCCCTTTTTTATGTCGTGATTATTTTCCGGGCTGAAGAACCGTGTGCAGGAATTGCTCGCGTCGCTGGGCTACGCGGGCGCGAATGACAGGATCGGGCAGCATATGCGTGCCCGGTAGTAGCAGCAGGTCATAGGGCTTGCCTGCATGGAGCAGGGCCTGCGTCAGCTTCATGGTGTTTTCGAAATAGACGTTGTCGTCCGTGATGCCGTGCATAAGCAGAAGCGGCTGTCTCAGCGTGTCGGCATAGGTCAGGACGTTGCTCTTGCGATAGCCTTCCGGGTCCTCCTGAGGGGTGCCGAGATAACGCTCGGTATAGGCCGTGTCGTAATCCGCGAAATCGACCGGCGGTGCCCCCGCCACACCGACCTTGAACACATCGGGACGGCGGATGGTCGCCATGGCGGTGAAATAGCCGCCAAAGGACCATCCATGCACGCCAACGCGGGAGAGATCCATTTCATGATGACGCTTGCCGAGCGCCTGAAGACCGTCGATCTGGTCCTGAAGTGGCAGATCGATCAGGTTGTCCTTGATGGCCCGCTCGAAATCATGATCGCGTCCCGGCGTCCCACGTCCGTCGAGCGTGACGACAATATAGCCCTGATTGGCGAGGCACTGGTCATCAAGATAAGACGTTGGCGTGTCGTGGACCATTTTGGAGCCCGGTCCGGCATAGACGGACAGCACGACCGGATAATGTTTTGAGGCGCTGAAATTCTCCGGCCGGATGATGGCGGCGTCCAGATCACGCGCCCCTGCGGTCGTGAACTCGACATGAACCGGAAGTTTTGGGGGCTGGGCCACGCCCGGAAGTGTCGCCACGACATGACCTGCCGTATCCCGCACCAGCGTTTGGCGCGTACCGGCGGCACTGGCGAACGTATCCACCATGGCCGTGTGCGTGCCGTTGGTGACATGGATGTTGTGAATACCGCGCTCCGTCACGAACGGCGTGACGGCCCCGGTTTTCAGATCGATATGCACGACCTCGTTGTCCAGCCGGTTCGCGCGGACCGTGACCGTAAGGCTGTTATGTTCGGCGTCGTAATCGTTGAGGGCGATATAGGATAGGCCGGGCGGCGTCAGGACGCGCTCTAGCTTTCCGTCCGGGGTATGGAGTTCGAGCTGCCAGTCTTTGCCCCGGTCTGCGGCCCAGAGAAAGCCTGCGTTGTTGTCAAGGAAGACGGGCAGGTTGTGGCCGCCGGACGCGGCGCGCGGGTCCAGTTCGATCCATGCCGGGTCGGACTGTTCCAGAAGGAGATGGGGCGCGCCGGTTGCGGGGTCGATTGTGAGAAGCTGCTCTTTCGTTTGTTCGCGGTTGAGCAGGACGATGGCGAGGGGGGCATTCTTCCGCCAGACGACGCGACCGAGATAGGGCCATGCGTCGTGGTCCCATGAAATCCAGCGGATTGGGCCGCCTTTGGCGTCCACGAGACCGAAGCGCGTCTTGGCGTTGTTCGTGCCCGCGCGGGGATAGCGGAAGGTGACGGGCTCGGCCTGCGGGGCTTCGGGGTTGGTGATGTAGTGCTTTTCGACGTCGCTGTTATCGGCTTCCTCGAACAGGATGGTCTTGCTGTCGGGAGACCACCAGGCACCATCCGCGCGTTCCAGTTCCTCGGCGGCGGCAAATTCGGCGAGGCCATGGCTTAGCGTGTCGCTGCCACTGGTCGTCAGGCGCGTTTCACGTCCGCTGACCAGATCGACACTATAAAGCTCATTATCCCGCACGGCGGCGAGGCTGAGGCCGTCCGGTGAGAGGCGGGGTGCGATCCACTGACCTTCGACCGGCGTGACCCGCCCGTCATCCGTAGCGATGCGTTCGAGCTGCCCGCCCTGTGAGGCGAGAACCGTGCCGCCGTCCTCGCTCATCTGGTAATCGGTGATGCCGGACATGCTCTGCCGCGCCCGTTCGCGCCGAGCTTTTTCTTCTACCGACAGATGTTCTGGCCCTGATGCCGGTGCGGCCAGTTCATGAATCGCGTGGTCCGGCAGATCGTAGCGATAAAGATGCAGATGCGTGTCGAATGGTCCCGAACGCAGGAACAGGACGGAGTGACCGTCCGGCGTGATTTCCGCGTGGTTCGGCAGGCCAAGCGTACCGTTCCGGGTCTTGGCGAGATCGAGCATGCAGGCCGCGGGATCGGCGGCATTGGCAATTCCGGCGGACAGTACTGGAGAGATGAGGGCGCAGGCCATAAGGGCGCGACGAAGGGGATTTGAGGGCATTGCATCTCCAAAAGATGACGGCGGACAGGATTTTGACGTCGATCATGGACCGGGGCGTCGTTTGTGAACAGGGTTTGCGGAAGGGATCTGCGCAACCCTCTCACGTTTTCGAGAGCGGGGGCGATTTTACCGGGACCGATCTAGGGTTCGGGTGTTCTGCATTGCACTACGTCTCAGCAAGAAGGAGCCTGATGGATATGCAGTATCGTCAGCTTGGTCGCTCGGGCCTCAAGATTTCAGCACTCAATTTCGGATCGGTCACATTCGGCGGGCAGGGCAATTTTGCCGCCACCGGGAAGGTGGATGTCGCCGAAGCCACGCGGATGGTGGACATCTGCGTCGAGCATGGTGTGAACATGTTCGACACGGCGGACGCCTATTCCGGCGGTGAGGCGGAGGAAATCTTGGGGCGGGTCCTTCAGGGACGCAGCCGCGAACTGCTCGTGACCTCCAAGGTGCGTTTTCCGACGGGGAAGGGACCGAACGAACAGGGCCTGTCGCGCCATCACATTCTTAATGCCTGCGAAGACAGTCTGCGTCGTTTGGGGCGCGATCATATCGACCTCTATTATCTGCACGAATGGGATGGCCTGACGCCGGTTGAAGAAACGCTTGAGGCGCTCCAGACCCTGCGCGATCAGGGCAAGATCCGGTATGCGGGGATTTCCAATTTTGCAGGCTGGCAGGCGATGAAGCTGCTGGGTGCCGCGGAGCGGGATCGTCTGATCGTCCCCGTCAGCCAGCAGCTCTATTATTCCCTTGAAGCGCGGGATGCCGAATATGAGCTTCTGCCGCTCGCTGTGGATCAGGGCTTGGGCGTTCAGGTCTGGAGCCCGTTGGCCTGTGGCCTGCTGACGGGGAAGTATCGTCGCGGCAAGACGGCACCGGAAGATTCCCGCCGGATTTCCGGTTGGCCGGAGCCCGAAGTCCGGGATTTGAAGAAGCTCTACGATACGGTCGAGGTTCTGGTGCAGATCGCGGAAGAGCACAGCGTTTCCGCGGCCCGCGTGGCGCTGGCCTGGACGCTGCACAAGCCGGGGATCACGTCGCTGGTTCTGGGCGCGCGCAAGGAAAGCCAGCTTCTGGACAATCTCGCTGCCGCGTCGCTTCGTCTCACGCAGGAGCAGGTCCGCAGGTTGGACGATGTGAGTGCGCCGGACCTGATCTATCCGTACTGGCACCAGAACCGCAACGCGTTCGATCGTCTTTCGAAGGCGGATCTCGTGTTGCAGGGGCCGGCAAAACGTCTCCGCGAGGCTCTTGAAACGAAAAAATGACTGCCTAAATATTAGTCACAGGCCGCTGCTTCCGGGGGCGGCCAAGAACATCAATGCTGCCGCAACGGGGCATACGAGGACTTCAAAGACTATGGACATTCAGAATTTTACCGAACGCAGCCAGGGCTTTCTTCAGGCCGCACAGACGATTGCGCTTCGGGACTACAACCAGCAGCTGACGCCGGAGCATCTGCTCAAGGCCCTGCTGGATGATGAACAGGGCGCGGCATCCGGCCTGATCCGCGCAGCGGGTGGCGATCCGAAGGTCGTTCAGACCGCCAATGATGCCGCCCTTGCCAAATTGCCGAAAGTGCAGGGTGCCGGTGCGGGCCAGCCCCAGATGACGCCGGATCTTGCCCGTCTGTTGGATGGTGCGGAATCCGCTGCGAAAGTCGCTGGCGACAGTCATGTGGCGCAGGACCGTCTGCTTGTGGCGATTGCCGCCAGCAATACGGCTGCGGGCAAGGCGCTTGTAGAGGGCAAGGCCAGTGCGGGGGCTCTGGAGCGTGCTGTTGCAGAAATCCGCAAAGGACGCACCGTCACGAGCGCATCTGCGGAAAATACGTTCGACGCCCTAAAGAAATACGCCCGTGACGTCACGGCTGTGGCTCAGGCTGGCAAGCTCGATCCGGTTATTGGCCGTGATGAGGAAATCCGCCGGACCATTCAGGTTCTGGCCCGTCGTAGCAAGAATAATCCGGTTCTGATCGGTGAGCCGGGTGTGGGCAAAACGGCCATTGTTGAGGGTCTCGCGCAGCGGATCGTCAATGGTGACGTGCCTGAAGCCCTGCGCAACAAGAAGCTGATGTCGCTCGACATGGGCGCGCTGATTGCCGGTGCGAAATATCGCGGTGAGTTCGAGGAGCGTCTGAAGGCTGTTCTCAAGGAAATCGAGACGGCTGAAGGCGAGATCATTCTCTTCATTGACGAAATGCACACCCTTGTCGGCGCTGGTCGATCCGATGGGGCGATGGACGCGTCCAACCTCATCAAGCCGGAACTGGCGCGCGGAACGCTGCATTGCGTGGGTGCGACGACGCTCGACGAATATCGTAAGTATATTGAGAAGGACGCGGCTCTGGCCCGTCGTTTCCAGCCGGTTTTCGTGGGTGAGCCGTCCGTTGCCGACACGATCTCGATCCTGCGTGGCATCAAGGAGAAGTACGAACTGCATCATGGCGTCCGCATTACGGACAACGCCATCGTTGCGGCTGCAACCCTCTCCAATCGCTACATCACGGATCGTTTCTTGCCGGACAAGGCGATCGATCTGATTGACGAGGCTGCCAGCCGTCTGCGGATGCAGATCGACAGTAAGCCGGAAGCTCTGGACGAACTCGACCGTCGTATCATCCAGCTTAAGATCGAGCGGGAAGCCATCCGCAAGGAAGACGATAACGCGTCGAAGGATCGCCTGGTCGCACTGGAGGCCGAACTGGCCGATCTGGAAGAGCAGTCCGACGCGATGGGTGCCGAATGGCATGCCGAGAAAGATCGGGTGAATGCGATCCAGAAGCTGAAGGAGCAGCTTGATACCGCGCGCTCCGATGTGGAGGTCGCGCAGCGTCAGGGCAATCTCGGTAAGGCTTCAGAGCTGATGTACGGCCTGATTCCGAACCTTGAAGCTCAAATCGCCAAGGCGCAGGAAGAAGAGGACGCCTCGTCGAAAAGTGGGCTGTTCGCTGATACCGTGACAGATCAGGGCGTGGCCTCGGTCGTGTCCCGCTGGACGGGTGTTCCGGTGGACCGGATGCTTGAAGGCGAGCGCGCCAAGCTGATCCGCATGGAAGACACGCTGCGTGATCGCGTCGTCGGGCAGGAGCAGGCCCTTGTCGCGGTGTCGAACGCCGTCCGCCGGGCCCGTGCCGGTCTTCAGGATCCAAACCGTCCGATCGGTTCGTTCCTGTTCCTTGGTCCGACGGGTGTTGGCAAAACCGAACTGACGAAGGCTCTGGCGCAATTCCTGTTCGATGATGAGAAGGCCCTGCTGCGGATCGACATGAGTGAGTTCATGGAGAAGCACGCGGTCTCCCGTCTGATCGGCGCCCCTCCAGGCTATGTCGGTTACGATGAAGGTGGTGTGCTGACGGAAGCCGTTCGTCGTCGTCCCTATCAGGTGATCCTGTTTGATGAGGTGGAGAAGGCCCATGAGGACATCTTCAACATTCTGCTTCAGGTTCTCGATGATGGACGTCTGACGGACGGGCAGGGACGTGTGGTGGACTTCCGCAACACGATCATTGTCCTGACCAGCAACCTTGGCTCCGAAGTTCTGGCCAATCTGCCGGATGGTGAATCAGTGGATGAAGTTCGTCCGCAGGTGATGCAGGTCGTACGGAATCACTTCCGGCCGGAATTCCTGAACCGTCTGGACGAAATCATTCTGTTCTCCCGTTTGCAGCGCAAGGATATGGACCGGATCGTTAAGATCCAGATCAGCCGTCTCCAGAAGCTGCTGGAAGATCGCAAGATTGATCTGGAACTGGACGAGAAGGGAACCGAATGGCTGGCGGCAGAAGGATACGACCCAGTCTACGGTGCCCGCCCACTCAAGCGTGTCATTCAGCGCAGCCTGCAGAACCCGCTGGCCAGCCTGCTGCTTGAAGGAAGCATCCACGATGGTGAAGCCGTAAAGGTTTCGGCCACCGACAAGGCCCTTACGATTGATGGGAAGCCAGTTTCAGCGGGCTGACCGCGATAAAAGCGGGTTTGAACCCAAAAAAGCGCCGTAAAGGCGCTTTTTTCATGTTTTTTTCATTTCGGATTCTCAATGGATTGTGGGGATAAGTG